>NZ_LSJM01000145.1 GCF_001557215.1 Sphingomonas sp. CCH9-E2 | reverse complement strand
GCCTTCGGCGGCGGTCCCCCTCCCCTGAGCTTGCTCAGGGGAGGAATTGGACGGTGTTAGCGCGACGCCGTCTCGACGGTCTGCGCGAGCGGCTTGGCGATGCGGAACGACACCGGGGTGCCGCCGACGCGGCCGGTGACCTGCTTGCCGCGGACGACCAGTGTGTAGGCCGAACCGCCGGGGAATGCCTTGCCCTCGAGCACGGTGGCGTCGCCATCCTGCTTGCTGGTGTAGACATAGGTCACGCCGTCACGCTTGAAAGTACGCTCGCCGGCATAGGCGGCGACCGGCAGGCTGAGGAGGACGGCGGCGCTGATGAAGGTCTTGATCACGATCTTTCTCCCTTGAGACACTGAAGGGCCAGATCGGCATCCAATATTGTTTTGTTCTTGCGCCCATTGATATGTTGCGTCGCAGCAATGCCAAGCGCGAAGGATGCAAGAGCGATTGCGCGGGACGCATCAGGGACGGAATGAGCGACCTGTGCGACAAATTGCGCGGTCGGCACAGATTTGCGACAAAGCTGGCGTAGCGTTCGATGGTCACTCTTCGGGATATTGCCCATGTCGGATGCGAGCATCGCCCTTAACCGGTTCGGACTAGGCGGCAGGGCGGATGCGTCCGCACCGGCTGACCCGCGCCGCGCCTTGATCGACCAGATGGCGCGGTACGATGTGCGGCCCGGCGCGATTGCCGCGTTGCCGACGACGCCGGTAGTTGCGGCCCAGATATCCGATTATCTGGAAGAACTGCGGATGGCGCAACGTGAGCAGCGGCAGGAGCGGCGCGCGGGTGGCGATGTCGAATCCATGCGCGCACCGGCTGATGCGACCGGCGGTCCCGCGATGGCGGAGGCCGAAACTGCCGACGATCCGGTGCGCCGCGCGCGCCAGTTCGGACGGCAGCAGGGGCGCGACTTCTACATGACCGCAGTTGCCGCGCGCACGCAGGTCGCGGTGGCGAGCGACACGCCGTTCGTCGAGCGGCTGGTCCATTTCTGGTCGAATCATTTCGCGGTTTCGGCGGACAAGGTCACGATGATCGGCCTGGCCGGCGCATTCGAGTTCGATGCGATCCGGCCGCATGTGCTGGGCACGTTTCGCGCCATGCTGCACGCGGTGGAGCGGCATCCGGCGATGCTGCTGTATCTGGATCAGGCGCAGTCGGTCGGCCCGGGCAGCATGGCCGGGCAGCTGGCCGCGCGGCGCGGCGGGCCGCAGCGCGTCGGCCTCAACGAAAATCTGGCCCGCGAGATTCTGGAGCTGCACACGCTGGGCGTGCGCACTGGTTACACGCAGGCGGACGTGACCGAGTTTGCGCGCGCGATGACCGGGTGGAGCGTCGCGGGAATCACGCGCGGGCCGGCGGCGCGCTTTGCCGGGCTTGAGGGCAAGCCGGGGAGTTTCGTCTTTGCCGGGCGCATCCATGAGCCGGGGACGCGCACGATCCTGGGCAAAAGCTACTCCCAGCAGGGCGAGCGGCAGGCGGCGGCGGTGCTCGACGATCTTGCGGTGCATCCGGCGACGGCGAAGCATATCGCGACCAAGCTGGCGCGGCATTTCGCGGGGGACGAACCGCCCGCGTCGCTCGTGGGCAAGCTGGAGGCGGCGTTCCTCAAATCGGGCGGCGACCTGCCGACGCTGTATCGCGTGCTGATCGAGGCACCCGAGGCGTGGGTAGCGCAGCCGGTCAAGTTTCGCACGCCGTGGGAATGGTCGATCGCCGCGATGCGCGCGCTCGGCACGCGCGAAATTCCGGGTGAGGCCGTGCTGGGGCTGATGAACCAGCTCGGCCAGCCGGTGTGGCGGCCGGGATCGCCCGCGGGGTTCGACGATATCGCGGCGAGCTGGGCCGGGCCGGATGCGGTGATGCGGCGGGTCGAGGCGGCGGAGCGGATGGCGGCGCGGACCCGCGATACGATCGATGCGCGGGCGCGGGCGGCGGTGCTGTTCCCCGGCGCGCTGAGTGCGACGACGGAACAGGCCATCGCGCGCGCCGAAAGCGCGTCTCAGGGCGTCGCGCTGATGCTCGTCGCTCCCGAATTCATGCGGAGATAATGTGATGATCAACCGCCGCAAACTTGTCCTGACCGGCGCTGCGGGTGCGCTGTCGCTGGGGTTCGCGCCACGCCTGTCCTTTGCGCAGGCGGCGAGTGACCGCCGCTTCGTCTTCATCATCCAGCGTGGGGCAGCCGATGGGCTTGGCACGCTCGCGCCGGTGGGCGATCCGGCCTTTGCCGCGCAGCGCGGGGTGCTGGCGCAGGATTTCGCCGATGCGGCCAAGCTGGACGCGATGTTCGCGCTGCATCCCAACCTCAAGAATGTCGCGCAGATATATGCGGCGAAGGAGGCGCTGTTCGTCCATGCAGTCGCTTCGCCCTATCGCGACCGGTCGCATTTCGATGCGCAGAATGTGCTCGAGACGGGTGGTGTGGCGGCCTATCAGCTCAAGGACGGGTGGATGAACCGCCTGCTGTCCGTGCTCCCCGATGACGCGCGCAAGGGCATCGCGATTGCCGCGACGATCCCGATGGCGTTGCGCGGCAAGGTGGAGGTCGCGTCCTATGCGCCATCGGTCCTGCCCGATGCGTCGGACGATCTGCTCGGGCGGGTGGCGATGCTCTATGCCGAAGATCCGCAGCTGCACGCGATCTGGGAACAGGCGACGGCGACGCGGACGCTGACCGGCGATCTGGCCGCGAACAACGGGCGCAATGCGGCGGCGACGGGTGCGCTCGCCGCGCGGCTGCTGGCGGCGGACAATGGCGCGCGGATCGCGATGATCGAGACCGGCGGCTGGGACACCCATGCCGGGCAGCGCGGACGGCTGGGCGCGCAGCTCAATGGCCTCGACCAGATGATCGCGGCGCTCAAGACCGGCCTTGGGCCGCTCTGGGACAAGACGATGGTGCTGGTCGCGACCGAATTCGGGCGGACGGTGAAGGTCAATGGCACGCAGGGCACCGATCACGGCACCGGATCGGTCGCATGGCTGCTGGGCGGTGCGGTGCAGGGCGGGCGCGTCGTCGCCGACTGGCCGGGGCTGAGCGATGCGGCGTTGTATGAGGGCCGCGACCTGCGCCCGACGGCGGGGCTGGACGCGGTGATCGGCAGCGCGGCGGCAGCGCATTTCGGGGTCGATCCGGCGCGCGCGATGCCGGCGCTGTTCCCGGGGCAAAAAAGCGCGCGGGCGATGGATGGGTTGGTGCGGGTTTGACGCCGCTATCGTCACCCCGCGAAAGCGGGGGGCCATCTCCCGCTGGATCGGCGCATCGCACCGGCGCGCCAGGAGGACAGTCCGGGAGATGGGCCCCCGCTTTCGCGGGGGTGACGGAGGGTGTGTAGTCGATGCTGACGCTCTACTTCGCCTTGCGCGCCATACCCACCAGCGCCGTGGAGGTGATCCCCTCCGGCGGCAGGTCGGCGGCGAGTGCGGCGGCTTCTTTGGCGAAGGCGGCGCGCTGAGCGTCGTCGAGCAGTTGCCAGACGGGCGACCAGCCATAGGCCAGCTTGGCGTGTTCGCGGAACCAGTCGGCCGGCGGAGCGGGCCAGCTGTAGCTGACGCGGTGGACCGCTTCGGGTCGTAATCCGGCTTCGATGAAGGCCGCTTCGAGCAGTTCGGGTGTGTTGAACAGCCGTGCCATCGGCAGCGGCACCGGCTGGTCGGGGAAGATGCGCTGGGCTGCTTGCGCGAAGAGCTGAGCGGGACCGGCACCGCCTGCGTTTTCCCATACCGACACGATGGCGGAGCCATCAGGGCGGAGCACGCGTGCCATTTCGGCGAAGCCCGCCGCAGGATCGGGGAACATGAACACGCCGAAGATCGAGAAGGCGGCGTCGAAGCTCCGTGCGGGGAAGTCGAGCCGCTGGCCGTCCATCACCAGTGCCCGCTGGCCGGGCGTGATCTCTGCAGCGCGGGCCTGCGCAATCTCGACCATGCCGGGTGAGAAATCGATGCCAAGCGCGTCGGCGCCGTCGCGCAGCGCCGCCACGAGCAGCGCGCCAGCGCCGGTTGCGACGTCCAGGACGCGCGCGCCTTTGGGCAGCGCGGCAAGCTCCCACGCGGTTTGCGCGTAGCGGCCGGTCATGCGGTCGGCCTCGGCGGCATAGTTGGTGGAAACCGAATCCCAGTGCGCGGGATCGTGGATGGCGGGGGCTTTGACGGGCATGGCCGCTGCATAATGATACAATGTCACATTCGTCAAGCGACTTGCACCCACGGCTGTTTCGCAGCACGCGTGTATCGATGGGCTATATCTCGCTGTTTCTGCTGGCGTTGGGGGTCAATTTGTTGCCCGCTTTCGGGCCGCCGACCTGGTCGATCATCGTGCTGTACGGGATCAATGGCGATCAGCCGCTGTGGGCGCTGGTGCTGATCGGCGCGGCGGGGGCGGCGCTCGGGCGGTTGATGCTGGCGGTCGGGGCGCGGCATTTCGGAATGTGGCTGCCGCAGCGGATGCAGCGCAACATCGCTGCGGCGCGGATCGCGGTGGCGCGACGCAAGCATAACGTGCTGATCCTGCTGGCGCTGTTCGTCATCTCGCCGCTGCCGTCGGCGCAATTGTTCATGGCGGTTGGGCTGGCGCGGGTGCCGCTGCTCGGCTTTACCGCAGCCTTCTTCACCGGGCGGCTGTTCACCTATGCCTTTTACGGCTGGACCGCGCGCAAGGTGCGGGAGAGCGATATCGGTGAGGTGATGTTCGCCAATCTGACGAGCCCCTGGGGCATTGCGCTGCAGGTGGTGATGCTGGGCGTGCTGGTGGCGCTGGTGAGCATCGATTGGGCGCGGTGGCTGAAGGTCGATCACGACGACGTGCCCCAGCACTGAAGCACGCGCGCCTCCGCCGAAACGAAAACTTTCAGACACTTGCCTTTCCGCAGCGCAGCAAAGCGCCTATCTCCCGAGCATGGCCCGGTCCGATCCGCCCCCAGCGCCCGAGCGCCTCGACCGCGCCGGGCTGGTGCAGGGGCTGGGTGCTTATGGCATCTGGGGCGTGCTGCCGCTGTTCTTCTTTGCCCTGAAGGGCGTTGGCGCGGGCGAAGTGGTTGCCGGGCGCGTCTTGTGGTCGCTGGGGCTGCTCGCGATCGTCATTCTGGCATTGGGCCGCACCTCGGCGATCGTGGCGGCGCTACGCAATCGCCGCGCGATGCTATTCTTGAGCGCGAGCGCGGCGCTGATCTCGCTCAACTGGCTGGTCTATATCTGGGCGGTGCATCACGGGCATGTGCTGGAGGGGAGCCTCGGCTATTTCCTCAACCCGCTGGTCAATGTGCTGCTGGGCGTCGTGCTGCTGCGCGAGAAGCTCGGGCGGGCGCAGACGGTGGCGGTTGCGTTGGCGGGGATCGGGGTCGCGGTGCTGGCGCTGGGCGCGGGGCAGGGCATCTGGATCAGCCTTACCTTGGCATTCTCGTTCGGCTTCTACGGGCTGGTGCGCAAGGTTGCGCCGGTCGGGGCGCTGGAAGGGCTGACGTTGGAGACCGCGATCCTTGCGCCGTTCGGCTTGGCCTATCTCTACTGGCTGTCGACGCATGGCGGGCTTGAGTTCGGCAATGAGGCGCTGGCGACGACGTTGCTGGTCCTGTCGGGCGTGGTGACGGCGGTGCCGTTGCTGCTGTTCGCGGGAGCGGCGCGGCGGCTGCCCTATTCGACTTTGGGGCTGCTGCAATATCTCGCCCCGACAATGCAGTTCGTGCTGGCAATCACCTATTTCGGGGAGCGGGTGACGACCGCGCACCTCATCTGTTTCGCGCTGATCTGGACGGGCCTGGCGATCTATGCCGCCGACGGACTGCTCGCCGCGCGCCGCCGCCGCGTCACCGCGTGACGAACGCCCCCGGGTGCGCTAGAGCGCCCGGCTTCGGAAAACCATTGGACCCGCACATGACGCTCTACACCCGTTTTGCCGCCCATCTCGACGCCGCGCTGGATGCCCTGGTCGCATCCGGCGATCTGCCGACGGGGCTGGAGCGACGCGCGGTGACGGTGGAGCCGCCGCGTGACGTGACGCATGGCGACCTGGCCACCAACGCCGCGATGGTGCTGGCCAAGCCGGCAGGGACCAATCCGCGCGCGCTGGCCGAGAAGATCGCGGTCGAGCTGGAGAAGCTCGACGAAGTGTCGGCGGTGTCGGTCGCCGGGCCGGGCTTCATCAATATGAGCCTGACCGATGCGACGTGGCGCGGCGAACTGGCCGCAATCACGCAGGTGGGCGATGCCTATGGCCGGTCGCAGGGCGGCGCGGGCGTTACGGTGAATATCGAATATGTCTCCGCCAACCCGACGGGGCCGATGCATATGGGCCATTGCCGCGGCGCGGTGGTGGGCGACGCGCTTGCCAGCCTGCTCGAAGCGGTCGGGCACCAGGTGATCCGCGAATATTATGTCAACGACGCGGGCGGGCAGGTCGATGTCCTCGCCCGGTCGGCGCACCTGCGGTACCGCGAGGCGCTGGGCGAGACGATCGAGATCCCCGAAGGCCTGTATCCGGGCGAGTATCTGAAGCCAGTCGGCGAGCGGCTGGCGCGCGAGCATGGCGACGCATTTGTCGGCAAGGACGAGAGCGCGTGGCTGGCGCTGTTCCGCAAGGAGGCGGTTGCCGACATGCTGGTGATGATCCGCAGCGACCTCGCGCTGCTCGGCATCCATCACGACCTGTTCTCGTCCGAGGCCGAGCTGCAGGCGGCGGGCAAGCCGGAGGAGGCCGAGGCGTGGCTGCGGGCCAACGACCTGGTCTATGACGGCGTGCTCGAAGCGCCCAAGGGCGAGCTGCCCGATGACTGGGAACCGGTCGAGCTGCCGTTGTTCCGTTCGACCAAATTCGGCGACGATCAGGACCGCCCGATCAAGAAGTCGAACGGCGCCTGGACCTATTTCGGCGCGGACATGGCCTATCATTTCCAGAAGGCGCAATCGGCCGACCAGCTGATCGACATCTGGGGCGCGGACCATGCCGGGACGGTCAAGCGGATCACCGCCGCCGTCGCCGCGCTGACCGGCGGCAAGACGCGGTTCGACGTCAAGCTCGTCCAGATGGTGCGCCTGCTCCGCGCGGGCGAGCCGGTGAAGATGTCCAAGCGGTCGGGCAATTTCGTCACGCTGGCGGATGTGGTGCAGGAAGTGGGCAAGGACGTGGTCCGCTTCACCATGCTGACCCGCAAGGCCGATGCGCAGATGGATTTCGACTTCGCCAAGGTGGTCGAGGCGTCGAAGGACAATCCGGTTTTCTATGTCCAATATGCCCATGCGCGGGTCGCTTCGCTGCATCGGCGGGCCGACGATGCCGGGCTGGACCTGTCGGGCAATGCCGATCTGTCCCTGCTTGATACACGCGAACTGGCGCTGGTGAAGCTCGCCGCGCAATATCCGCGCGTGGTCGAGGGGGCGGCGGCGGCGCGTGAGCCGCACCGAATCGCCTTTTATCTCTATGACTTGGCCGCCGAGTTCCACGCCTGGTGGAATATGGGCAATGACGATCCGTCGCGCCGTTTCATCCTGCCCGACAATGTGCCGCTGACCCGCGCACGGCTTTTCCTTGCCGACGCAATCGGGCAGGTTATTCGTAACGGTCTCAACATCATGGGGGTCGAGGCGGTTCAGGAGCTGAGCTGAATGAACGCGGGCGAGGATTATAATGACGACCGGCTGCCGTGGCTGGAGACGGTCGAGGATGATTATCGCGAGGGACCGTCGGTCCTGCGCATCATCCTGCTGGCGCTGGTCGGGCTGGCGATTATCGCCGCGGCGGCCTTTGGCTGGTGGTGGTATCAGCGCACGGTGACGGGGGAAGGCACCGGCGCGCTGATCAACGCACAGGAAGGCGATTACAAGGTCAAGCCGGACGAACCCGGCGGCATGAAGGTCGAGGGCGAGGGCGACACCGTGTTCGCCGCGAGCGAAGGCGCGACCACCAACGGGTCGGTCGATGTCTCAGCGGTGCCGGAGACGCCGGTGGACGGCAAGGCTGCGCCCAAGGCGAGCCCGACCCCGGTCAAGGGCGCGAGCCGCGTCGTCGCGCCGATCCCGACAGGTGCCGTGCCCAAGGCCGCCGCGCCGACCCAGGCAGCGCCAGGGCCGTCAGCGGGCAGCGCGACGATCCAGCTCGGCTCCTTCCCGAGCGAAGCGGAGGCCAACGCCGCCTGGGCGCGGCTGTCGAAGCGCTTTTCCTACCTTGCGCCGTTGGGCAAGGGGATCGCCAAGGCGGACGTGGGCGGCAAGACCTTCTACCGCCTGCGCGTCAACGCGGGGAGCAACGGGCAGGCGCGGGAGCTGTGCGGCAAGCTGAAGGCCGCGGGCGAGGCGTGTTTCCTGGCGGCGGGGTGACGCAGCCTGTCGCGCTGCGCTTGTCGAAGCGCCGTTCTTCTCCCTAGAAGAGCAGGACTGCCCTTCGACAAGCTCAGGGCGAACGGAGGTTTGTTCTGAAGCCCGTCATTTTTGGCCTGTCCGGCCCTGTCCTTACCGCCGACGAAGCTGCGTTCTTCCGCGACGCCGATCCGCTCGGTTACATCCTGTTCGGGCGCAACTGCGTCGATCGGGCGCAGATGCGTGCGCTGACCGATAGCTTGCGCGACCTGTCCGGGCGCGACGATCTGCCGATCCTGATCGATCAGGAGGGCGGGCGCGTCGCGCGGATGCAGCCGCCGGAATGGCCGGCCTTTCCCGCCGGACCTGCCTTCGATGCTTTGTATGAGCTAGCTCCGTCTTCGGCGATCGAGGCGGCGCGGGCGAACGGGCAGGCGCTGGCGCTGATGCTGGCCGAGGTTGGGGTGACGGTGAACTGCGCGCCGCTGCTCGACGTGCGCATGCCCGAGACGACCCCGGCGGTGGGCGGGCGGACGTTCGGGAGCGAGCCGATGCAGGTCGCGGCACTGGGACGCGCGATGCTCGACGGGATGGCGAAGGGCGGCGTGGTCGGCGTGGTCAAGCATATGCCCGGCCATGGCCGCGGCGTGGTCGACAGCCATTACGAACTGCCGGTGGTCGATGCGGACGATGCGGCGCTGGAGCGCGATATCGAACCGTTCCGGACGCTCAAGGACGCGCCGATGGGGATGACCTGCCACGTCGTGTTCAAGGCATGGGATGCGGAGAACCCCGCGACGCTGTCCCCGACCGTAATCCGCGATGTGATCCGCGGGCGGATCGGCTTCGACGGGCTGCTGATGACCGACGATATCGACATGAAGGCGCTGACCGGCACGGCGGGCGAGAAGGCAGCGCAGGCGATCGCGGCGGGGTGCGACGTCGCGCTCGATTGCTGGGCGCGGATGGGCGAGATGGAGGAGATTGTCGGGCGGCTGAGCGATGCACCGCCGGCGACGCTGGCGCGGCTGGAGCGCGCGATGGCGAGCGTGCGACCCGAGCCGGGCGCGATCGACGATCTGATCGCCAAACGGGAGGCGTTGCTGGCGCTGGCATGACCGATCCCGCGCCCCTCACCATCGATATCGACGGCTGGGAAGGGCCGCTCGACCTGTTGCTGGCGCTGGCGCGGAGCCAGAAGGTCGATTTGCGGCAACTGTCGATCCTGCAGCTGGTCGATCAGTATCTGCGCTATGTGAACGAGGCGCGCGAGCTGAAGCTGGAGCTGGCCGCCGACTATCTCGTGATGGCGGCGTGGCTGGCCTATCTCAAATCGGCGCTGTTGCTGCCGCGCGACCCGGAGATCGAGCCGAGCCCGGAAGAGATGGCACTGCGACTGCAGTTGCGGCTGGAGCGGCTGAGCGCGATGCGCGAGGCGGGCGCGCGGCTGGTGGCGCGCGACCGGCTGGGGCGTGATGTCTTCCCGCGGGGCGCACCGGAGGGGCTGAAGACCGTGCGCAAATCGCGCAGGCAGGCGGAAATCTATGACCTGATCTCTGCCTATGGGCAGATCAGCGCGCGCACGCGGCCCGTAATGCATATCGTCGCCGTGCGCCCGGTGATGACGCTGGAGGAAGCGATCCACCGCGTGTCCGAGCTGATCGGGCAGCGGATCGAGTGGAGCACGATCGAGAGCTTCCTGCCCGAGGATGCCAGCGGGTCGTATCGCAAGTCGGCGCTGGCCAGCTCGTTCGTCGCGGCGCTGGAACTGGCGAAGCAGGGGCGGGTCGAGATCCGCCAAAAGTCCGCCTTTGCGCCGCTCTATCTCCGGGGGATCGAGGCGTGACGCCGCCCGACGAAACGATGCGCGCGGTGGAGGCGGTGCTGTTCGCGGCGGAGGCGCCGCTGACGCTGGCCGACCTGCGCGCCTATGTCGGGGACGAGGCGGATATCGCAGCCGCGCTGGCGGCGCTGACCGAACATTATGCCGGGCGCGGGATCGAGCTGGTCGAGCGTGGCGGGCGCTGGCATTTCCAGACTGCGCCGGACCTCGCCAATTTCCTGCGCCGCGACCGTGAGGACAGCCGCAAACTCAGTCGCGCTGGGATCGAGACGCTGGCGATCATCGCCTATCACGAGCCGGTGACGCGCGCCGAGATTGAGGCGATTCGCGGCGTGCAGATATCCAAGGGCACGCTCGACGTGCTGATGGAGGCGGGGTGGATCCGCCCGGCGGGGCGGCGCGAGGTGCCGGGACGCCCGCTGATGTATGCGACGACGCCCGAATTCCTCACCCATTTCGGGCTGGCGAGCCGCCGCGACCTGCCCGGGATCGACGATCTGCGCGCCGCCGGGCTGCTCGATCCGGTCGATCTGGCGTTTGAGGCGGCACATTCGGAAGGCTCTGGCCCGGAAGCGGTGGAAACCCCCGACGAAGACGACTAGATAGGCGCAGAATCAACGGAGAGTTCCGATGGGTAGCATGAGTCTGATGCACTGGCTGATCGTCGGTGTTCTCGTAATCCTTCTGTTCGGCGGCAGCCGCTTCTCGAACATGATGGGTGACGTCGCCAAGGGCATCAAGCAGTTCAAGAAGGGTATGGCCGACGACGACGATGCGGCGGCCGCCAAGCCCGCCGAGATCGAGGCGAAGCGCGTGGTCGATCCGCAGCCGCAGCCGCAGCCGCACGTCAATACGGCGGCCGAAGCGCGTCCGGCACAGGACGAACGCTGACTTTTCCGCCGCGGCCCGGTGCCGCGGCCTTGCGGACCGGCTGATCGATGCTCGATTTCAACGCGCCCGAATTTCTGGTGGTGGGCATCGTCGCCCTGCTGGTGATCGGGCCGAAGGATTTGCCAAAGGCGATGCGCTTTGTCGGCCAGTGGGTCGGCAAGGCGCGGCGCGTTGCGAACCAGTTCCGCAGCGGCTTCGACAATATGGTCCGCGAGGCGGAACTGGCCGAGCTGGAAAAGAAATGGGCCGAGGAAAATGCGCGGATCATGCGCGAGCATCCGCCCGAAAAGATGCTGCCGGCCCCTGTCTATGATCCCAACCCGCAGGGGGCGGCACCGGCGGTCCTGCCGGACGCAGCCGATGACCCGGCCCCGGTGATAGTCGAGCAGCCGGTATTCACGCCCGAAGTGGTCGAAGTGGCCGCCGAGGCTCCGGCGGCGCCGGCACGCAAGCCGCGCACACCGCGCAAGAAGAAGGCGGAGTCGTGAGCGATACCGACGAACTCGCCAATACCGAAGCGCCGCTGCTGGACCATCTGGTCGAATTGCGGCGGCGGCTGATCTACTGCGTCGTGGCGCTGGTGGTGACCTTTGCTGCGTGTTTCTACTTCGCCAAGCCGATTTTCGGCTTTCTGGTGCACCCGCTGGCGGCGGCGGGGCAGGATCGGCTGATCTTCACCCAGATTTTCGAGGCGTTCCTGGTCCAGATCAAGGTCGGGTTCTTCGGCGCGCTCATGCTGTCCTTCCCGATCATCGCCAACCAGCTGTGGCAGTTCGTCGCGCCGGGCCTGTACCGCAAGGAAAAGCGCGCGCTGCTGCCGTTCCTGCTGGCGACCCCAGTGCTGTTCTGCTCGGGGGCGGCGATGGCCTATTATTTCGCGATTCCGGTCGCGTTGAAATTCCTGCTCGGGCTGGAAGGCGATCTGGGCGGCGGGGTGAAGCAGGAAGCGTTGCCGGCGGTCGGCAATTATCTCGATTTCGTGATGCAGTTCATTTTCGCGTTCGGCATCTCGTTCCTGCTGCCGGTACTGCTGATGCTGCTCGAGCGCGCGGGGATCGTGACGTACGAGCAGCTCAAGGGCGCGTGGCGCTATGCGGTGGTGGCCGCGTTTGCGATCGCCGCGGTGCTGACCCCGCCGGACATCGGGTCTCAGCTGTTGCTCGCCGGACCGTTGTGCGGACTATATTTCCTGTCGCTGATCGCGATCAAGATCACGCGCAGAAGCCGTGAAAAGGAAGCGGCGGCCGAAGCCGCCGCAGGTGAGGGATAGGGAAAGCTTCGGCTTATTTGGCGTCTTCGGCGGTCTTTGCGACGGTGTCGCCGGCCGACTCGACGTCGCGACCCAGGCCTTCGACCGTGTTGCACGCCGACAGGGCGAGACCGCCCACCAGCATCGCCATCGTCAGAATCTTACGCATTACGCTTCTCCGCTTGTGCAACTGTGCGAGGGAGAAATGCCCGGCGGGCAACTTCGTTCCGCCTGTGGTTCCAGCTGATTAGCGAAGGCGCTGAGACGAATAAGGCCCGGAAGCG
>NZ_LSJM01000144.1 GCF_001557215.1 Sphingomonas sp. CCH9-E2 | reverse complement strand
CCACCGAGACGGTGCTGAACATGATCCGGCGATTCAGCACGGACTGGCGCGCCGATGCCCTGCAGGGGATGCGCCGCGTGGTGGCCGACGTCCTGATCGGCAACGGCGACAACCATCTCAAGAATTGGTCGTTCATCTTTCCGCAGCCGGGGGAGATCCGCCTGTCGCCGGCCTATGACATCGTGCCCACCGTGTTCTACCAGCCGCGCGATACGCTCGCGCTACGCTTCGTCGGAACGCACGCCTTCGCGACCGTGAACTTTCACAGGATTCGTCGGGTCGCAAGCTATCTGGGCCTCGATCCGGACTGGATCGAAGCGGAGATGCGCGGTGTGGTTCGGCTGGCGCTCGATCGCTGGCCGGAGGAGGCGACGACCTTGCTGGGCGACAAGCGCGCGAAGGCATTCCTCGCCAGGCTCGATACCCTGGCGCTCGTCCAGGAGGTTCGGGGCTGACGTCGAGGGGCGCGCTACAGCAAGATGTCCTTGGATCGGCGTTCACGATGGCCGATGCTGCTTACGTTCGGAATCGATGGGCAACGAAACATGGTCGAAGCGCAGACCAAGCGAGAGTCGCGACACGTTCGCCATAGGGCCTCCCCCTACTTGGCGCGATTCGTGGGCGAGGGTGGCATTGTCGATGTGGAACGTGTCGCGGACGCATTTCGCATGACCAAGGGCCAGCTCGCCGAGACCGCGGGCCTCGGCATCGCGTCCGTCTCGAAGTCCGAATGGCGCGGCGCGCCACGGACCCAGACGCGCGTGATCGAGATGCTCGAGATCATCGGCCGAGTGCTCGATTGGGCAGGTGGCGAGGTGCA
Organism: Sphingomonas sp. CCH9-E2; assembly: GCF_001557215.1. Classification (GTDB taxonomy): domain Bacteria; phylum Pseudomonadota; class Alphaproteobacteria; order Sphingomonadales; family Sphingomonadaceae; genus Sphingomonas. The sequence continues at coordinate 10,900 of NZ_LSJM01000144.1, read as the reverse complement.
GGCAATGGCTTGGTATCGCTCGCAGCCGATCCCCGCGCTCGATGGCCGCACGCCGGAGGCGCTGGTCAAATCCGGCAGGGCGGGCGCGGTTCGGGATTATCTCGATCATCTTGCGCCGGGGGGCTTTGCCTGACACGCCGAAAATTTGCATTGTATCGTGGGTTCGATTACCATGGTGGGAGTCGAACTGAGCCTGCAAGGCGTTGGTTTCAGGCGAAAAGTCGCCATGGTACTTTTCGTGGTATCCGGCGGGCGAGGACGAATTCGGGTCGTTGCAGATCAAGCTCTTAGCGCCTGAGTTCGAATCCCTCCCGCTCCGCCACCGGTCCTTGGTTTTATTGATATTTTTTCAAATCAGGCACCGCGTTCCCATAAGCGCTCCCCGATAGCGCGCTTGCTTGCACCCGAATGCCCTCGGACTAATCGAAGCAGAGAGGCGCCCATAGCGGACGCTCCCGCCAATCGCCGGGGAAGCCCATAGCGACAAAATCTCCGGTCGGATTTTCCGCGATCAGTCGCGTCAAACGGCTTGGCCAGTCCGATTCAGGGGCCACGGCCCCCATTGAGTGCAAGAGCATTGAGAGTGTGTTGTAGAGCTTGCGATCAGCTTCGGGGGCTATCGTATCTGCAAGGCGGGCCGGATTTTGTGCGATTGGAAAGGTTACGGTGAAGCGCCGGTTCCATAGACGGCTATGGTGCGCGCAAATGTTTCGCACCGTCGCTAAGTGATGCATCAAGCCCTGAAATACCCGGTCATCAAAGCCGAGCCTGCGAGCAATGGCCTTGCGGTCTGAGCGCCCCCCCAAGGCAGAGAAGAACTTGGAGAGCAGGCCAAAGGAAATGAACTCCGCAGCCATCCAGACGGGGGGCAATGGCGGGTTGTTATAGGTGCGCTTGTAGTGATCGACGAACACGTCATGCGAGCGATCATATTCGGATTGTAGCTGGGCCAGGTTCGCTTGAAAGCGGTCCGTGCGCGGATACAGCGCCGCATTAAGGTAGCCGTGCGGGCCATAGACCGTTGCCATTTGGTGCGCCCACGCACCGCGTGCCGCGACCTCTATCCGCTCCAAGGCATCCATGAGCAGTAGCCGGAGATGGCGATCAAACTCATAGAGGGCGAGCACCGCCTCCAGCGTCGTCCCATCCCTGAATACATGATTGCCGGATTCCGGATCGGCTTCATAATAGAGCCAGTAGGCTCGCAGCCGATAGTAGCTGATATGGCTGAGCGCCCATGTAGCTTGCTGGACATCTTCGATCACCATCCCGCGCTCTTGGAGCAACGCGATTTGGTCGGGAATTGATTTGGATGGCTTGTTGAAATGGCGCATTGGTCGCTTATGCGCGAGCCAAGGCCAAAAACAAAGTAGCCCGCCATGGTGCGCATCGTTGAGAGGCGTGGCGGGCTTTGTTGAGGTGGATATATCCACCGATTCCCAACAAATCAATAACCGGCTGCTGCGCTTCGTCGCATCCAACCGGACCGGATTGCCCATGGGCTACAACCCTGTTCGGGATGCAAACCGGTGCCAGCCGTGGAAGCTAGAAACCCCTACACACCGAACGCGACAAATCGCGGCTGGAAATGGCTGGTTTGTGCGGCTTTCGAGAGATGGCAGCTTCTCAGTCAAAAATGATGGGCGGCGGGCAACCGACCAAAGGCGGCCAACTGCGGGCATTTCGGACAAGTCACTTTGCCGTCAACGATTGCCGCGCGCATGGGCATAAATTACGCTTAGCCAATGCAGGGGGGCAAGATGACAGTAGAGAAAAAGGGGTTGGTGCGAGCGATTTGGAACGGCCCGTTTTATATTGGCCCGTTGTCGCGCCCCGTTTCCGTTGGCGACGTGCTCCTAAAGACGCTCGAAACACTTTGGCGGGCAATCCTCTCAATCGTCCTTTTGCTAATCGTGGGCGGGCTGGGCATTGCCGCCTGGGTTCAGATCATCGAGCCGACGTTTTTCCCGCCCTTGAAAACCCAAATTATCGCGACGGCCACTTTTGACGACGGCTCTGCCAAGTTACCGCCTGCGACTGGCGAAAAGCCGTTCAGATGCTCGCCAGACTATCCGATCAGGGTGGCATTCAAAAACAACTCCAATACCACCATTGGGCATTTGGACTTCTCGATTGAGGGACGGCCAGCCAACCGATCCGACAACGTGGTGGAAGGGGCATCATGGCGGCAAGCCGATACCATTATCCCTGCCGGTTACCTGTGGCAGTCATGCTGGGCTGTTTCGGTTGAGCAGGGACTTTCCCCCGAAACGTTGGACTACAAGGTCAGCATTTGGGGAGCGACGGAAGCGGATGCAAATGCGCAGTTCAAGCCTGTTCCTCCCTCTGCAAGCGCCAGTCCGGAGCCGGTCGCTTCAAATGCGTCGCCCAGCCCAAGCCCGCCCCCGACAGTCACGCTGGCAACGATCAAAGAAACCGACTGGCAAAAGATTGGTATGGGCTGTTCGTGCTCGTTTTCGGTCGGGACGCCACGCAAGGAAAAGCTGATAGCCGGAGGTGATGGCCTAACGTTCTTCCGTCTCAACGGCAAAGAACACCTCTGCCCCGCCCCAGACACTCAGGCGATGTTCGATGGCCCGGTGTCAATGTCGTGCGGATCGGCAGCCGTGCAAGTAACGCCTTTCGGTAAAGTCCAGCCGGGAGAGGATGGCCACAGTTCAAACGCCCGACTGCGTATCGCGGATACCTCGGGGACGCTCAGCTTAACGGGCACGTGGGGATGCGGTTGTTAGGTTTCGGCACGCCCAGATAACGACAGGAATCCGGCCATGGCAGTCCAACATATTCCGTTTTCGCGACACGCTTTGGCGACCTTGGCCTTGGCGGCAATAGCCGGATGCGACGCAAAGCCGCTGCCGGACCAGCTTGAGAAATATTGCGTCAGCGACACCGGCTTGTCGAAATATTGGCTCACGCTGAACACCTCAGAGCGACGGGGCGCGATCAGGTATCAATACATGGGGCAAGATGCCCAGTATGTCGTCAACGCAATGCAGATTGAAGGGCGCGACGTAAGTGGCCGGGCAGATTTTCAGTCCAGTTCGACGGGCGAAACGCGCGGCAATCCGATAGTTTTCACGTATGACAGCGCCGCCGACACATTGAAGGACGGCGCTGCCTCGGCATCTTGCCAGAACCGTGAGACGAATGAGCAAGGCTAGCAGTCCACCTCCCGCACCAGCCGACCAATGTCCCTCACGTATCGAGCCGCCGCCTTGGCCTTCGCAGAATAACCGCCATGCTTTCGGGCGTTGCGGTTGCCTTTAGGTGCGCCGGGATTCGTCCCGCCATGCATCCTGCACCGTCGCTTCCCCTTCACCGCCGGGGACTGGCACTCCGTTCCCGAGCGGGTCTGGGCTAGGCAGCGCGGCGATTGTGCCAGCCGTGTCGGTTGCATCGGATTGTTTGTCTGATTTTCCATTTTCCCGGTCCCCCGTGTGCTGGTGGAAATGATCGGCAACCACGGCCTGCCCGCCTGCGTTCACATGCACATGCTTGACGGTTTGCTCGCGCGGCTGGTGGAGCCTTGCCAGTGCCTCCAGCGTGGAACGGCAGGCAGCTTGGGCTTTGAGCGCCAGGCGCATGTATCTTTCCGCCGCGTCGGGATAATGGCCCATGTTGTTGCCTGAGCGCCGGGCCATGTCGGTAAAGAGCGCGTCCAGCGAGATCGCTTGCGAGGTGAATATGCGACTGGCCAGCGACAGTTCGCCCTTCATGGCCCGCTGAATTTCCTCCGCCAGCACGGCGCTGCTTTCGGCAATATCGGGCTTGAGCTGGTCGCCAAACATTTGCGAGCCGAACGACATTGCCAGATTGGCATTGCGGGTTTGCGGGTCCAGCGTAATCCGGGCCAGCGTCCGCCCGATTTTTTCGTCCGCCCGCTTTTCGACTTCGAGCTTCCCGGTTTCGCCCGGTGCGACCAGTCCATCGTCGGGGTTGGCCTTCGCCTTTCTTGCCATTTTCAGTCCTTTGCTTTGCGCGCCTTCGCGCCGATGTTTTGAGAGGTGCCGCAACGCTTGCCGATCACGCGCCCGCCCGGCTCCAGCCGCTCCAGGCCAAATTGTGACGCGGCCTCAGGGCTTGCCCCTTTCAGGACATAGGCAAGCGTTGCCTCCAGATTGACGGCGTGGAGATCGGGGTTGCCTGCCTCCAGCCCCAGCCGCCCGCCAATCGGCTTGCTGTGGATCACGCGCGCCCGGTAAGGCTGCCCGGTGATGCGGCGAAGCCAGCCCCGTTGCAGCGCCGTAACCACGGGCACCAGATCGGCAGGCACATGGGCGAGCAAGTGACAGTGCCCGCCCTTGTCATGGCCGTTGCCGGGGACGTTTTCATGCGTCCAGAGCCATGCCGTGCGGCTGCCATGCCGGGCCAGCGCCTTCGTCAGCAGGTCGGTAAAGCGATAGGTCGCCTTCGCCATGCCTGCCAAGGGCACTCCAGCGGCCTGCCAGTGAATCGAGATCATGCGGGTGAACGGCAGCCCGATTTTTTCGGCATGGCGCTCAGCGGCCCTCAGACTGCCAATTTGGGCGGCTGTCAGTGCAATGCTTTCCCGGTCGGCACGGTTACGCGCGCCGCCCCTGCCAGTGCCTCCAGCGGAAAGGGCTGCCACACCAGAGTTAGTGTAATAAATTGCAGGTGCCGTGCCAGTTTCGGGAATCGGCAGCTTCATGGGCTTTTGCGGCTCTATCGGTGCAATTGAAACTCCACCGAAACCGCAATCCCGGTGGAGTTTCAAAGTGCCCCCTCGCGCGCGCGATACCTGCGCAGGAAAGGGCGCGGCCATCATGCGGCAATCCAGACAATGGCCAGCTTGCCGGTGCGATTCGGCCTGCGCTGCCCGCTGTCACGGATAAGCCCCTTGTGCTTCAATTCGCTGGTGCGCGGCTGGATTGACCAGCGGTCCATATTGAGCCGTGCTGCCAGTTCATCGGCGGTAAGGCCGTGCGCGCCAGCATCGCGGATTGCGCCCTCTGCCATGCGCTGGAGCCGCCCCAGCTTGGGCGCAAAGGCATCGGCAGCGGCAATCGAGGTTTCCACGTTCCGGTGCCCCGGTGCATCGGGATAGGTGATCATGCCGCGCCTCCGTCCACTAGCGGTGGCAAGTTCGCCCGGTCGAGCAACTTCGCCAGCCATGCGCGCTGCCGATCGGTCAAAGTTCCGGCAACGCATACATGGCCAAGAAAGCCCGCCGCTTTGTGCGGTAGGGCCGGGCACTGGCTCAACAGGGCGAGCGCGGCTGGGCGGTGATGGAGGAAGGGGCGCTCAGTCATGAGAGCCCTCCCCAAAGCAGAGCCGCGCCATATCCCGCGCCATCCAAGGCGACAGGCAGAAACGGGAGGAAAGCGTTTGAGCCTGCCAATGCGATGCCGTAGTAGGGGAATGCAACCAGCCGCCAAGTTGATTGCGCGAAGCCCCGGCCTGCCCGCCGGGGTTTTGCATATGTGCTGCCATCGCTCATGCTCCCGCCTGATAGGTCGGGAGGCTGGCTAGATAGGATTCGAGATCGGCAAACGAGATCAACGTGCGCCGCCCGGCCTTGCGAGCCTTGAGATCGCCGCGCTTCAACGCCTCATAAATTGAGGTACGCGACATGCCCGAAAACTGCACGGCCTCGGGCAAGGTGCCGTATGCTTTTGTCATGGGTATTCCCTGTGCTGCTTTGCCGCGACAAGTGCGGACGCACGGGAGTAACCATGTGTTTTACGACGGAATTAGGGGGGTTATCCGTATTTTGAAGTCAGGAGGGGGTCATTCGCAATGGACTCAATCCACCTTAGAGTATCTTCATAGTTCCCCGGCCAATCAGGTAATGACCTGTAGTGGTCCAAATTGGACTGCACTTCTCGGTCAATCCGCACCTCATCCTTGTTTAATGAAAGTGGGTGCGCCTTGTTGCACCATTCCGTCACAGTGGAGGCGCTGAGCGGCATTCCTTTTCGTCCCTTGGCTCCCGCTGCCGCAAACAACTCGGCAGTCATTGCAATAGCGCTACGCTGGGCAACCCCATGCGCCTGAACGAGCTGCCTGACGGCAGTCACAACCCAAACTTTGACGTAATTACGGTGAATGCCATCACCTCCAGGTGTCCCGCTCCTAACCGACTGGAACAAGCGCGGTGTGCCGCCCATAACGACGTCGCGTAGCGCGCCCGCGACATCGTGAAGAATTGCGGCGCCTTTCGATTTTTCAAACAGCGGTAACTCGCGAAGTGCAGCATTAACCGCAAGCAAGGCCTCGGCAGCGCGGGCCTGCTTTAAGTTCAGGCCGCTAAATTCTTCTGGGTCATCCGCAACCGCCCAAGGTTCGGATTGATAATCCGCTCCTATCGCTTCGAGCGTGGTGTGGAGCCGCCTTGCCCAGTCGGTAGGGTCAGGCCAGTCGGGACTTGTTAATTTTCCATCACTCATGCCGCCGCTCCCCGAATTGGCGAAACCTTGGCACCAGCCGCGCCGTCGCTCGCGCAATACGTGGCCCAATCTGCCATTAGCCTCCGCCGCTTATCGAACAGATCGCCGCGCCGGTAAGCCGCTTCGGACTTGTTGCCGATCACATGCGCCAGCGCCATTTCGCAGACTTCATGGGCATATCCGGTGCACTCAGCTGCCCAATCGCGAAAGCCCGAACGGAAGCCGTGAACGGTGCAATCCAGCTTCATGCGGCGCAACAGCATCGACATGGCCATGGTGGACAGCTTGCCGCCCTTGTCGGCTGGAAACAGGTTGGGCTTCCCTAGCGGTTGCACGGCCTCCAGAATCTCGACAGCGCGCGGGGACAGGGGAATGCGATGTTCCTTGCCCGCCTTCATGCGAGACGCGGGCACGGTCCAGATTGCCTTGTCCAAATCGACTTCGGCCCAAGTTGCCCCAAGCACTTCGCTGGTGCGCGCGGCGGTCAGAATTACAAACTCCAGCGCCAGCGCCGCCATTGCCTCCCGCTCGCGCAGCGTTGCCATGAACGCCGGGATGGCCTCATAAGACATGGCCTTGTGATGGCCGCGCGTGAGCCGGGAACGGGCAGGCAGGATTTGCGCGATATGGCCGCGCCAGCGGGCAGGGTTTTCGCCGTCCCTGTATCCGCGCGCCTTGGCGGCATCGAGCACGGTTTCAATCCGCCCCCGGATGCGGCTGGCAGTTTCGGGCTTGTCCTGCCAGATCGGCTCAAGGATCTTCAGCACATGCGCCGTGCTAATTTCGGCAACCGGCAATTCGCCCATGACGGGATAGACGTAGCTGGCCAGCGTGTTGCGCCATTGCTGCCGGTGCTTGTCATTGCGCCAGCTTGCCTCATTCGCGCCGATGTAAGCCTCTGCCACGGCCTTGAACGTCATTCCGGCAATCTGTGCAGCCTGAGACGCTGCAAGCGCCTCTTTGGCCTCCCGCTGGCGTTCCTCCAGTGGATCAATCCCGGCCTTCACCTTGAGGCGTAGGGCGTCTCGCGCCGTCCGGGCATCGGCAAGGGAAATGCCGCCTTGTCCAGCCGCGCCCAAGCCAATGTCGCGCGACTTGCCCTTGAGCATGAAGCGATAGACCCATGACCGCGCGCCGGTTTCCTTCACCAGCAAATGCAACCCGCCCCCGTCAGCATGGCGTCCGGGTTTCGCGTTCTTGACCGCCAAGGGCGTCAGGGCGTTGCTGAGCTTCCGCGGCATGGCTGGCGTCTCCGTTCCCAAATCCGTTCCCCGATAGTACGCCGGTTTTATGGGAACGCAACCGGATAGAACGGGACGGGAGCGGCATCGAATTGCGCAAATTATCGCCTATTTTCCGTGCATAATCTAATGCATGAGGATGCAACGGGACGCTGATTTGGCGGACTCCCGCTCCGCCACTTTCGGCCTTTTTCAGGCCGCGCATCCCCTCGGGAATTGCTAAAATATCCTAGAAATCAGCGGTTTTTCGTTCTGCTGCGTTTCACTCAATTCCGCACCATCCCACACGAAGTGTGGGGCAAAATGTGGGGTAAAATGGAGTAGGCTGTGATGGGGAAGCTCACTGCGGCCAAGATCCGGTCGTTGTCCGAGCCGGGAAAATATTCCGATGGCGATGGTCTTCTCCTCCAGGTGGACGGGAAAACTCAGCGCGATGGTTCCTGCGCATTTAGGTGAACAAATTCGGCGGGATATCGGGCTTGGCTGATTGAAGTCAGTATCGCTTGCCGATGCGCGGGAGGCGGCATTCACCGTGCGGCGCAAGATCGCGCAAGGAATCGACCCCGTGGAGAAGCGCAAGCAGGAGCGGATCACGGTCCCCTCGTTTCGCGAGGCGGCGATCAGCGTTCATGAAGAGCACCGCGCAGCCTGGAAAAACGGCAAGCATCAGCAGCAGTGGATTTCGACGCTGGAGACCTATGCCTTTCCGGCATTCGGCGATCGGCCGGTGAACGAGATCGAAGGGCCGACCATTCGTGACGTGCTCGCCCCGATTTGGTTGAGCAAGCCCGAGACGGCACGGCGCGTGCGCCAACGAATCGCCACGGTTCTCGACTGGGCATGCGCGAAGGGGTCAGGGCAACCGAAGCGCCGATGCGGTCGATTGCGAAGGGGCTGCCGCGCCAGCCCAAGAAGGATCGGCACTTTGCCGCGATGTCTTATGCCGATGTCCCGGCGTTCATCGAAAAGCTGCGGGAGAGGGAGTCGGTCGGCCGGGTTGCCCTCGAAGCGCTGCTACTGACCGCTGCGCGGTCTGGAGAGATTCGCGGCGCATGCTGGTCAGAGCTGGATCTGCAGAACCGGATCTGGTCGGTTCCTGCCGAACATATGAAGATGGGGCGGACCCATCTCGTGCCGCTATCGGATGCGGCCGTGGCCGTGTTCGAGGAAAAATGACTCTGCCGGTGAGGATTGAACTCACCACTTCAGCCTTACCAGAGCTGCGAACCACCGATTTTTGAGGTTCCTGACTGGACACCCGTATAGCGGCAAACGGGCCGATCACGACCGGCCCGCTTTGAATCGAACCATTCAGCTCTTTGTCGGTCAGGATGATTGAAGCGGAAATCGAAGTTTGCCTGTAGGGCGGGCTGACCTGCCGGGGAAACAGCTCGAAACCACGCAGGACTGGCTTTCACACATCTAACTGAATGCAGAAAAGGCACTTGACCTGCCGCAGCAGTGTCCTAGTGTACCGGAACACCGAATCGGAGGTGAGATGGGGTTCAGTATCGATCCGCAAGCGACACGGCCGATCTACGTTCAGATCATGGACGAGGTCCGGCGGCTGATCGCCCTTGGCGATCTTCGCACCGACGATCCATTGCCGTCGGTGCGCCAACTGGCCGCCGATTTGCGGATCAATCACAATACGATCGTCCAGGCATATCGCGAGCTCGAACGCAACGACATCGTCTATGTGCGGCGCGGTCAGGGGACCTTTGTCGCCGCGCAGCGCGAACCCGCAGCCGGTCGCGCAAAGCTGCTGGGCGAGGTGGCAGAGCGAGCGGCGACTGAAGCGCATCGCCATGGATTTACCACCAGGGATTTGATCGAGGCGCTTGAACAGGCGCCCGATGCCAAGGGAGGCACGCATGAATAGCCCCGGAACCGGGTCGGCAGCGGTCCGGACGCAGGGCCTGGTCAAGCGTTTCGGCCGAGAGGTCGCGCTCGATGGGGTGTCGCTGTCGGTGCCGGAAGGCAGCGTCTATCTGCTCGCCGGCACCAATGGCGCGGGCAAGAGCACGCTGTTGCGGGTGTTGCTCAACGCAGAGTGTCCGGATGCGGGGGACGCTTGCGTGCTGGGCATCGACACCGCGCGGGGAGGCCCGGCGGTGCGCGCGCGGTGCGGCTATGTGCCGGAGACGGGCGAGGGCGCCTATCGATGGCTCCGCGCCGACCGGTTCCTGGCGCATGTCGCGCGTTTCTACCCCGGCTGGGACAGCGACTATGCAATGGAGATCGTCAAGCGGCTCGGCGTCCGCCTCGACCGTCCGCTCGGCACCCTGTCCAAGGGGCAGGCACGGCGCGTCCAGATCGTCGCCGCGCTCGCACACCGGCCGCGCCTGCTTCTGCTCGACGAGCTGACCGACGGTCTCGACCCGCTGGTGCGGTATGAGGCGCTGTCATTGCTTGCTGCCCATCTTGCGGACACCGGTGCAACCGCGATCCTCTCGACCCATCTGGTGAGCGAAGTCGATACGCTGATCGATCATGTCGGCGTGCTGCGCGCGGGTCGGCTCGTCACGCAACAGCCTCTGGGCGCCCTGATGTCGCGAGTACGGCGCTATCATATCGATGCGCCGGACGGGTGGGAGCCGACCCATCCACTCACCGCGGCGATCCTGCGCCGCGATCCGTCGATCGGCAGGGCCGTCCGGCTGGTCGCGGCAGGCGTGGAGGACGAGATTGCTGCGACCGTCGCCGCTTCGGGCGCAACCGTGCGCGAAGTCAGCGCAGTCAGTCTGACTGACATCGTCCCGATTCTGCTCCAGTCGGAGAACAGCCATGTATTCGCCTGAACCCCGCGCCCTGCCGTTCCGCTCGATTCTGGCCGAACAGTTCCGCGTCACCGGCTTTGCATTGTTGCGCGAAGGCGCGCTGGCGGGGGCGGCGCTGACGCTGATCTGCACGATCTCGCTGTTTGCTGCGTGGCGCTACGACGAGCGCCTGTTTCTCGAACCGGAGCTGTTGTTGCCGCCCCTGTTCGTGGCTGCCTTGCTGCCGTTCGCGGTGTGGAAGGGCGACCGCCCGTTCGACCGCGCGATCCTGTGGACGCTTCCGGTCCACCGCCAGCAGGCAGCGATCGCCAAGGTGCTGGCGGGTGCCGCGTGGTTGATGCTCGCGATGCTGGTGACCTTCGCCGCGCTCGCGCTGGTCGCGCTGGGGAGTGGTGGCGGTGTCGGCGAGCAGGAAGTCCGGATCGTCGAAGGGGTCGGCGGCGCGCTGACC
>NZ_LSJM01000143.1 GCF_001557215.1 Sphingomonas sp. CCH9-E2 | reverse complement strand
CCGCACTCCGCTAATCTACGCCGCGAGTTGTGCCGAATGTTCTGACGACGGACAGCCGGCCGAGCAGAAGACGTAGCGCTCGGCTTCATACTCAGCCTTGTGAGCGGTCCTGGCGGGATCGACCACCATGCCGCAGACCGGATCATGGTCGACGTGACCGGACGGCGTTTCGCCGTCCGGCTCATGATGGTGATGATGGCCGTGCGCCCCAGTCACCTCGGCGGCGCGTTCGCTCTTCTGATCGTCGTCGGCCATTCATCACCTTTCACACGCCGCGCGTGCCTTCCGGTCTTTGTTCACTCCTCGATCAGATGGAACTCTTCGAGCAGCTTGGCGATCTCTGTGCCTTCGAGCTTCTTCATCAGCAGCTTGCGCAGGAAGGCCGGTCCGGGAAGATCGATGCCCTTGCCGTCCCGCAGCGGACCGATCGCAGCAAGAAGTGTACGAATATCATAGGTCGAGTTGAAGACCTCCGGCACGCCGCGCTCGACATTCATCAGCGTGTAGACGGCCTCCATCGGGGTTCTCACCGAATATTCCGTGGTGAAGATGCAGTCCCGCTGCTTCGATTCCGCGAACTGGCCGATGAAGGCGAAGTTGACCGCGCCCTCCGGCACCACGTCCGGCCGGTCACCCGCCTGGCGCGGCATGAAGAAGGCGGTAATATAGGGCATCATCGTGGGAACGGTGCTGGCGCCGGATGCCGCGAGTTCGGGAATGTCCTCGACCGGCACGCCGAGGTGATAGAGCCATTCCTGGGTGATCTCCTCACCGGTGCATTCCTGCATCGGCTTCTTCACGAAGTCGCCGGGGCAATCGACAAAGAGCGCGTAGAACCAGGCGATCATCTGATCTTTGGGCTGCTTCTTGAAATGCGGCTGGCGATGAACCGTCCAGCTCAGCAGCCACGCCGAGTCCTTCACCGTGACGATACCGGCGGAGACGATCTTGCCGGTAAAGGGGTTCCGCTTGGTGATCTTCTCGACATAGGCCGGAATGCGGGCGTCGAGGGCAGTGATGGAGGCGGAGGCCCATTTCGTCTCCGGGATATGGGCGCCGAACACGTCGGGGCGGCCGAAGGCCGGATCCTTCGCGGCGATGCGGCGCCACAGGTCCCAGGCCGGCGCCGGTCCTTCATTGAGCTTCGCCGGCGTCCTGTGGTCGCCATTGTCGGAATTCTCGGTCAGCGAGCCGATCGTGATGAAGACGAGATCGTCTGGCCCGAGATCGACGCCGCCTTCGACGCCGCGCTCTTTCCAGTGAATGCGGGTCGCTTGCTTGCGGCCGGGCTGGATGTCGAAATCGACATCGGTGACCTCGACGCCGTAGCGGAACGTGACGCCGTGATCGGTCAGCCACTTCACCAGCGGCAGGACCATCGATTCATACTGGTTATAGCGGTTGAACTTGAGCGAGGAGAAGTCGGCGAGACTGCCGATATGATGGATGAAGCGGTGCAGGTAGAGCTTCATCTCCAGCGCGGAATGCCATTCCTCGAAGGCGAACATGGTGCGCCAGTAGAGCCAGAAATTGCTTTTGAGGAAGTCTTCGCCGAAGACCTCGTTGATACGCTTGTTCTCCATCTCCTCGCGCGTCGCGAGGAAGACCGAGAGCAGGTCCTTCTGGGCCTTGTCGTTTAGCGTCAACAGCGCTTTGTCGGGCACGTCCTGGCCCTGGTTCTGCGTCGTGCGCTGGAGCGAAAAGTTGGGATCGTCCTTGTTGAGCCGGTAGAACTCGTCGAGCACGCTGGCGTCCTCGATCTCCAGCGAGGGGATCGAGCGATAAAGGTCCCACAGGCACTCGAAATGTTCTTCCATTTCGCGGCCGCCGCGAATGACGAAGCCCTTTTCGGGCACGTCCAGACCATCGAGCGCGCCACCAGGGATTTCCAGCTCTTCAAGGATGGTGATGCGGTCGCCGGAAACGCCGCCGTCGCGGATCAGGAAGGCCGCGCCGGCAAGCCCCGCCAGCCCCGATACGACAAACCAGGCCGTCTTCTTGTCGGCGCCCTCGGGCTTGCGGGGACGCACGAAGGCTTCATAGTTTCCGCTGCTATAGTGCATGGCGAACTCCTGTTCTTCTTGTTGGGATCAGTCTGCGGAGGGCTTGTAGCTGTAGAAGCCTTCGCCCGAGGCGATGCCGAGCCTGCCCTTGTCGATGTAGTTTTCCTTCAGCCAGGCGGCGAGCGACTGAGCATGCTCGTCGCCATGCGAGAGGATGTTGTAGGGGGTGTTCAATCCGATGATGTCGTAGATCTGGAACGGCCCCATCGGCGCGCCGGTGGCGATCCGCCAGACCTTGTCGACATCTTCCGGCTCGGCATAGCCGCCGGCCGCCAGATCGGCGGCCGCGTTCAGGAGCGGCACCAAAAGCGAATTGAGGACGTAACCCGCTTTCTCCTTGCGCACCGGGATCGGCACCATGCCGATGGCGGAGGCGAAGGCGATCAGGGCATCGAACACGGCCGGATCGGTGTCGTCCGTGCCCATCACCTCGGCGGTGTTGAACTTCCAGATGCTGTTGGCGAAGTGCAGCGCCAGAAACCGGTCCGGTCGGCCGGTGTAAGCCTTCAGGTCGCTCGGCAGCAGGGTCGAGCTATTGGTGGCGAAGATCGTCCTGTCCGGCGCGAGCCCCGCCAGTTTCTCGTAGAGCGCCTGCTTGATCGAAAGAACCTCCGGAACCGCCTCGATCACGAGGTCCGCGTCCGCGACGGCCGCGCCGAGATCGCTCAGCAGAGCGATCCGCTTGAGCGCCCCGGCCGCCTTGCCGCCAGCCGCGCCCGACACCTCGTTCGTGTAGGTTTCGACGAGCGCCGCCAGCCGTGCGCGCGCCTGTTCGAGCGCTTCCTCGCTGATGTCGTAGGCGACAACATCGAAGCCGCTATAGGCCGTCTGGAAGGCGATCTGGCTCCCGAGGACTCCCGTGCCGAGAACCGCCACTTTCCTGATATCGCTCATCCAATTTCCTTCTGCGCGGTATCGTCACTTAGAAACGGAGCCGCCACCTCCACCGGGACGCGGGCCAGCTTGCCGGTTTCCCGATCGACCAGGGCCCATTGGGTCAGCGAGGCGACGATCGTCCGGCCGTCTTCGGCATGGAATTCGACACATCGTGCATAGCGGGCACCCCGCGGCGCTCGGACGACCCAGGTGATCGCACTGACCTCGTCTCCCGCCCGGACATTGCCGCGATAGTCGACCTCATGGCGCAGCACGACCGCGACGAACCGGTCGCGATCCTGCGGCCGCGCGGCCGTCAGCCAATGCGCCACCGACACATCCTGAATCCAGGTCACCCAGACCGCATTGTTGACATGGCCGAGTTCGTCGATGTCGGCGTCCCGGGCGCGGAAGCGGATATGGAAGCGCCGATGCTCATCCACCTCGCCGACGAGTGGGTGTCCGTGCTCATCGCAGCCGATGCGTCGACGATCTGACACGATCCCGCTCACGAATACGCCTGCTCCTCATGCGACGAACCCAGTCCTGCCATGGCGCGGAAGAAGCCGACGAGCATCTCGTCGCGCGGCATGGCGCCTTCGACATCGCCCTGCACCGCCAGTCCCATCCAGACCGCGTAAAGACCGATACCGGTCTGCATCGGCGGCAAGGCCGGTCGAAGTGCGAAGCGTTGCGTTAGATCGGCAACGAGTTCACCGAACATCCGATAGCAGGCCGCCTTGCCCTCCCGGTGCCGCTCGGCGAAAGCCGGATCGCGCCGCGCGTGAAGCTGCAATTCGATCGAGAGGAGCGACCATTGCGCTTCACCGGCCAGCTTCGCGAGCCGGGCGGCCAGCACCTGGAGCGTTGCCTCGATATCATCGCCGGAGGAGTGCGCGACCAGGTCGCGAAGCAGTGTGACCTCATCCTGGATATGGCTCTGCAGGATCTCGACCAGCAGATCGTCCTTGCTGGCGAAGTTCGAGTAGAAGGCACCCTGCGAATGGCCGGCCGCGCTGCAGATGTTGCGGATCGACATGGCGGCGACCCCCTCCTCGATGATCGAGGTATGTGCGGCGGCGATCAGCCGGTCCCGCGTCTGGCGCTGCGTGTCCTTGCGCGTAAGCGGCATGGGTTCGTTCTCCAACCAACGGGCGAGACGTGCGAAACCTTTTCGGCGGTTCCGCGCTCTCAGTAAAAACCAGATATCAACTGATATCCGAAATCAACGGCGATTTCGACCCGAAATCGTCCGCAGTATCGAAATTAAAACGCGAAGGAGTGCCCTTGGCTGAAACCTACATTGGCTATTCCCCGGACGTGGAGGTTCTCGGCGAAGACGAGGAGCGGCTGACCGCCGAAATCCTCGAGATCATGGCGAGCACCAACCGTAAGGCCTTCGAACGCCACCGCCATGCGGTGCGCGACGCCCATGCCAAGAGCCACGGGTTCCTGAAGGGTGAGTTGGTCATCCCGGAACTGCCGGAGCATCTGCGCCAGGGGCTTTTCGCTCGTCCCGCCACCTATTCCGTGGTGATCCGCCTCTCATCAGCGCCCGGAGATATTCACTCCGATACGATACCGGCTCCGCGCGGTATGGCGATCAAGGTCATTGGCGTGGCGGGGGAGCGGCTTCTCCCCGAAGACCAGGGCCGCAACCAGGATTTCCTGCTGGTCAATATCCCGACCCTGAGCTTCGGCACGATCGGTAAATATCGCCAGCTCATCGGCCTTCTGGAAAAGAATGCCCAGAACCCGGCCGTTCTCCAGCGCGCCATGGCCGGGGTGGCGCGGGGAGTGGAAGCCGCGGTCGAAGCGGTCGGCGTCGAGCCCGGCGCCACGCTGCGCGGTCTCGCGCGCGACAATGACCATCTGCTTGGCGAGACCTATCACTCGATGGCGGCGATCCGCTTCGGCGACTACATCGCCAAGATCAGCGCCGCACCGCTCTCCGAAAATGTCCGGGCACTCGCCGGCAAGGATGTCGGCGCGGTGGAGGACGCCACCATGCGCGATCTGGTGGTCGAGCATTTCCGCGATCAGAGCGCGGAGTATCGACTGCGCGCCCAGCTCTGTACCGATCTCGAAAGGATGCCGGTCGAGGATGCGGCGGTGCTCTGGCCGG
>NZ_LSJM01000142.1 GCF_001557215.1 Sphingomonas sp. CCH9-E2 | reverse complement strand
CGGTGGAGGGGCGACGGGGGGCTTCGTCGCCCCGGCGCAGGCCGGGGCCGCCATGTTGATCGGACTCACCTAGCAATTCAGTGTGTGCCACAGATCATCCCAGTTGGGATTGTGTTCGGAGATCAGTCGTAGTTTCCACGCTCGCTTCCAGTTCTTCAGCGCTTTTTCGCGGGCGATGGCGTCTTCGATGCGGTCGTGATGTTCGATCAGGACGAGGCGAGTGCAGTCCCATTTCTTTGCGAATTTGGAGCCAGTGCCGGTGCGGTGGGCGTGGAGGCGGGCGGGGAGGTCTGCGGTGACGCCGGTGTAGAGGATGCCGAAGGGGCGGTCGGTGACGATGTAGGTATAGCCGCCCGTTTCCATCGATTGCCTCCGGCGTGGATGAGGTCAGGATATGGGGCTGGGCTGGATTGTCGAGGGGGCTGTCGTCGCCCCGGCGCAGGCCGGGGCCGCGATGTGGCTTGGCGTGGTCCTGTCTAACCGGGCGGCCCCGGCCTGCGCCGGGGCGACGGGTAGGGCCGCTATATTGCGCGGGTTTCCCGTCGCCGCCTAGCGGCCCCGGCCTGCGCTGGGGCGACGGTAGTTTGGCGGGCGGCTTTGTCGAGGGGGTCGCTTTTGCCTCTGGCGGCCCCGGCCTGCGCCGGGGCAACGGAGAAGGCCGGGGCGACGGGTCAGGCTAGCAGCTTTTCCTTCGCGATCTTGTCGCGCCACACCAAAGGCGCAAGCTGGTGGACATTGTTGCCCTCGGCATCGACCGCGACGGTTACCGGGAAGTCCTGCACCTCAAATTCGTAGATCGCTTCCATGCCGAGATCCTCGAACCCGACCACCTTCGACCCCTTGATCGCGCGGGCGACGAGGTAGGCGGCGCCGCCGACGGCCATGAGGTAGGCGCTCTGGTGGTCGCGGATCGCTTCGGTCGCGGCGGGGCCGCGCTCCGCCTTGCCGACCATCGCGAGCAGGCCCTGCTCCAGCATCATGCGGGTGAACTTGTCCATGCGGGTCGCGGTGGTGGGGCCGGCGGGGCCGACCACTTCCTCGCCGACCGGATCGACCGGGCCGACATAATAGATGACGCGGCCCTTGAACGCGACGGGCAGTTCCTCACCGCGCGCGAGCATGTCGGCGATGCGCTTGTGCGCGGCGTCGCGGCCGGTGAGCATCTTGCCGTTGAGGAGCAGGCGGTCGCCCTGCTTCCAGCTCTGCACGATTTCGGGGGTCAGTGCGTCGAGATCGACGCGGATCGCGGCCTTGTCCGGCGTCCAGTTGACGTCGGGCCATTCGTCGAGCTTGGGCGCCTCGAGATAGGCCGGGCCGCTGCCGTCGAGCGTGAAATGCGCGTGGCGGGTGGCGGCGCAATTGGGGATCATCGCCACCGGCTTGCCCGCCGCGTGGCAGGGGGCGTCGAGGATCTTGACGTCGAGGATGGTGGCGAGGCCGCCCAGCCCCTGTGCGCCGATGCCGAGCGCATTGACCTTGTCGAAAATCTCGATGCGCAGCGCTTCGAGGTCGTTCTGGGGCCCGCGCTGCTTCAGGCTGGCCATGTCGATCTGTTCCATCAGCGCCTTCTTGGCGAGCAGGACGCAATGTTCCGCCGTGCCGCCGATGCCGATGCCGAGCATGCCGGGCGGGCACCAGCCGGCGCCCATCTGGGGCAGCATTTCGAGCACCCAGTCGACGATCGAGTCACTGGGGTTCATCATCTTGAACTTGGACTTGTTCTCGCTCCCGCCGCCCTTGGCCGCGACGTCGATATGCACCTTGTCGCCCGCGACCAGCTCGACATGCAGCACGCAGGGGGTGTTGTCGCGGGTGTTGCGGCGGGTGAAGGCCGGGTCGGCGAGGACCGAGGCGCGCAGCTTGTTTTCCGGGTGGAGATAGGCGCGGCGGACGCCTTCATCGACCACGTCCTGAAGGCTGCGGCTGGTGTCGTCGAGGCGGCAGTCCATGCCCCATTTGACGAAGACGTTGACGATGCCGGTGTCCTGACAGATCGGGCGATGCCCCTCTGCGCACATGCGGCTGTTGGTCAGGATCTGGGCAATCGCGTCCTTGGCGGCGGGGGACTGTTCGGCCTCATAGGCGACGCCCAGCGCGCGGATATAGTCCATCGGGTGATAGTAGCTGATGAACTGAAGCGCGTCGGCGACGCTGTCGATGAGGTCGTCGGTCTTGATCGTAACCATTGCCTGTCCCTGTCCACTTTTGTCCGCTCCTTTAGCGGATGACAGGCGGGTTTCCAGTCGCTAACC
>NZ_LSJM01000141.1 GCF_001557215.1 Sphingomonas sp. CCH9-E2 | reverse complement strand
AGACCCTCCCCAACCCCTCCCGCAAGCGGGAGGACTGAGAAAGAGAAGGGGCGGCCGCACCGTCGTGCGACCGCCCCAACTCTGGTCGAGAAGTACCTGAAATCAGGCGGCTTCGTCGAAATCCTCGTCGCCCATCACCGGACCCGAGTCCTGGCCCTTGGCCGAAACGTCGCGGTCGACGAATTCGATGATCGCCATCGGTGCCGCGTCCGAAGCGCGCGGGCCGGTCTTGATGATGCGGGTATAGCCGCCGTTGCGGTCGGCGTAGCGCGACGCGAGCACGTCGAACAGCTTCACCAGCTGCGCATCGTCGAGCAGGCGGGCATGGGCGAGACGGCGGTTCGAAAGACCACCCTTCTTCGCCAGCGTGACCAGCTTTTCGACGTAAGGACGCAGTTCCTTCGCCTTGGCGACGGTGGTGGTGATCTGCTCGTGCTTGATCAGCGCAGCCGACATGTTGCGGAACAGCGCGGCGCGATGGGCCGAGGTACGCTGAAGCTTACGACCGCCGTACTTATGGCGCATGATATCTTCCTTCGTTCGTTAAGGGGCCGTCTTACGGAACCCCAGACCAGGCAGCACTTGGGGTGGCTGCCCATTGACCCTTCTTCCAGGAGGCCCACCGCGGCAAAGCCGCGGCGTCAGACGGAGCCTGCGGCCCCGCTGGCCGGGCTGGCGTCGTCTCCGGGTTAGCTCGCGCTAACCCGGTGCGACTTAGCCCATAATCTCCTGCTCGAGCTTCTTGGCCATCTCTTCGATGTTCTCAGGCGGCCAGCCCGGGATTTCCATGCCGAGGCGCAGACCCATCGACGACAGCACTTCCTTGATTTCGTTCAGCGACTTGCGGCCGAAATTCGGGGTGCGCAGCATCTCGGCTTCGGTCTTCTGGACCAGGTCGCCGATATAGATGATGTTGTCGTTCTTGAGGCAGTTGGCCGAACGGACCGACAGCTCGAGTTCGTCCACCTTCTTGAGCAGATAGCGGTTGATCGTCGCGGTGTCGCTGCTGCCTTCCGACGCAGTCGACTGGGCGGCGACGCCGACCGGCGCGCTGCGGGTGATGGCCGAATCGTCGAAGTGGACGAACAGCGCCAGCTGGTCCTGCAGGATGCGCGCGGCATAAGCGAGCGCATCTTCCGGGGTGACCGTGCCGTCGGTCTCGATCGACAGGCTCAGCTTGTCATAGTCGAGTTCCTGACCGACGCGGGTATTCTCGACCTTGTAGCTGACCTGACGGA
Organism: Sphingomonas sp. CCH9-E2; assembly: GCF_001557215.1. Taxonomy (GTDB): domain Bacteria; phylum Pseudomonadota; class Alphaproteobacteria; order Sphingomonadales; family Sphingomonadaceae; genus Sphingomonas. The sequence goes on along the minus strand of NZ_LSJM01000141.1, from coordinate 10,582 downwards.
CCGGCGAGTAGAGCGCATCGACCGGGATCAGACCGATCGGCGCATCCGCCGGACGGTTCGCACTGGCCGGGACATAGCCCTTGCCGGTGTCGGCGATGAGTTCCATGTTCAGCGTCGCGCCATCGTCGAGATGGCACAGCACCAGTTCCGGATTCATCACTTCGATGTCGCCCGAGACAGCGATGTCGCCAGCCTTGACCTCGGCCGGGCCGGTTGCGCTCAGCTGGAGGCGCTTGGCACCTTCGCCCTGCATGCGCAGCGCGATCTGCTTCACGTTGAGGACGAGATCGGTCACGTCCTCACGCACGCCGGCGAGCGAGCTGAACTCGTGCAGCACGTTTTCAATCTTGATCGACGTCACCGCCGCGCCCTGGAGCGACGAGAGCAGCACGCGGCGCAGCGCGTTGCCGAGCGTCAGGCCGAAGCCGCGCTCCAGCGGCTCGGCGACAAACGTCGCCTTCCGCTTGCCGTCACCGCCCTTTTTCTCAAGGCCGTTCGGCTTCTTCAGTTCCTGCCAGTTCTTTGCGTTGACAGACACAGGCTTCCCCTGGGTTGGGCGGGACAGGGGCGGTCCCGCCAGGATTGGAGCCGCCTCCAGCCCGGACCCGGCTTCCCGAGGCCGCGACGGAGGCGGAAAGTCAAATCAGACGCGGCGACGCTTAGACGGGCGCACGCCATTGTGCGGGATCGACGTCACGTCGCGGATCGACGTGATCTGGAAACCGACCGCCTGCAGCGCGCGGAGCGCCGATTCGCGGCCCGAACCCGGACCCTTCACCTCGACCTCGAGCGTGCGGACGCCGTGCTCGGCAGCCTTGCGGCCAGCGTCTTCGGCAGCGACCTGCGCGGCGTACGGGGTCGACTTGCGCGAGCCCTTGAAGCCCATCATGCCGGCCGACGACCAGCTGATCGCATTGCCCTGGGCGTCCGTGATCGTGATCATGGTGTTGTTGAAGCTGGCGTTCACATGGGCGACGCCGGCGGTGATGTTCTTGCGTTCGCGACGGCGAAGACGCTGCGGTGCTTGTGCCATTATTCAGTAATCCTTCGAAAATCGAAGCAGGCGGGCCGTTGCGAAACGGCCCAGCGGCTTACTTCTTCTTGCCAGCGATCGGCTTCGCCTTGCCCTTGCGGGTGCGGGCGTTGGTGTGCGTGCGCTGACCGCGAACCGGCAGGCCCTTGCGGTGACGCAGGCCGCGATAGCAGGCCAGATCCATCAGACGCTTGATGTTCATCGCGGTCTGGCGACGCAGGTCACCCTCGACCGTGTGGTCGGCGTCGATGGTTTCGCGGATCTGCAGCACTTCCGAATCAGTCAGGTCCTGCACGCGACGCTCAACGGTGATGCCGAGCTTTTCGGTGATTTCCTTGGCCTTTGCCGGGCCGATGCCGTGGATATACTGAAGCGCGATCAGAACGCGCTTGTTGGTGGGCAAGTTAACGCCCGCAATACGTGCCATGAACCAAATTCTCCCAGCTCCACGGGGCGTGCATGGCAGCAAGCCCCATCTCGTCGCGTTGACCCGAAACGCATGCGCGCGGCAGACGTGCACGCACGCTGCCGTTAGCCGGTGTTTCGGAAGATGGGCGACATATTGACCGCGGCCCGCACTGTCAAGCGCAGGGTCGGGGTAAAAGTTCGGTTCGGATGCCATACACCAAAGCGGGGCTGCGACCAAGCGCTGAGGGTCGCGGCGATGGCCCTATTCGGCACGCTCCGCCGCAGCCTTCAGCCCCGGCATCTGCGCGGCGATCACGCCGTCGACCGGGGCGGCAAGGGCGGTGAGCCCGACGGGGTGGAAGCCGCCGACGACATAGGTGACGGTCAGCGCGGTCCCCTGCCCCTCCGGCTTGAGCGCGAAGGTCATGGTCGCGGTCACTGCGCCACTCTGCAGCGGTCCGAAGCCGCCCGACAGGCGCAGCGCCTTGCCGCGCACGGCGTAGAGCGTACGGCCATGTTCGACTGCGCCGCCATCCAGCTTCTCGCACCAGCAGCCGCCGGGGCGCGTGTCCCAGCTGAGGTTGGCGGCATTGCCCGAATAGGTGTGATCCTTGCTCCACCACAATGCCGGCTTCGCGATGGTGTCCCACACTTTTTCGGGCGGGGCAGCGATGACGAGCCGGTGGGTCGAGACGAAAGCGGTGGCGTCGGACTGGGTGAGCTCCGCTGCTGCCGGGGAAGCGCAGAGCACCAGCGCCGTTGCAATGATCTGTTTCATATCACCGCTCCACCCTCAGCCCGCCGCAGGAACGGTTGCCACTTGACATAGGACAGGCTGCGCCATGCCCATTCGAGCGGTCCATTGGCAAAGCGTAATACCCACAGATTGGCGACCAGCACGCACAGTGCGATCACGCCGGTCGCGATCCAGAATTGCGTCGCCCAGCCGAACTTGCCCCACAGACCAAGGCCATAGGGCGCAAACAGGATGTGCAGCCCGATGATCTGTTGCAGGAAGTAGAGCGAGAAGGCGGTGCGCCCGCACGCCTTGAACGGCGCGAGGATGCTGCGCCCCGCCGCCGCCTTGAACAACAGGTTGATCAGCGCGACATGGCCGATGCTGGTGGCGATCCGCGCCGCTTCGGCCGTGATCCAGATCGTCTTGGGATATGGCGCGAAGCTGCTGATCTCGAGCGCTCCGAAATAACGCGCGGTCAGGCCGAAGCCATAGGCGCACGCGAGCAGCACGGCATAAAATCGCGCACTACGCTGGCCCTGGATCACGCCCCATTTCCACAGCGCGATGCCGATCAGCATCACGCAGAACGCCTCGATCACCATGACCAGAAGCAACCCCTTGCCGATGAAGAAGCCGATCCAGTTGCTCCACATATATTGGGCATAGGGAAGCCAGCCGCCGGCATAGGCCTGACGCTCCTTCGCCCGTTCCTTCTTCGTCTCGGCATTGGGTTTGAAGCGGTCGAGCTTCGTCTGCCACTCGGCCAGTGCCTTTTTGTGGTCGGCGGAGAGCGCCGCCCCTTGGGCCTGTTGCGCCTGGGCCGCCTCGACCCGCGCGACCAACGCGGTGCGCCCGCTATACTCGATCGCGCCGGTGACCGCGGTGAACAGCGCGAACAGACAGCCGAGCCCGAGCAGCACGCGCGGGCCGAGCAGGCGGAAGGGGAAGAGGAAGAGCGAGGCCAGCGCGTAGGTGGTGAGGATGTCGCCGACCCACAGGACGAGAAAGATGTTGAGCAAGCCGAACAGGAGCAGCCACAGGGTGCGGCGCATGAAGAGGTCGGCGACCGCGACCGGCCCGTCGGGGTGCATCGCCCGTGCCGTCAGCACCATGAAGCCGGCCCCGAACAGCAGCTCCAGCACCCCACGCTGGGTTCCCTCGAGCAAGGTCTGCACCCAGATCCAGGTCGTGCGATCCGCCGCGGTCCAGCCGATCGCCCGAAAATCCCCGAACAGCGCCGTCACCGACGATGCCTGAAAACTGATGTTCATGTAGAAGATCAGCAGGATCGCGAGCCCGCGCAGCACGTCGAGGATCTCGATCCGCGCGCGGTCCGCGACCGGTGCTACCGTTGCATTGTCCACCACGACTCGCCCCCGCCCCGTGAAGGTGCGAGGGTGAGCCGTGGCCGATCACCGGTCAATTCATTTCGCGGGCGGCGTGTCCTTGCCCATGTGGCGGTCGAGGAAGTTGAGGATCGTCGTCCACAGATGCACGCTGATCCCCGGTCCGGCGACGCGGTGCGTCTGGCCAGGATAGAGCATGGTTTCGAACGGCACCGCCGCGCCCTGCATCTTGGCCATCATCACGGTCGAATGCTCGAGCACGACATTGTCGTCGGCCATGCCGTGGATCAGCAGCAGCGGATCGGTGATCTTGGTGGCGTCGGCGACGGTGTTCGCCTTGTCATACGCCGCCTGCACCTGGCGCGGGTCGCCCATATACCGCTCGGTATAATGGGTGTCGTACAGTTCCCATTTGCTGACCGGCGCGCCGGAGATGCCCGCGGCGAAGGTGCCGGGTGCGGCCTGGAGCATCTTGAGCGTCATATAGCCGCCGTACGACCAGCCATAGGTGGCGATGCGGTTCGTATCGACGAAATCGAGCGACTTCAGATACGCCGCGCCGGCGAGCTGATCCTCGACCTCGACCCCGCCCATCGCCTGATAGAGGTGATCCTCGAACGCCTTGCCGCGATTGGCCGCGCCGCGATTGTCGAGCACGAACCAGATATAGCCGCGATCGACCAGATATTGCTGGAGCGCGCCGCCCCAGGCGCGGCTCACCTGCTGTGAATGCGGGCCGCCATAATGGTGGAAGAAGACGGGGTATTTCTTGCCCGGCTCCAGCTTTGGCGTGATCATTTCCCAGTGCAGGACGGTGCCGTCGGCGGCTTTGATCGTACCGAACTGCTTCTGCCGATGGCTGGCGAGATAGGGGGCGTAGGGGTGGTCCCCGGCGACCTTGTTCTCGTTCACCCAGGCAATGCGCTTGCCCGCGGCGTCGGTCAGCATGACCTGCGCCGGCTGGTCGCTTTTCGAGCGGGTGAGAATGATCTTGCTCGCCGTGCCGTTGGCGCTGGCACCGTGCCACCAGCCGGGTTCGGTGATGCGGGTGACGACGCCGGGCTTGTTGAGGTTCACCGTGTAGAGGTGGCGTTCGAGCACGCCGTCCTTGTTGCCGGTGAAGGTGATGCGGCCGCTCGCCTCATCCACCCCGACGATGTCGGCAACTTCCCATTCGCCCTTGGTCAGCTGCGTCCACTTGCCAGCCTTGAAGCGGTAGAGATGGCCATGGCCGTCGCGTTCCGACCACCAGATCAGGCTGCCGTCCTTCATCGGGTGATAGGCGTCGGACAGGTTGACCCAGCTGCGTTCGCCCGACTTCTCGCTGAACAGCACGCGCGACGCGCCGGTCGCCGGATCGACCGCGAGCATGTCGAGCACCGTCTGCGCGCGGTTCTGGCGCTGGACGAGTAGGGTCTTGCCATCGGGCGTCCAGTCGACGCGGGCGAGGTAGATGTCGGTTTCGGTGCCGAGGTCGACCTTGACCCGGCCCGACCCGTCCGGGTTCATCACATAGAGATCGACCAGCACGTTGGCGGTGCCCGCCTTGGGATAGCGCTGGTCGTAGATCTTCGTGCCCTCGGCACCGATCGCGGCGCGGCTGACGATGCCGACCGGGCTTTCGTCGAAGCGCTGGACGGCGATGCGCGTGTCGTCGGGCGACCACCAATAACCGGTGCGGCGGCCCATTTCCTCCTGCGCGACGAACTCGGCCTCGCCGAAATAGACGGTGCCCCTGCCCTCGGTCGTCGCCTTGACCTCCTTGCCGGTCGCGAGGTCGAGCACGACGAGATTCTGGTCGCGCACGAAGCTGGCATAGCCGCCGCGCGGGCTGATGACGGGATTGAGCTCACCGCCCTCGGTCGCGGTCAGGCGGCGGACCTGGCCGTCGAGCGTGGCGAGGTAGAGGTCGCCATCGAGCGGCACGAGGATCGACTTGCCATCGGGCGCCCAGTCATAGGCGACGATGCCCTTGCTCCCGCCGATGCGCGCGCGCTCGCGCTGCATCTTCTCGGCTTCGGAGAGTTCAGCGCCGGTGCCGATCTTCTTGCTGTCGACCAGCATGCGCCATTGGCCGGTGGCGGTGTCCATCGCCCACAGGTCGAAGCGCTGACTGTCGTCGGGGCGGTTGCGCAGCACTGTGACCAGCGTGCCGTCGGGCGACAGGCGCAGCGCGCGCGGGGTGGTGCCCGCCAGATCGGGGCTGGCGAAGACGCGCTCCAGCGTCAGATCGCTGCCCGTCACCTGCTGTGCCTCAACCGGCATCGCCACCCCTGCCGACAGTAACGCCATCGCACCCAGTGCCGCTTTCCACATCCTGTAACCCGTCCATCGTTTTCACTGTGCCCCCGCCTATCGAGCTTCCGGCTGGCGAGGTAAAGTCTCACCGGCAACCGTTTCGCTCAGCACATAGCGTGGCCCGGTGCCGCTGGCCGCCGCTTCATCGTCGGGATTGTAGAGGCTGCATTTTTGGAGCGAAAGGCAGCCGCAGCCGATACAACCGTCCAGCTTCTCGCGCGTGCGCTCGAGCAGCGCGATGCGGCGGTCGATCTCAGCGCGGAAATGGCGGCTGATGCAGTTCCAGTCAGCGGCAGTCGGGGTGCGCCCGTGCGGCAGGCGGTTCAGCTCCCCCGCAATCTCCTCGATCGTCAGACCCAGTTTCTGCGCGATCAGTGCGAAGGACAGACGGCGGATGTCGGAGCGCAGGAAGCGGCGCTGATTGCCGCTGGTGCGGATCGGCGCGACCAGCCCCTTCCCCTCGTAAAAGCGGATCGCCGAAACGCTGAGCCCGGTGCGCGCCGCCAATTCGCCGATCGTGAGCAATTCGTTGCCGCGCATTTTCCGTTTGACCTCAACTTAAGTTGAGGTTGTAGCGGGATCGGGCAGTCACGCAAACCGCAAAGGAACCGCGATGCCCAAGACCTTTATCGAACACGCCAATCTGACCGTAACCAACCCCGCACGCACCGCCAGGCTGATCCAGCATCTGTTCGGATGGCATATCCGCTGGCAGGGCCCGGCCCGCGATGGTGGCACATCGATCCATGTTGGCGACGACCGCAGCTACCTCGCGCTCTACGCCCCGCCGGTCGAGGGCGAGCGGCGCTATCCCAAGGGTCAGCCGCTCAACCATGTCGGCTTCGTGGTCGACGATCTCGACGCGGTGGAGGCAAAGGTCGCGGCGGCGGGGCTCAAGCCGTTCGGTCATGACAATTATGAACCCGGACGGCGATTCTATTTCTTCGATTTCGACGGGATCGAGTTCGAGATTGTGAGTTACGGGTGAGGCCGTTCTTAGCCCTCTCCCGTTCTTCACGGGAGAGGGTTGGGTGAGGGTCTTCTTTTTCTGCCTTCCGCGCGGCGGGTTGGAAGGAAGAAGAAAGAAGAAGACCCTCCCCTGTCCCTCCCGCAAGCGGGAGGTGTTTAAGAAGAGGGGTTAGCTCCGTCCCGCCCGCACCGCACACAGGCTGAGCATGCGGGTGGCGATCTCGCGTTCGCCGACCACGACATCGCCCGCCCCGCGCGCTTCGAGATGCTCGACCTCCGCGTCCGAATGCGCGCGCGCGACGATTGCGATGCCCGGGTTGAGTTCGCGCGCTGCCTGGACGACCGCGCCGCCCTCGAACCCATGGGGAATTGCGATCAGCAGCTTCGCCGCGCGATCGACCCCGGCGGCCTTGAGCGCTTCGGGGTCGACGCCGTTGCCGCGCACCACGTCGAGCCCTGCGTCCTTGGCGACCTTGGCGATGTCCGCCTGATCCTCGATCAGGATGAACGGTCGCTTCTTCGCCAACAGGTCGCGCGCGATCAGCTTGCCCACCCGGCCATAGCCCACCAGCACGATGTGGCCGGTGCGGTCGCCGGTATCCAGTGGCGGCTCGATCGGGTCGGTCTGCTCCTGCCGACGCGGAACGAAGGCGTTGAAGATGAACGGGTTGGCGAGGATCGAAAGGAGCGCGCCCGCCAGCACCAGATCGCGCCCTTCCGGCCGCAGAATCTGAAGCGACACGCCCAGCCCGACCAGGATGAACGAGAACTCGCCGATCTGGGCGAGGCTGGCGGCGGCCGTCACCGCGATCCGATGCGTACGACCGAGCGCGCGGACGATAGCATAGGCGACCAGCGACTTGCCGACCACGATGATCAGGAAGGTCGCGATCAGCGGGAGCGGCTGCTTCACGATCACCTCCGGATTGAACAACATGCCGACGGAGACGAAGAACAGCACCGCGAACGCATCGCGCAGCGGCAGTGTCTCCTCGGCCGCCTGACGGCTGAGCTGGGTTTCGCCCAGGATCATGCCGGCAAAGAAAGCGCCGAGCGCGAACGACACGTCGAACACCACCGCGGCGCCAAATGCGACGCCCAGCGCGATGGCGAGCACCGCGAGGCGGAACAGCTCCCGCGATCCGGTATGCACCACCCAATGCAGCGCCATCGGGATCAGCCGCCGTGCGACGAGCAGCATGACGACGAGGAAGCCGGTCACCTTAAACCCGATCTGCGCCAGCGGCACCAGCAGCGCGCTCCACGTCATCGGGCCGTCGCTCTTCACCACCTGCGCCAGAACGGGCAGCAGCACCAGCGCGAGCACCATCACCAGATCCTCGACGATCAGCCAGCCGACCGCGATCCGCCCGCGTTCGGTATCGACGATGCCGAACCCCTGCAGCCCGCGCAGCAGCACCACCGTGCTCGCGACCGACAGGGCAAGGCCGAAGACGAAGCCGGCGAGCGGGTCCCAGCCCAGCATCCAGGACAGACCCATGCCCATCACCACCGCCGACGCGATCTGGCCGATTGCTCCAGGCACCGCGATCTTGCGCACCGCGAGCAGGTCGCGGAGCGAGAAGTGCAGGCCGACGCCGAACATCAGCAGGATGACGCCGATCTCGGCCAGTTCGGCGGCGAGGTCTCCGTCAGCGACGAAGCCGGGCGTGAACGGCCCGACCATGATCCCGGCGAGCAGATAGCCCGCGATGGGCGAAACCTTCAGTCTGTGGGCGATCGCCCCCATGATGAAGGCGATGACGAGTCCGGCCACGATCGTGGCGATCAGCGGTGTGTGGTGCATAGGCTGGAAGCTGTCCCAATTGTGGCCCGGACCGTAACGTGCGGACCGGGCAGTGCGTTCAGCCGCTGGTGCCGCCGATCACGAGCGCTGCAGCCGCCGTGCTGGCCGCCAGTCCGCTCCAGACGATTGGCGCAAACCACCAGGGCTGCCGTTTGTCGTGCGCATTGTTCATGACATCTCTCCTGAAACTGCGCCGAAGCGCGAACGGCGAATGTCAGACGAGAGGTGGCGCGCGCGGGCTGCCGACACGCGGCGGGTGGGACGGGCTGATGGAGGCAGCGACGATGCCGGACGGTCGTGCGTCGACGGCGTCGGGGGCCGGGACGATCAGTGCCGGCGCGATGCTTGGGAACGTCGCGTCACCGGCTCCGACCACCGCATCGGGATCGGGACGGACCTCGGGCGCAACGATCCGCGGCGCGGGGCGCAGCGGGCGAAGCGCATCGACCGTGGTCGCCGGGTTGAAGGCCGAACCGACCGCCACGGTGCGCGGCGGGCCGCTGCTGAGCAGCGACGAGGCCAGTGCGACGAGCAGCGCAATCCACAGCGCCGCCGCCCGGAGTGGCCGGGCGTCTTTGGCGGCGAGGGCGGCGGAGCGAGCTGTCACCCGACCAACTTAGTGTCGCAGGGCCCGGAATCAAACGGGGCGCGGAAGCTTTCGCCCCGCGCCCCGCGCTTGTTCCTGCCGGAAGCCGATTATTCGGCGGCTTCGGTGGTCTTGGCCGGACGCGGGTCGCGGCGCTCGGCGATACGTGCCGACTTGCCGGTACGACCGCGCAGATAATAGAGCTTCGCACGACGCACGACGCCGCGGCGGACGACTTCGATGCTGTCGATGTTGGGCGAATAGAGCGGGAAGACGCGCTCGACGCCCTCACCGAACGAAATCTTGCGGACGGTGAAGTTGCTGCCCATGCCCTTGTTGGCGCGGGCGATGCAGACGCCTTCATAGGCCTGAACGCGGGTGCGCTCGCCTTCGACGACCTTCACGCCGACGCGGACGGTGTCGCCGGGACGGAATTCGGGGATCTTCTTGTCGGCGGAGAACTTCGCGACGTTCTCGGCCTCGATCTGCTGGAGCAGGTTCATGGCTCTCATTCCTTTTCGCGCCGCGCGCCAGAGGGAGACTGGACCCGAGCGCCCTCATGGCGCTCCCAAAGATCCGGCCTCCTTAGCCGTGTATCGGTCTCGGCCTGGTGCTTGCGCCAAGCGTTGATCCGCGCATGATCCCCCGATCGCAGCACTTCGGGGATCGTGCGCCCTTCCCATTCGACGGGTCGGGTGTATTGCGGATATTCGAGAAGGCCGCTTTCGAAGCTTTCCTCGACTCCGCTGGAAGGCGCGCCCATTACGCCGGGAAGCAGCCGAATGCAAGCGTCGAGGAGCACCAGCGCGCCCATCTCCCCGCCCGACAGCACATAGTCACCGATCGACACCTGCTCGATCGGCCGCGCGTCGAACAGTCGCTCGTCAAACCCCTCGAACCGGCCGCACAGGATCGACACGCCGGGACCGGCGGCGAGTGCGCGCACCCGGTCCTGCGTCAGCGGGGCGCCGCGCGGCGTCATCGCCAGCATCGGGCGGTCGTATCCGACGGAATCGCAGGCGGCGGCGAGGATATCGGGCTTGAGCACCATCCCCGCCCCACCCCCGGCTGGCGTATCATCGACGGTGCGGTGCCTGTCGGTCGCGAAGTCGCGGATCTGGACGGTGTCGAGCGACCATTTGCCCTCGCTCAGCGCGCGCCCGGCGATGGATGCGCCCAGCGGGCCGGGGAACATGTCCGGGTAGAGGGTCAGGACGGTTGCGGCGAAGGTCATCGGGTCCAGTTTTCCACTTTGAGACCCGGCACATCGGCGAAGTCACGTTCGTTGTTCGTCACCAGCAGCAACCCGCGCGACCGCGCATGTGCTGCGATCAGCCGATCGAAGCTGCGCCGCCGCACGCCGACCTGTCGCACGATATCGGCATAGTCGTCGGCA
>NZ_LSJM01000140.1 GCF_001557215.1 Sphingomonas sp. CCH9-E2 | reverse complement strand
AGCGGGGGCCCATCTCCTGCAGAATCGGCACATCGCACCGGTGCGTTTTGAGGATTGTCCGGGAGATGGGCCCCCGCTTTCGCGGGGGTGACGGATTCGTTGTATGACGACATTTGTCTGGCGGTCTGAGCGCTTTGACGCCGATTCTGGTAGTGGCGGCCAGCGACCCCAAACGGGTCGTCAGGCCCCGTCTGCCCGTTCTCTCGGTTCAGGTCCGTAAGTGTGGCGAACATACGCCAGATTGATCTTGATAATGATCAACCCGAAAACCCAAAAGGCGGGGACAAAAAGGGCAAAACCGGCGAAGGTCCAACTATCGGCCGCAAGTCCCCAGCCGAGCGAACCCAGCCAATCCACCAACCCTGCCAGCGCGAGCCCGAGAAACACGATCCCCCATCCTGCCGCCGAAATGTCGAGCATTGACTTCATTCGGCGATACATCGCGTGCAGATAGCGACTTTGCGTTTCGCGGTATCGGGGGTCCTGCTGCATATGGTTACACTAATAGCAATGTGTCAGCTTTCTACCCAAGAC
>NZ_LSJM01000139.1 GCF_001557215.1 Sphingomonas sp. CCH9-E2 | reverse complement strand
ACGGCACCGCAAGGATCGACCCGCCGCCGCCGACCAGCCCCAGCACCAGCCCGATCAGCGCGCCCGACAGGATGGTTGCGGCGAGCATGGTCGCTTACCCCGCCTGCAACGCGCGGTTCCACGGCATCCGCCGCAGCAGCAGCGCCATGCCGCACCAGCCGGTTGTCCCCGCCAGCGTCAGACCGGCGCCGACAAATGCCGACAGGCCGAAAAAGCCGGGATGGACCAGAAAGCCGAGCACGACGCCGATCAGCGTCAGCAGCCCCGCCCCGATCTGCACCTGCCGCATCAGCTCCAGCGGCTGCTTGCGATCGACTGCAGTCGGGAGCCCCGCGTTGCGCCAACCGTCGATCCCGCCATCGAGCAGGTGACAGGGCGATCCGCCCGCCGCTGCCTTCAACGCTTCGGCATTGGCCGCCGTCCGCATTCCCGACCGGCAGTGGAACACCAACGGCCGCCCCAGCGCCGCCACGTCGCCGATCCGCGCCAGCGGCACATTGACCGCGCCGGGGATCTTCTCGCGCGCATGTTCGTCCGCCTCGCGAATATCGACCAGCACCGCGCCGGCCTCGATCGCCCGCCGCGCGTCGGCGGGCGCAATCGCCTTGATCGTCATGTCGTCAATCCTTGCAATAGAGTTGGTACAGCGTAGCGAGCAGCGCCTCGGTCCGCGGATCGGCGATGCGGTACCACAGCGTCTGCCCCTCACGTCGAAAGGCGACGAGCCCCTCGTCGCGCATCCTGGCGAGGTGCTGCGACAGCGCCGATTGCGACAGCGCAACCTCCCGCGCCAGATCGGTGACGTTCATCTCGCCATGTTCGACCAGCTTGCACAGCACCATCAGGCGCCGGCCATTGCCCATCGCCTTGAGCAGCGCGGCAACGCCGTCCGCCTTGGTCGTGAACGTCGCCAGATCCATCGGAGCCTTGAGCATCTGCGCTTCCTTACATTAGGTATTGCTAATTTAGATGATGCTTATATATTGTCAAGCATCGAATGGAGGAAGCCATGCAACCCGTGATCGAAGCGTTTTTCGACGAACCGACCAACACCGTGACCTATTTGGTCGCCGACCCCGCTAGCGGCGACGCCGCAGTGATCGACCCGGTCCACGACTATGATCCCGCCAGTGGCGAGGTCGACTCGGCCTCGGTCGATCGCGTGCTCGCAAGCGCGGCATCGCACGGCTGGCGCATCGTCATGGTGCTCGAAACCCATGCCCATGCCGATCATCTCTCGGGTGCGCCGTTGATCAAGGCGCGCACCGGCGCGTGGATCGGCATCGGCGAGCATATCCGCGACGTGCAGAAGATATTTCGCCCCGTCTTCAACCTCACCGATCTCAAGACCGACGGGTCCGATTTCGACCGGCTGTTCGCCGATGGCGACCGCTTCGCGCTCGGCGAACTGGAGGTCGAGGTGCTGCACGTGCCCGGTCACACCC
>NZ_LSJM01000138.1 GCF_001557215.1 Sphingomonas sp. CCH9-E2 | reverse complement strand
CATCGGCTCGGCCAGCGCCAAGTGGAGCGCGCTCGCGCCCGTCGTCGTGCCGATGTTCATGCTGCTCGGTATCAGCCCGGAAATGACCACTGCGGCGTACCGGATGGGCGACAGCTACACCAACATCATGACCCCCTTGATGAGCTATTTCCCGCTGATCCTCGCCTTTGCGCGGCGCTGGGATGGGTCGTTCGGCGTCGGCTCGCTGCTCGCGCTGATGCTGCCCTATGCGCTGGCCTTCATGACGCTCGGCATCTCGATGGTGGTCGCCTGGGTCGCGCTCGATCTGCCGCTCGGGCCGGGGGCAGGGGTGTTCTACGCCCCGCCCACGGGTGGAGGCGAATGACCGCGACCGCCGATCCGATCCTGAACCTCGGCACCGAGCTGTTCGAGGATCTCTACCGTCCGCTCGACAGCGGGCGCTGGTCGCTGCTGCCCCCGGCAATGGTGCTGACGCGCGGCTATTGGAGCCCGCCGGCATTGGTCCCCAATGTCCGCGCGCTCACGCGTGACGGCGACACCTGGATGTCGCTGACCCCGCTCGAATTCGAAAGCCAGGGCATCGGCGTCCATTATGCGACCGGCCATGTCGCGATCTTCGGTCTCGGCATGGGCTGGGTCGCAGCCGCCACCGCGCTGCGCGACAGCGTGACGCAGGTGACGGTGGTCGAGCGCGACCCCGACGTGATCGCGCTCCACGCCGACCTCGACTTGTTCGCGCGCCTGCCGGGCGGGGCAGGGGACAAGATCCGCATCGTCGAGGGCGACGCGCTGGAATGGCGCCCCGATGCCCCGGTCGACCTGCTGATGCCCGATATCTGGCTCCCCTTGGTCAGCGACGGCCGGGTCGAGGAAGTCCGCCAGATGCAGGCCAATGTCGCCGCCGCCAGAATCTATTTCTGGGGGCAGGAGCTGGAAATCGCCCGCCACGCCCGCGCCTTGGGGCTCGATCTCGAAACGGTCGGCGTGGATCGGGTCATCGCCGGCTTCGGCCTTCCACTCGTCGGCAACGACCTGCCCGACTATCCCGACCGCATCCGCGCCGCCGCCGACGCATGGATGCAGGACCGCTGGCTGCCCGCGTGAGTTATTTCCCCACGAACAGAAATGCGACGGCGGCCATGATGCACGCGAACGCGGCGAAGTGGCGCCAGTGCAGCGCCTCGCCCAGCACCGCGACCATGAAGATGCCGAACACGGTCAGCGCGATCGCCTCCTGCGCGATCTTGAGCTGGCCCGGCGTCCATCCGGCCAGAAAGCCGACCCGGTTGGCCGGTACCGCCAGGCAGTATTCGAACCCGGCAATTGCCCAAGAAATCAGGATCACGGACAGCAACGGCTTCTCCAGCCCGCCTTTGCCGAGATGCCAGTACCACGCGATCGTCATGAATATATTCGACGCAATCAGCAGCAGGATCGTCGCCATGAAAACTCCCTTCGCCCCGCTCTGCGCGCTCGCCGCCGGGGGCGCAAGATGAGCGGACCCGTCCTGAAATCGCTCGTCAACGCCGAAGACGAAGGCTTCCGCACCAACGCCGCGCACAACCGCGCGCTGGCCGAAAAGCTCCGCGCCGACGTCGCGCAGGCGGCGCTGGGCGGCAACGAAAAGTCCCGCGAGCGCCACACGGCACGCGGCAAGCTGCTCCCGCGCGACCGCGTCGAACGCCTGCTCGACCCCGGCGCCCCCTTCCTCGAAATCGGCCAGCTCGCCGCCTGCGACATGTATGAGGGCGAGGTTCCCGGCGCCGGCATGATCGCCGGCATCGGCAAGGTCTCGGGCCGCACCTGCATGATCGTCTGCAACGATGCGACGGTAAAGGGCGGCACCTACTACCCGATGACGGTCAAGAAGCATCTGCGCGCGCAGGAGATTGCCGAGGCCAACCGGCTGCCCTGCATCTACCTCGTCGACAGCGGCGGCGCGAACCTGCCGCATCAGGCCGAGGTGTTCCCCGACCGCGACCATTTCGGGCGGATTTTCTTCAATCAGGCGAACATGTCCGCCAAGGGCATCCCCCAGATCGCCTGCGTCATGGGCAGTTGCACCGCGGGCGGCGCGTACGTCCCCGCCATGTCCGACGAAAGCGTGATCGTCCGCGAACAGGGCACGATCTTCCTCGCCGGCCCGCCGCTGGTCAAGGCCGCGACGGGTGAGGAAATCAGCGCCGAGGATCTGGGCGGCGGCGACCTGCACGGGCGCAAATCGGGTGTGGTCGATCATGTCGCCGACAATGACGAGCATGCGCTGACCATCGTCCGCGACATCGTCAGCCACCTCCCCGCCGACCGCAAGCCCGACATCGAAATCCGCGACCCGCGCCCGCCCAGGTTCGACGCGCAGGAGCTCTACGGCATCGTCCCCACCGACGTCCGCGCCCCCTATGACGTCCACGAAGTCATCGCGCGGCTGGTCGACGGCAGCGAATTCCACGAGTTCAAGGCGCTCTATGGCACCACCCTCGTCTGCGGCTTCGCGCATATCTGGGGCATCCCCGTCGCGATCCTCGCCAATAACGGCGTGCTGTTCAGCGAAAGCGCGGTCAAGGGCGCCCACTTCATCGAACTCGCCTGCCAGCGCCGGATTCCGCTGCTGTTCCTCCAGAATATCAGCGGCTTCATGGTCGGTGGAAAGTACGAGGCCGAGGGCATCGCCAAGCACGGTGCCAAGCTGGTGACGGCGGTGGCGACCGCGAGCGTGCCCAAGATCACCGTCCTGATCGGCGGGTCATTCGGCGCCGGAAACTACGGCATGTGCGGCCGCGCCTACAGCCCCCGCTTCCTGTTCAGCTGGCCCAACAGCCGCATCAGCGTGATGGGCGGCGAACAGGCCGCCAGCGTGCTGGCAACGGTCCACCGCGACGCCGCGACCTGGACCCCCGAACAGGCCGAAGCCTTCAAACAACCGATCCGCGACGATTACGAAGCGCAAGGCAACCCCTGGCACGCGACGGCGCGCTTGTGGGACGACGGCATCATCGACCCGGCGCAGACTCGGGATGTGCTGGGGCTGGCGTTCGCGGCAACGCTGAACGCGCCGGTGGAAGAGGGGACACGTTTCGGCGTGTTCCGGATGTGAGGGGGTGGGGATGAAAATCGACGATCAGGTGCTTGACTTGATTAGGCGTGTGCCAGGCCTGACTGAACTGGAGATTTCGCAAGAGATATTCGGTGGCGACGGCTATCAACAAAGGGTCAATGGTGCGTGCCGCTATCTCGTAAGTGAAGGGCAGATTGTAAGGAACGGGCGAGGCGGCAGGGGCGACCCTTTTCGATATACGTGTCCCTGATGAGCTTACTTCGGATTGGATCTTCTCAATTCCTCCCCCAGCTTGCTGGGGGAGGGGGACCGCCGCGAAGCGGTGGTGGAGGGGCCGCCGCGCAGACGGCGGTGTCGCTACCCGCAAGGTCCACCGCCCTCTTCGGGGCGGCCCCTCCGTCACGCCTTCGGCGTGCCACCTCCCCCGTTGGGGGAGGAATTGCATCTCTCATCGGTAATGCGCTGAATGTGCGTCAGGACGGCGCTCAGATTCCCCAACACCTCGCTTGCCGGAATCCGCAACGTCGCAACCCCCTGCGCCGCCAGCCACGCATCCCGCAGCGCGTCCCGCTCCGGCCGGTCGTCATATTCATGCGCCTCGCCATCCACCTCGACGCACAGCTTCGCGCGATCACAGTAAAAGTCGAGAATGTAAGGCCCCGCCGGATGCTGCTTCCTCCATTTGTCGCCCTCGCGCCCGCGCAACTCGCGCCACAACAGCCCCTCGGGCAGCGTCAGCTCCCGGCGCGCCCGTTTCGCGCGGCGGTACGACTTGCCATTGCCTTTCAGCATGTGACGGCCCTTTCGCGCTTCGCGCGCCCCTCCACCATGCTTCGCCCACGGCTTGCTTTGCAAGCCGGCTCCGCTGCGGCGACGTGCCCCCGGCACATCGCTGCTCGCAGCTACGCCCCCCTCCCCCAGCAAGCTGGGGGAGGAATTTTCCATTCCTCCCCTGCACCGCAGGGGAGGGGGACCAGCCGCAGGCTGGTGGAGGGGCCGACGCCGCAGGCGTCGGAAACCCGCCCGCCCCGCGCTGTGCCTTGTGAGGAAATCCCATGATCCAATCCCTCCTCATCGCCAACCGCGGCGAGATCGCTTGTCGCATCATCCGCACCGCGCGGAAGCTCGGCATCCGCACCGTCGCGGTCTATTCCGACGCTGACGCCAACGCGCTCCACGTCCGCAGCGCCGACGAAGCCGTGCATATCGGCGCATCCCCCGCGCGCGACTCCTACCTGGTCGGCGAGCGCATCATTGCGGCGGCCAAACAGACGGGCGCACAGGCGATCCACCCCGGCTACGGCTTCCTCTCCGAAAATGCGGAATTCGCCGAGGCGGTGCAGGCGGCCGGCCTGATCTGGGTCGGCCCCAACCCCGACAGCATCCGCGCCATGGGCCTCAAGGACGCGGCCAAGAAGCTGATGCAGGACGCCCGCGTCCCGGTCACGCCCGGCTATCTCGGCGAAGACCAGTCGCCCGATCGCCTCCAGGCCGAAGCCGACCGCATCGGCTACCCCGTGCTGATCAAGGCGGTCGCGGGCGGCGGGGGCAAGGGGATGCGCCGCGTCGACGCCGCCACCGACTTCGCCGACGCCCTCGCCAGCTGTCAGCGCGAGGCCGCGTCCTCGTTCGGCAACGATCAGGTCTTGCTCGAAAAATACATCCTCGCCCCGCGCCATATCGAGGTGCAGGTGTTCGGCGACAGCCACGGCAACATCGTCCATCTGTTCGAACGCGACTGCTCGCTCCAGCGCCGCCACCAGAAGGTGATCGAGGAAGCCCCCGCACCCGGCATGGACCCCGACACCCGCGCCGCCGTGTGCGACGCGGCGGTCAAGGCCGCCCGCGCGGTCGACTATGTCGGCGCCGGCACGATCGAGTTCATCGCCGACGCCAGCGAAGGCCTGCGCGCCGACCGTATCTGGTTCATGGAAATGAACACCCGGCTTCAGGTCGAACACCCGGTGACCGAGGCGATCACCGGGGTCGATTTGGTCGAATGGCAGCTGCGCGTTGCGTCGGGCGAACCGCTGCCGCTGCGGCAGGAAGAGCTGAGCATCAACGGCCACGCGATCGAGGCGCGGCTCTATGCCGAAGACCCGGCGAAGGGCTTTCTGCCCAGCACCGGCAAGCTCGAAGTCCTCGATTTCCCCACCAATTCGCGCGTCGATACCGGGGTCGAGGCGGGATCGACCATCTCGCCCTATTACGACCCGATGGTCGCCAAGCTGATCTGCCACGGCGACACGCGCGAGGATGCGATCGCGCTGCTGCGCGCTGACCTCTCTTACCTCACCGTCTGGCCGGTGCGGACCAATTCGGGGTTCCTCTACCGCCTGCTCGGCGACGCTGATTTTCGCGCGGCACGGCTCGACACCGGGCTGATCGAGCGGCGTGGCGAGGCGTTGCTGATCGATCCGCTGCCCGGCGCGGCGGACCTGACCCACGCGCTCTACTGGCTCGACAGCGACCCGTCCTCCGACACCTACCTGATCGCGCGCGGTCTCGAAGGCTTCCGCCTCAACCGCGCGCCCGCGACAGAGCGCGCGGTCAGCGTCAGCGGCACCCGCGTCGCCTTCGAAGCTGCCGAGGGCGACCTGTCCTCGCACTTCTTCCGCCACCCGCGCGATGGCGCGGCGCTGCTGGTGTTCGAAGGCGCGACCTTCCGCGTCACCGCCGACCGCACAGAGGGCGGGGCAGGGGGCGCCGCCGGCGACGGCGCCATCTCCGCCCCGATGCCCGGCCGCATCGTCTCGGTCGAGGTGGCCGAGGGGCAGGTGGTCACCGCCGGCCAGAAGCTGCTGGTGCTGGAGGCGATGAAGATGGAACAGGCGCTGCTCGCCCCGTTCGACGGCGTGGTCGAAACGCTGACCGCCACGCCCGGCGCGCAGGTCCAGGTTGATGCGCTGCTGGTCAAGGTGGCGAAGGCGGAATAGCCGTTGAGGGTGGCGAAGGCCCAATAACCGTCGCCCCGGCGCAGGCCGGGGCCGCCAGAAGGGCACGAGCCCCTATCAATCCCGCGCGCCCCCATCCGTCGCCCCGGCGAAGGCCGGGGCCGCCAGAAGGATAGCGCTACCCGCAAAACTTGGCGGCCCCGGCCTGCGCCGGGGCGACGGCGGCTGCCTGACCACCCGCGTGCAAACCTCCGACATTTTCCTCAGCAAAAGACACTGGGGCTCCGACACCCACGGCGCGTTCCCCCGCGACATGTTCGCATCGCCGGTCCAACCACCCCGCGCCGAATCACCGCGCCACACCGGAAAACCGTTCCAAACATCCCCCGCCCAACCGCCAAAAACCCGCAGAAAACCGCGCCCTACAGCGCTGCACCTTTCCTACACGAACCCATTTGGCTAAACTACATTCTCACAAACCAACCGAAAATGAGAATGTACACACATGTCGCCTATTCCCGCCAACTGGTATCCACCCGGTCCACCAGCCGCACCATCGCGGCAAAATCCGCCGCCCCCGGCCCGCCCGGCACCTGCGCCAGATGCAGGTCGCGCTGGTGCACCGCGACCACTTCGGGCGGCACGGTCAGCGGCTTGCCCATCGACAGCGTCGCCAGCTGGATCTCGCACGCGCGCTGCAGCGACCAGTGCTTGATGAACGCCTCGGGCAGCGTCCGTCCCATCGCGACAATGCCATGGTTGCGCAGCAACAGCATGCGCTTGTCGCCCAGATTGGCGACCAGTCGCGCGCCCTCCTCGTCGCGCACCGTCACGCCTTCGAAATCATGATAGGCGATTTGCCCCGCGAAATTGCACGCGTAGAAATTGATCGGCTGCAACCCGCCCTCCAGGCTGCTCACCGCCATCCCCGCCGTCGTGTGCGTATGCATGATGCAATGCACATCGGGCAGGTTGCGATGGAACACCGCATGCTGGACGAACCCCGCGCGGTTGACCGGGTAGGGGCTGTCGTCGAGCTTGTTGCCGTCAATGTCGATCTTGACCAGGTTCGACGCCTTCACCTCGCTGAAATGCAGCCCGAACGGGTTGATCAGAAAGGCGTGATCCTCGCCCGGCACCTTCAGCGTGATGTGGTTGTAGATCATCTCCGACCAGCCAAGATGGTCGAACACGCGGTAAGCGGCGGCGAGCTGCTGCCGCGCCTCCCATTCGGCATCGGTCATCGTGCGGGGTGCGACAGCGGCAGTAGCCATGATCCTCTCCATTTTTCGTGGTTGCGGTATGTATGCCATGAGCGGGCGGGACGGCGCAACTTGCGCTGCGGCGCAACATGGGCTAGGGGCCGCATCAGTCATCTGGGGAGTAGCCAGCCGTCGTCAGACGGGCCTCCGCGTCAACATACTTGGTCGAGAGACCATGGCGCGAAGGGAGCTGCCGCATCACGCGGCGTTCGGGCGAGACCAATGGCGCCATGCTTTCCGTCCGGGCTGGGCGGAGGGGCGTGGTGTCGTTGGAATTCGCATCCGCCCGGCCCGGAGACTTGTCTTGGAACCCTTCCTCACCTCCACCGCCGTGGTCGCGCTCGCCGAAATCGGCGACAAGACGCAGTTGCTCGCGATCCTGCTGGCCACGCGGTTCAAGCGGCCCTTGCCGATCGTCGCGGGCATCCTCGTCGCGACGCTCGCCAACCACTTCCTCGCGGCCTTGGTGGGGCAACAGGCGGCGGCGCTGCTGCAGGGCGACTGGTTCCGCTACCTGATCGCCGCTTCCTTCATCGCGATGGCGGCGTCGACCCTGGTGCCCGACAAGATCGACGATCTAGAGGACAAACCCGCGCGCTTCGGGCCGTTCCTCACCACCACCATCGCCTTCTTCCTGGTCGAGATGGGCGACAAGACCCAGATCGCGACCGTCGCGCTCGGCGCGCGCTTTGCGGAGGTCGGCTGGGTCACGGCGGGCACCACGCTCGGCATGATGCTGGCCAACGTCCCCGCGGTCTATCTCGGCAACGAACTGGTCAAGCGCGTGCCCATGAAGACCGTCCGGATCGTCGCGGCGCTGCTGTTCCTCGCCATCGGCCTCTGGGTGCTGATCCAGACGCTTTGGGGTTAGTTCGGCCCGGCGCCTTCAATCCTCCCCCGCCAGGGGGAGGTGGCGCCGAAGGCGACGGAGGGGGAGGGCGGC
>NZ_LSJM01000014.1 GCF_001557215.1 Sphingomonas sp. CCH9-E2 | reverse complement strand
TCCTCCCCCTCCGTCACGCTGCGCGTGCCACCTCCCCCTGGCGGGGGAGGATTTGGGCTGGCTAATCGAGGAAGCGGATGGTCGGCCCATATTCGTCGCGGACGATGCGCACCTGCACGTCGTAAAGCGCGGACAGCGTCTGCTCGCGCATCACTTCTTCGGTCGGTCCGGCGGCGATAATCCGTCCCTCCCGCACCGCGACCACATCGTCGGCAAAGCGGAAGGCGAGGTCGATATCGTGGATCGCCATCACCACCGTCCGCCCCGCATCGGCCCGCGCGCGCAGCCGCCGCGCGGCGTCGATCGCGTGGCGCGGGTCGAGGTCGGCGGTGGGCTCATCCACGATGAGCAGCTCGGGATCGCCCACGATCGCGCGCGCGAGCAGCACACGGGCCAGCTCGCCCCCCGACAGATCGGTCGCCGGGCGGTCGCGCAGCGCAATCAGGTCGCACTCCTCCAGCGCGCGGTCGATTGCGGGAAGCAACGCCGCAGGCAGCCCGCCGAACGCCGGAAGCTGGGGCAGCAGGCCCAGCGCAACCACGCGCTCGACACTGATCGGCCAATCCACCCCGACCCGCTGCGGCAGATACGCCCGCCGCAGCGCCAGCTCCTGTCGCCGCAGCGCGCTCAGGGGAGTATCGCCAAGTCGCACATCGCCGCGCTCCGGCTTGAGCAGCCCCGCCGCGACCTCCAGCAGGCTCGACTTGCCCGCACCATTGGGACCGATCACGGCTGTCAGCCGCCCCGCCGCGAACGCGACATCGACGCTATCGAGCACCAGCCTTCCGCCGCGCTTCAGCGTGATCGCTTCAAGGGTGAGCGCGGTCATGGCGTCCGGCTCCGCATCCGCAGCACCAGCCACAGGAAGAAGGGCGCGCCGACCAAAGCCGTGAACACCCCCAAATGGATCGGGCTGTCGAGCCGGATCAGCCGCGTCGCGATATCGGCCGCAGTCAGCATCGCCGCGCCCGCCAGTGCCGCCGGGACCAACGTCGCGCCCGGGCGATGCCCGACGAAGGGGCGCACCAGATGCGGCGCGACCAGCCCGATAAAGCCGATCGTCCCGACCACCGCCGTCGCCGCGCCCACGCCAAGCCCGGTGCCCGCAAGCGCCAGCAGCCGCGTGTGCCGCACATCGACGCCCAGGCTTTCGGCCTGCAATTCGCCTAGCGCCAGCGCATCCAGCGACCGCGCGGTGGCCAGCAGCGCGGCTCCACCAACCACGATCAGTGGCGCGGCGAGCAGGACCTCCTCCCACCCGCGATTGGCGAGCGACCCCATCAGCCAGGTCATGATCTCATAGGCCGCATAGGGATTGGGCGCGAGGTTGAGCGCGAGGCTGATGCCCGCTCCGGCCAGGCTCGAAATCGCAGCGCCAGCAAGGATCAGCGCCAGCGTCCCCCCGCCGCGCGCGAGCAGCAGTGCCGCAAACCCCGCCGCCATCGCTCCGGCAAGTCCCGCCAGCGGCGCGGCCAGCGGCGCGACCGCCGCCAGCCCGTAATAGATCGCAATGACTGCACCCAGCGACGCCCCGCCCGAAATACCAAGCAGCCCCGGCTCGGCCAGCGGATTGCGCAGCAACCCCTGCAACACCGCGCCCGACAGGCCGAGGATCGCCCCGGTCAGCACGCCGAGCAGCATGCGCGGCAGGCGAATTTCGGTGATCACCACCCCGGTCAGTCGCGCCGTCCCGCTGGTCTCGCCGCCCAGCCATCCGGCATAGTCGAGCCCCAGCGTACCGATGCCGAGCGAGATCAGCCCGAGCAACAGCGTCAGCACCACCAGCACCGGGATCAGCAACCGCCCGCTCATCGCGCCGCCTCCAGCTGGGCGCGCAGATCGGCCGCCGCCTCGGCGATCAGCGGCGTGCCGCAGATATAGGCGCGCGGGCTGACGCTGACCTGCCGCCCGGCCCATTGCCGCCGCACCAGCGGATGCCGCGCCACACGATCGCGCAGGCTCTGACCGACGACGCCACCGACGGGCGCGACCAGAATATCGGGGTTCAGCGCCAGCAACGCCTCGACATCGGTGCCCGCGACGCCGTCCTTCACCGCATTGCGCGCACCCGCCGCGTCGAGCACCGCGTCATACAGCGCGCCCTCGCCGCGCGAGAGCCCGTCGCCGCTCCACGACGCCACACGCAGATTGAGGGCAGGGCGGCGCGCCAGCTCGGCAAGCCGCGCGTCCATCCCCGCGATCAGCGCCTCGCCGCGCTCGACCGTGCCCAGCTGCGCGGCGAGGGTACGGACCGTGGCGCGGATCTCGTCGAAGCTCTGCGGCTGCGCGACCTCGACCATCGGAAAGCCGAAGCGGCGCAGCGCCGCACGCGTCGCCGCCGAGCCGAAGCTGTCGGCGACGATCAGGTCGGGCTGCTGCCGCACCACATCCTCGATCTCGCCGCGATTGACCGCCACGCCGCGCGCCCGCGCCGCCATCAGTGACAGCAGCGGATCGCGCGACAGCCAGGTGACCGACGCGATCCGCTCGGGCGGCAACAGCATCAGCACCAGCTGATCGGTGCACTGGTTGATCGACATCACCCGCATCGGCAGTGCGGCCTGCGCACGCGGCGGCGGAGCGCTGCCGGCCGAAACCGGCAGCGCCATGGCCGCGATCGCCAGCAGGATGCCGGCGCGGCGCATCACAGCTTGACGCGAACACCGGCGAACGCGCCGATGCCTGGAGTCGCGAAGCTGAACACCTCCTCGTAATCGACGTCGAACAAATTTTCGACGCGCCCGAACAGCTGCACCTTCTCCACCACGTCAAACGCAATGTTCAGGTTCACCAGCGTGTAGGGCTTCAGCGACACCCGCACCGGGGTGTAGCTGGGGTCGGTGAAGGCCACGTCGGTCATCCGCCCGTTATGCCGCACGGTCAGCGTCGTCGATAGCCGTTCGTCGCTGGAGATATAGGTCGCGTTGAAGCTGGCGATGTCGCCCGGACGGCGGACTTCCTCCACCCCATTCTCGTCCGCATCGAGGTGCGTGTAGCTCGCGTCGAACCGCAGCTGCGGGATCGGGCGCGCGCTTGCGAACAGCTCGACGCCGTGCTGCTTGGACAGGGTCGTGCGGTTGGCCGGGGTCGCGACATAGGTCGGGGCGGGGTAGGTGGTGTAGATCTCGCCCTTCAGCGTGGAATCGAAATAGGTCGCGCCGAACGTGATGGTCTCGTCGGCAAAGCTCTGCTCGATCCCGGCTTCCCAGCCTTCGGACTTTTCCGGCTTCAGGTTCGGGTTGCCGATATAACGGCCGTCCGAATAGCCATAGAGCTCATAATAGCCCGGGTTCTTGACCCCGGTGCCATAGGCGCCGCGCACGCGCGTTCCCGTGGGCAGGCGATAACTGCCCTGCACGCGCCAGGTGGTGGCGTCGTCGAACCGGTTATTGTCATCGTGTCGCACCGATGCACCGCCGCTGAAGCCGCCGACGGTGAGCTCATATTGCGCGACCAAGCCGAGATTGTCGGTGTCACGCTTGCCGGTGAACGCGTCGAAGGGGGATCCGCTGCCGGGGGTCGTGTTGCGGAATTCTTCGCGCTCGATATCGACCGCGCCGGTCAGGCGATGGGTGACCGCATCGGTGCCAAAGCGCAGGCTTGACACCAGCGAACCCTTGTAGCGCGTCCCGACATTGCCGAAATCGACTGTGTCATTGGCGCGGAACATCGTGCGCTCGGTATCGGCGAACTGGCCCGACAGGCTGGTGGTCCAGCGGCCGTCGAGCGCACTGAACTGCGCGCTCAGCAGGCCGTAAAATCCGCGATTGCGGTAATGCACGCCGGGGCTGTCGATCGTGTAGCCAAAGGTCGGGCTCGCGGGATTGCCGTCGCTATTGTTCGCATCGGCATCGGTCACCGCATACCGCAGCACGCCGGTCAGCGTCAGGCTGTCGGATGGGGTCCAGTTGAACTTGCCGCTCAGCGCGCCGCTTTCCGACCCGACATTGCGGGTGCCGCCGCGCGCGGTCGGGGTGCCATCGGTCAGATAGCCGGTCGCGGACAGCGCATAGTCGAAGTCACCCGACACACCCGCCGCGCGCGCCGCGGCGCTCACCGTGCCGAACGAACCGCCCTCGATCCGCGCGCTGAACCCCGGCGCCTCGCGGCCCGACAGCGTCAGATAGTGGATCACGCCACCGATCGCGTCGGAACCGTAGAGCGACGATTGCTGGCCGCGCAGCACCTCTACCCGCGCCGCGCTGTCGGCAAGCACGCCGCTGAAATCGAACTCGCCCTGGAACGGGTCGGACACTTCGATCCCGTCGATCAGCGTCAGGACATGGTTGCCCTCGGTCCCGCGGATGCGGATCTGGGTCAGGCCGCCGATCGTGCGGTTCACGGCAACGCCCGGCACGTCGCGCAGCACGTCGGACAAGGTGCGTGTCTGACGCTGCTCCAGCGCTTCTGCGTCGATCACGGTGACGGATGCACCGACCTGGTCGACCGGGACGGGTTCGCCCGAGCGCGACGCGGTGACGACCACCGTGTCGCCGGCCTCTTCGGTGGTGATGGTCTCGCGCGCAAAGGCGGGCGATGCCGCGGCGATGGCGAGCGTGGAAACGGACAACAACTTCAACATGGGAAACTTCACCCCCGGCGCCATGCAACGAGGGCAGGGGCCTTGCCGTCCCATTCGGACGGCCGGCATGCGCGCGCCAGCCGGGCGCAAAAGCGCCTGACGCACGACACCGAGGCGGCCCCCGCCGCTTGGTTCGTCGCTCAGACGGAGGACCGTGCCGCGGCCATTCCCTGGACCAAGGCAAGAGCGACCATGCGCCGGCAGGTCTCCTGGCTCGCGGGTCAGGGCTTGATGCACGGCCTTCCCGGGCTTTCACCCAGTGGCTGCTCCCTCGAACGGGGAACAAGTGCATCGCGCTCGCCGCTTACAGTTGCAGGGACAGCTGCGGATTTGGACGGCCAGGCCGCCCGCACCGCATTCCCGTTTAAGCCCCTTTCGGGGCACCGGCGCGATCATGAAACACCGGGTTACCCCCATGTTCCGAGAGGGTCTTTACGCCCGCTTCAGTGGCTCGGCAAGTGCAATATAAAGAATTCTTTATATCATGCCGACGACGCTCAGCTGCCCGGTGCGGTGCCCGGGCGCAGATAGGCAAACATGTGCGCGACATAATCGACCTTGCCCAGATCCACCCCCTGTGCGCGCAGGATCGCGTAGGCGGTCATCAGGTGGAAGTAGAATTGCGGCAGCGCCCAGTCGCGGACGAACTGCTCGGCCGTCAGGTCGAACACCATGCCCTGCGGCAGCGCATGCGCGATCGGCGCCGCCGGATCGACCGCAGGCATGTCGCCGCGCACCTGCTCCAGTAGCGCGAGCGTGTCGGCAATGCGCGCACGCGCGTCGGCGATCGTGCCGGGGCGCTCACCCGCGTTGCGGCCTTCGTCGAGCAGTTCGGCGACAACGGGCGGGAATGCCTCGCCGCGCAGGCGGTAGACGCCCTCCTGCGCCTGCACGCACGCAAAGCGGATCTGGGTCGCGAGCGGGAACATGTCGGGGGCCAGCCGGGCCGCCATGATCGTGTCGCCGCTGCCCTGCGTCTCGGCCTTGCCCAGCCATCCCGACAGCGCGCCAAGCATTTGAACATAGGTCGGAATGATCAGGTCGGGCAGGGTCATGCGTGTCTCCTACGACGGTGGTGGAGTCGATCTAGGCGACGGTTCAGCGATGCGCCACCAAATCCCGACCGACCGCATATACAGTCTGAAAAATAGAACATATAAGGAACATATGCGTGTCGATTCGCTCTCCCTGATTCAGCGGCGCATTGCGTTGATCGAACGCGGTGGGCGTGCCCCGAGCGAGGCTGCGGGGCATGTGCCGACCGGGCATGTCCGGATCGATCGCGCGCTGGGCGGCGGCGTCATGCGCGCCCGCCTGCATGAGCTGGTGGCGGAGAGCGAGACGGCGGGCAGCGGGGCGGGGTTTGCCGGCGTGCTGGCGCATCGGCTGGGCGGCGAAATGATTTGGCTGCGCGAACGCGATGCCGAACTGCGCAGCGGCCAGCTGCATGCCCCCGGTGTCGCCGCGATCGGCATCGATCCGGCGCGGTTGCTGCTGGGGGTATTGCCCGATGCGGCCGCGGTGCTGCGCGCGGCGGCAGACGCGGTGCGCTGTGCCGGGCTGGGCAGCGTCGTGATCGAGCTGTGGGGCAATCCGCGTGCCTATGACCTCACCGCCAGCCGACGGCTGGCGCTGCTGGCGGAGGCTTCGGGGGTAACTGCGCTGCTGCTGCGCGTGGGTGGCGCGGCGGCGCCCAGTGCGGCGCAGACGCGGATCGGAGTGTCGCCGGCGCCGTCGGTGCCGCTGGCCGCCGATGCCCCAGGGCATCCGGCGTGGACGGTGGAATTGCTACGCCAGCGTGGGCGACCGGCGGGAGGCATCTGGCGGGTGGAATGGGATCGGGAGCACGGCCAATTACGGGATCAAGATCATGACGAAGCGACGCTATCTGGCGTTGTTCCTCCCCTTTCTGGCGACCGATCGGCTGGTGCGATCCGGGCCACCGGACTCCGCCGCACGGGATAGCGCACCGCGCGTGGTGGTCGAACGGCAGCGCGGCGCGATCCGGCTGACCGCGTGCGATGCCGAAGCGATGGCGCTGGGGCTCGCCCCCGGTCTGACGCTGGCCGATGCCCGCGCACGGGTGCCCGATCTGGCGGTGGCAGACGCCGATCCGGTCGCCGATCTGCTGTGGCTGGAGCGGATTGCCGATGCCTGCGACCGGTTCACGCCGCGCGTGGCGATCGAGCCGCCCGACGGGCTGGTGCTCGACATCACCGGTTGCGCACACCTGTTCGGCGGCGAATATGGCTTGCTGGAGGCGGTCGAGGCGCGGATGCGGCGCTGGACCGGGCATCTGCGCCACGCCCTGGCCGACACGCCGGAGGGCGCGCGTGCGCTGGCGCGGTTTCAGACGGCCCCGGCGGCAAATGAGACAGCAGCGTTGCGGCGCCTGCCGGTCGCGGCGCTCGAGCTGGAGCGCGAGACCGAGGCGGCGCTGCGGGGAGCCGGCCTCAAGACCATCGACGACCTTGTCTCCCGTCCCACCGGCCCGCTGGCGGCGCGGTTCGGGGCCGACCTGCCCGATCTACTGGCCCGCATTCTGGGCAAGTCGGGCAAGCCGATCGCGCCGCGTCACGCTGCCCCGGCCTGGCAGTTCGAACGCCGCTTTGCCGAGCCGATTGCGCGCGCCGACGATGCGTTGCGCGTCATCGGCGAACTGGCGGCGGAAGCGGGGCAGGCGATGGAGGCGCGGCGTCAGGGCGGGCGGCGCTTTACCGCACGGCTGTTCCGCAGCGATGGGCATGTCGTCGATCTGGCGGTCGATTGCGGACAGCCCTTGCGCGATCCGGCGCGGATCATGCGGCTGTTCACCGAACGGATCGGCGCGCTGGCCGACCCGATCGACCCGGGGTTCGGGTTCGACATGATCCGGCTGTCGGTGCCGCGCGCCGAACCGCTCGATTTTGCTCAGCTCGAACTGGAGGGTGGGGCGGTCCATGCCGAGGATGTCGCGGCGTTGATCGACCGGTTGAGCGTGCGAGCCGGCAGCGGGCGCATCCGCCGCTTCGTGCCGCGCGATTCGCACATTCCCGAACAGGCGGTGCTCGCGCTGCCCGCGACCGCGAGCGACCGGCAGGACTGGCCCGCGCCGCCCCCGGATGAGCCACCGCGCCGCCCGATCCATTTGTTCGACCCGCCCCAGCGCGTCGAGGTGATCGCCGAAGAGCCCGACGGTCCGCCGCGCAGCTTTCGCTGGCAACGCACATTGCACGAGGTGACGCGCTATGAAGGGCCGGAGCGGATCGCCGCCGAATGGTGGCACCGCGCGCCGGGCGACCCTGGCCTGACCCGCGATTACTACCGGGTCGAGGATATGCGCGGGCGGCGCTTGTGGCTGTTCCGGCACGGCCTGAATGACGAGCGGCCCACGCCGCTCTGGTATGTACACGGCTTGTTTGCGTGAGCGCTTTTGCCGAACTGGTCGCGGCATCGCATTTCTCGTTTCTGCGCGGGGCGTCGTACCCGGCGGACCTGATTGCGCGCGCGATCGAACTTGGCCTGAGCGGCATCGGCATTGCCGATCGCAACACCGTGGCGGGGGTCGTCCGCGCACAGTTGGCGCTGCGTCACGCGCGGGCGGCGGCGCAGGAGGCTGGCCTGCCGCCACCGGCATTGAAGTTCGTTCCCGGCGCGCGGCTGGTATTCGTCGATGGCACCCCGGATATCGTCGCCTATCCTGCCAACCGGCGCGGCTGGGGGCGGCTGACGCGTTTGCTCACCACCGGCAATCTGCGCGCGCAAAAGGGCGATTGCATCCTGCGGCTGGAGGATCTGATCGCGTTCCACGACGATCTGCTGCTGATCGTCCTGCCCGGATCGAGCGCAGTGATGCAGCGTGCGCATCGCGATCCGGTTGAGCATGACAGCGACGCGCCGGTCCCGCCGCTTGCTCTGGTCCAGCCCGCCGGGCTTCAGCCGCTACTGACCCGGCTTGCCCGGATCGCGCCGGGGCGGGTGTGGCTGGGTGCGAGCATGGCGCGGCGCGGAGACGATGCGCGACGGCTGGCGGGGTTGCAGGCGCTGGCGACAGCGGCGGGCGTACCGCTGATC
>NZ_LSJM01000137.1 GCF_001557215.1 Sphingomonas sp. CCH9-E2 | reverse complement strand
ATTGTGGTGTCACCCGCCAGCACGAGTTCGTCCTCGGCCCGCGCCACCGCGCGCGCCTTCGCCTCCGCCAGCCGCAGCGCATAGACGCGCGGCAATTCGGCCTTGAGCGGCGATTCGTCGATATCTGGGGCCGCCACGCGATCGGGCACGACGCCGATCCGCGCCAGCAGATCCCGGCGGCGCGGCGAGGTGGAGGCAAGCACGAGCCGCATCGGCCCGGACTTACTTGAAGCGATAGGTGATGCGGCCCTTGGTCAGGTCATAGGGCGTCAGTTCGACGAGCACTTCGTCGCCCACCAGCACGCGGATGCGGTTCTTGCGCATCTTGCCGGCGGTGTGGCCGAGAATTTCATGGTCATTCTCGAGCTTCACACGGAACATCGCGTTGGGGAGGAGCTCCACAACGCGGCCGCGCATTTCAAGCAGTTCTTCCTTGGCCAAACAAACCTCTTGGTACGGATCGGAAAAGTGGCGGTGCCTTACTCTCCCCGCGCACAAAAGAAAAGCGCGGCGATGCCGCGGCGCGGCGCCGGGCAACAAATGGTTTCCCGCTGTTCGCTTGATGCCACGCCTATTCGTCGCCAAATGGGGCCCATGCTGATCGAAACCGAACTGACGCCCAACCCGGCGACGCTCAAATTCCTGCCCGGCCGCACCGTGATGGACAGCGGCACGCGCGATTTTGCCACGCCCGAAGAGGCGGAGGTGTCGCCGCTGGCCGATGCGCTGTTTCGCCTTGGCGACGTGACCGGCGTATTCTTTGGGCGGGACTTCATCTCGGTCACCGCCGCGCCGGGCGTCGACTGGGCAGGGCTCAAGCCCGATGTGCTCGGCATCCTGCTCGACCATTTCAGCGCCGACATGCCGCTGTTCCGCCAGGGCAGCGCGGGCTTCAGCGTGCCGCCGCCCGAAGCCGACTTCGCCGACAATCCCGAGGACGCCGACATCGTCGCGCAGATCAAGGATCTGATCGAGACGCGCGTGCGCCCGGCCGTCGCCAATGACGGTGGCGACATCGTTTATCGCGGTTTCGACAAGGGCAAGGTGTTCCTGCAGATGCAGGGCGCGTGCGCCGGCTGCCCCTCCTCGACCGCAACGCTCAAGAACGGGATCGAACAGTTGCTCAAATATTATGTCCCCGAAGTCACCGAAGTGCGGGCCGTCTGATGGGCGCCCCGATTGACGACGCCGCGCTCGACACGCTGTTCCGCACCGCGCGCACCTATAATGGCTATCTGCCCGGCGTGGTCACGCAGGCGGATGTCCAGGCGATCTACGACCTGCTGAAGATGGGGCCGACCTCGGCCAATCAGCAGCCGGCGCGCTTTGCCTGGTGCCTGTCGCAGGAAGCCAAGGACAGGCTTGCCGACTGCGCGACCGGCACTAATCCCGACAAGATCCGCAAGGCGCCCGCCGCGGTCGTGATCGGGATGGACCTCGATTTCCACGAGGAACTGTCCTGGCTGTTCCCGCATACCGACGCCAAGAGCTGGTTTGAAGGCCCGCAGGAAAAGCGCCGCGACAGCGCGTTCCGCAACGGCACGCTGCAGGGGGCCTATTTCATCATGGCCGCACGCGCTTTGGGCTGGGACACCGGGCCGATGTCGGGCTTCGATCCGGCCAAGGTCGAGACGGCGTTCTTCGCCGACCAGCCATCGGTGCGGGTCAACTTCATCTCGACCCTGGGCAAGGGCGATCCCGCGACCATCTTTGGCCGCTCGCCGCGGCCGGACTTCGCGAAGTTCAACACGATTGGCTAGACTGCTCGTCATCGAGGCTGCCACCGCCGCCTGTTCGGTCGCATTGATCGACGGCGACGCGCTGATCGCCGAACGTCATGCCGAAGTCGGACGCGGCCATGCCGAGCACCTCGTGCCGATGGTCGCGGCGCTGCCCGATGGTGGGCGCGCCGATGCGATCCTGGTCGATTGCGGTCCGGGCAGCTTTACCGGCATTCGCGTCGGCATCGCGGCGGCGCGCGGCCTCGGCTTTGGCTGGGGCGTGCCGGTCCATGGCTTTTCCTCGCTCCCGCTGGTCGCGGCGGGCGCGTTCGCACTCAATCCGGGTAGCGACGCGCTAGCGGTGGTGCTGGAAGGCGGGCATGGTGAGGTGTTCATGGCCGCCTATGACCGCCAGTTCGCGCAGATCGCACCCTTTGCGTCGCTCAAGCCCGATGCCGCGCTGGCACAGCTTGGCGGGCGGATCGCCGTCGGCAATGGCGTGCGTCATCTTGCCGCGCTCGACGCCAGCCTCGACCTGCGCGAGGCGCTGCCGCGCGCGGCCGATGCGCGCCTGCTCCCCGCAGCGCTGACCAGCCTGCCGCCGCGCCCGATCTATGGCCGCGCGCCGGACGCCAAGCCCAAGGCGGCATGAGCACCGCGCCCTGGCCGATCGAGATCGTGCACGGCCAGCCGGCCGATCTGCGCGCGATGACCGCGATCATCGCCGAAGCGTTCGATCCGCGCTTTGGCGAGGGCTGGACCCCCAGCCAGTGCATGGGGATGCTGGCGCTGCCGGGCGTGTGGTTCACGCTGGCATATATCGACGGGCGACCGGTCGGCTTTGCACTGGCGCGCACCATCCTGAACGAGGCCGAATTGCTGCTGCTCGGGACCGTGCCGGCAATGCGACGGCGGGGAATTGGCGGGGCCTTGCTCCGGGCGGTGATGGCCGATGCGCGCGATCGCGGTGCCGACATCCTGCATCTGGAAGTGCGCGCAAACAATGAAGCGGTTCAGTTGTACCGCAGCGCGGGCTTTCGCAAGATTGGTGAACGTCGCGACTACTATCGCGGAAATGACGGCAAGGTGTTCGACGCACACAGTTTTTCCCGATCGCTCGACTGATCCTAGCAGAAATCGGACAGAATGACTTGCAAAGCGCGGTGCGTGGCGTGATAGCGCACGCGACGGCACGAACATCTTATTGCCGCCGCGTTTATGTGAAAGGACGAAAATGGATACGCAGAACGACCTGCAGGAAACGCTGATCACGCTCACCGCGGATATTGTCGCCGCACATGTGAGCAACAATAGCGTGGCGGTCTCTGATCTTCCGTTGCTCATTGCTAACGTTCACGGTGCGCTTACCAATCTGGGTAGCGCGAAGCCGGAACCCGAAGTGAAGAAGCAGGAACCGGCAGTGTCGATCCGCTCTTCGATCAAGCCCGACTATATTGTCTGCCTTGAGGACGGAAAGAAGCTCAAGATGCTGAAGCGTCATCTGATGACGCATTACCAGATGACCCCGGAAGATTATCGCGCCAAGTGGAACCTTCCCGCCGATTATCCGATGGTCGCCCCCAATTATGCCGAACAGCGCCGCAGCCTGGCCAAGAAGATCGGCCTTGGCACCAAGCGCCGCAAGCGCTGAATATGTTTGCCGGGCGCGCTGACGCGCACCCGGTGGACGGCACCAGCCCGCTCCCCCACCCGGCCGCCCATCGGCAGGATATTCTGGAATGGGTGGTCGGGTGGGGGAGCGGGCTGGTGCCGCACGCGCCTTTAGGCGCATCAAACTGTCCGGCGTCTCTTTTCCCGCGCTGCGCTTGACGCTACATCACACCCATGAACCGCAAGATCGACCTTGAAGCGCTGTGCCACGAAAAGGGCCTGCGCATTACCGAACAGCGCAAGGTGATCGCGCGCGTCCTGTCCGAAGCCGACGATCATCCCGACGTCGAAAAAGTCTATGCCCGCGCATCGGCGATCGATCCGGGCATTTCGATCGCGACCGTCTATCGCACCGTGCGCCTTTTCGAAGAGGCCGGCATCCTCGACCGCCATGATTTCGGCGACGGGCGCGCGCGCTACGAGCCCTCGCCCGAGGCGCATCACGACCATCTGATCGATGTCGAAACCGGCAAGGTGATCGAATTCGTCGATCCCGAGCTGGAACTGCTGCAGAAGCAGATCGCCGAGCGGCTGGGCTTCCGCCTGGTCGATCACCGCATGGAGCTGTACGGCGTCGCACTCGAGCGCAAGCCCTGAGGCAATGACCGACGGCGTCGATCCGCGGCGCCGCGACGCCGCCCTTGGGCTGCCCACCAGGCTGACCCCGGCGGAGAGCTTCCGCTTCTGGCGCCGGGTCGGGTTGCTGCTGCTGGCGGTGCTGACGCATGTGCCGATGCACTATCTGTGGCGGCTGCTGCGCCTGTCCTCGCCCTGGCCGCGCTGGTTCCTGTGGCGTGCCGGACGGATTGCCGGGGCACGGATCGAAGTGGTCGGCACCCCGCTGCGGCGCGACGTTTTCTATGTGTCGAACCATCTGTCGTGGATCGACATCCTCGCCCTGGGCGGGTCGAGCGGCACCGCATTCGTTGCCAAGGCGGAGATCGGCGCGTCGCCGGTGGTGGGCTGGCTCGCCGGGCTCAACCGCACCGTTTACGTGAAGCGCGAGAACCGCATGGGCGTGGCCGAGCAGATCAACGCGCTGCGCGATGCGCTCGCCGAAAACTGGGCGATCACCGTGTTCCCGGAGGGGACGACGACCGACGGCAGGTCACTGTTGCCGTTCAAGACGCCGATGCTGCGCGTGCTCGAACCGCCGCCGCCAGGCGTGATGGTCCAGCCGGTCCTGCTCGATTACGGGGCAGTAGGCGAGGAGATTGGCTGGGTCGGGGAAGAGGGCGGGATCAACAATGCCCGCCGCATCCTGTCGCGCAAGGGCAGCTTCCCGCTGCGCATCCATTATCTCGACCCGTTCGATCCGATTGAGTTTCCCGGGCGCAAGGCGATTGCCGCCGAAAGCCGCCGCCGGATCGAGGATGCGCTGGTCGCTGCATTGGGCGGGCCGCTGCGGCCGTTTGCGTGGACCGTCGCCCCGGTCAACTACACGGGGCCGAGCGAGAACGGCGCCTAGCGCTTCCGCCGCCCGGTCTTCTGCACCACCGGCTCCATCGGCGCGAACACGACGCCTTCGGGCGAAACTGACTGGGCACCGGTCGCGGCCGGGATGATCACGTCGTGGCTCGACGTCACCACGTCATAATCGCCGGTGCGAAATGCCGCGAGATCGGCGCGCAGGAACGGCGGATCGGCGCGCTTCGCCATTTGCGTGGGTGGCAGGCGGGGCACACCGCGGCGGACGCGCGGATCGACGATCTCATAATCGACCACCGACACGGCAGTACCGAGCGCGGTCACCTCGAACAGCCGCCGCGCAAATTCGCGCGGAAAGCGGATACAGCCATGCGAGGCGGGATAGCCGGGGAGATGCCCGGCGTGCAGCGCGATCCCGGTCCAGGTCAGCCGCTGCATGAACGGCATCGGCGCATTGCTGTAGATATTGGAGCGGTGATGCACCCGCTTTTGCAGGATCGTGAATTCGCCGACGGGCGTCGCCTTGCCCGGCTTTCCGGTCGACACGGTCGAGGCCGCGATCAACACCCCGTCGCGATAGACATAGGCGACCTGGCCGGGGATGCTGACGAGGATGGTGACCCCGGACGCGCCGCCGACAGGCTGAAACGCCGCATCCTCGATCCACGTCCATTGGCCGTTGCGGAGCAGAATCTCGTCGCCGCCGCCACCGGGCAGCACCTGCTGCGCCGCCGCGGGCAGCGCGATGCACAGCGCCAGCCCGATCGAAACCGCCCGCATTGTCCGCGCGACCGCAGACCCCATCCCACACTCCATTGTTACGCGGACGTCCGCACCCACTATCTATGGTTAACGCAGGCAGGACAAGGTGGTGCCGTGCAGTTCCAGCGCGTGCACATGCGAAATCGGCATATTGCCCGATTCGGGACAAGTCTCGACCAGCCGCACCGAGTCTGCGGCGAACCGACGCCGAACCGTGGACTCCCTTAGGACGAATCGGCCGCGACCTGCGCTATAGTGGCCTTTACGGATAGCGAAGTTTGTGGGGGCACAGAGGACGCATGGACAAGATGACCGACGCCGTGGCTTCGCGCCGCGCCTTTCTGAAGTCTGCCGGGATGATCGCCGGCACGGGTCTGCTCGCCGGCTGCGCCGCGCGTAGTGTCACGACCGCCGCGCTGCCCGCCGCGCATATTCCGGTCCCGCCTCCGCCGGTTGCGACCCCCGTCCCGGCCGCGCCGCGCTCGGCGAGCGCGCCGCGCGGCATCCGCCCCGAATTGTTCGAACGCGCTGTCGCCGCGCTCCAGCAGCATTCCAGCCGCATCCGCCAGCAGGACCGGATCGCGATCGCCGATTTCTCGCTGCCCAGCTCGCGGCTGCGCTTCCACTTCGTCGACATGATCAACGGCGCGACGCGCTCGATGCTGGTGAGCCATGGCATCGGGTCCGACCCCGAGCATACCGGCATGCTCCAGCGTTTCTCGAATGAAGTGAATTCGGAAGCAACATGCGAGGGCGCGTTCCTCGCGTCCAATTACTATGTCGGCAAGCATCAGCTGTCGCAGCGGCTGATCGGCCTCGATCCGACCAACTATAATGCACTCGACCGCGCGATCGTGGTGCATGGCGCCTGGTATTCGAACCCCGACATGATCGCGAAGCACGGCAAGCTCGGCCGCAGCCAGGGCTGTTTCGCGGTGGGTGAGCGCGATCTCGACACGCTGTTCGCGCTGCTCGGCGAAGGCCGGATGATTTACGCGACCAAGGTCTGAGGCGGAGCAACCGGCCCGCCCCGCGCGTTGATCCCTCCCACAATCGGGAGGATCGCATGACCGAAACGCTGTATCCGGTGCTGCCCGACGATATCGACCGCGCCGCGCGTGATGTGTTGCAGGCCGCCTGCGACGCCAAGCTCAGTCTGGCCACCGCCGAAAGCTGCACGGGCGGGATGCTCGCCTCGCTGCTCACCGATGTCGAAGGGGTCAGCTCCGCCTTCGAACGCGGCTTCGTCGTCTATTCGAAGGACGCGAAATGCGAGCTGCTGCACATCGCGCGGGACACGGTCGAGCGCTGCAATGCGGTGAGTCGCGAGGTCGCGGTAGCCATGGCCGAGGGCGCGCTCGCGGCGAGCCATGCCGATATCGCACTCGCCATTACCGGCTTTGCCGGCCCCGGCGGACCCGATGACGAGCCGGGGCTGGTGCATTTCGGCTGCGCCCGCGCCGGACGCCCGACTGCACATCGTGCCGACCATTTTGGCGATATTGGTCGCGGACCGACCCGAATTGCCTGTATGCGCGTGGCACTGGAGATGATCGGCGAGGCAATCGACTAGTGGCAAAGCAGCGGTTCAATTCGATCCACGCCCACGGCATGGTGCGCGTCGGTGCCTGCACCCCCAGTGCAAGCGCAGGCGATATCGCCGCCAATACCGCATCGCATATCGCGCTGGCGAAGCAGGGCGATGCGGCGGGCGCGGACTTGTTGCTGTTCCCCGAGCTTGGCATCACTGGCTATGCGATCGACGATCTGCACTTGCAGGATGCCGTGTTGCGCGCGACCGCACAGGGACTGGCCGATCTGATCACGGCGAGCGCGAAGCTCAAGCCCGTGCTGCTGGTCGGCGCGGCGCTGGAGCGCAACGGGCGGCTGTATAACTGCGCGGTGGTGATCGCGCGCGGGAGCGTGTTGGGCGTGGTGCCGAAGAGTTATTTTCCCAATTACCGCGAATATTATGAGAAGCGCTGGTTCGCGTCCGGCATCGGCCTGTCGGGAACGATCGAGCTGGCGGGCCAGACCGCGCCGTTCGGCACCGACCTGATCTTCGCCGCCAGCGACCTGCCCGATTTCACCTTTCATGCCGAGGTGTGCGAAGATTTCTGGGGGCCGCTGCCGCCCTCAACCTTTGGCGCGATGGCCGGGGCGTTGATCCTGTGCAACCTGTCGGCCAGCAACATCGTGATCGGCAAGGCGCGCGAGCGGGCACTGCTGTGCGCGGCGCAATCGAGCCGCACGGCGTCAGCCTATCTCTTCTCCGCCTCCGGCCCCGGTGAGAGCACCACCGACCTTGCCTGGGACGGGCAAAGCCTGATCTACGAACTTGGCGAACTGCTTGCCGCCTCGGGCCGCTTCGACCTCGAGGACGAGCTGATCACCGCCGATATCGATGTCGCGCGGCTGCGGCAGGAGCGGATGCGCTTTGGCACGTTCAACGACAATGCCGCCGCTGCCGGGCATCCCGAACAGCGGTTTCGCCGCGTCGCATTCGATCACGCGCCGGGCTTCGACGATATCGGCCTGCACCGCGCGATCCGGCGCTTTCCGTTCGTCCCCAACACGCCCGCAAAGCTCGATGAGGATTGCTACGAAGCCTTCAACATCCAGGTCGAGGGGCTGCGCAAACGCATGGTCGCGACCGGCAATGGCAAGATCATCATCGGCATCTCGGGCGGGCTCGATTCAACCCATGCGCTGATCGTCGCGGCCAAGGCGATGGACCGGCTCGGGCGGCCGCGCAGCGACATTCTTGGTTTCACCATGCCGGGGTTCGCCACTGGCGAGGGGAGCAAGGGCAATGCCTGGGCGCTGATGAAGGCATTGGGCATCACCGCCGAAGAGGTCGATATCCGCCCCGCCGCGCGCCAGCTGCTGACCGACATGGGCCACCCCTATGCCGATGGCGAGCCGGTTTATGACATCACCTTCGAGAATGTTCAGGCGGGCCTGCGCACCGATTATCTCTTCCGCCTCGCCAATCAGCGGGGCGGGTTCGTGCTCGGCACCGGCGACCTGTCCGAGCTGGCGCTGGGCTGGTGCACCTATGGCGTCGGCGACCATATGTCGCATTATGCGGTCAATGCGGGGGTGCCCAAGACGCTGATCCAGTTCCTGATACGCTGGTGCGTCGCGACCAACCAGTTCGACGCGCAGACCGACGCGGTGCTGGAGGCGATCCTGGCGCAGGAAATCTCGCCCGAACTGGTCCCCGCCGACGCCAGCGGCGCGATGCAGAGCACCGAGGCGAAGATCGGGCCCTATGCGCTGAACGATTTTTTCGTCCATTATGTCGTGCGCCACGGGCTGGCACCGTCGAAGATCGCGTTCCTCGCCTGGCATGCGTGGCGCGATGCCGATGCGGGGGAGTGGCCGCTGGGCGTGCCGCCGCATCAGCGGGTTGCCTATGACCTGCCCACCATCCGCCACTGGCTGGAGAAGTTCCTGATCCGCTTCTTCGCGCAGAGCCAGTTCAAGCGTAGCGCGATCCCGAACGGGCCAAAAGTGTCGGCGGGCGGCGCGCTGTCCCCGCGCGGCGACTGGCGCGCGCCGTCGGACGGAGTGGCGGGGCCGTGGCTGGATGAGCTGGAGGCCAACGTGCCGAAGGGGTGAACCCCCTCTCGTCGCCCCGGGCTTGACCCGGGGTCGGGCTTCTTCCTCGCCCTCGCCAAGGCAGCCTGGCCCCGGATCAAGTCCGGGGCGACGAGAAATTCACGTGGCGAGCCTTTCCAGCCCGGCGATCGTGTCCGCCTCATGTGCCGGTTTGTCGGTCCTGATCCGGGAGATCCGCGGGAAGCGCATCGCCAAGCCCGATTTGTGCCGCTTCGACGCGTGGATCGAATCGAACGCGACCTCCAGCACCAGTGTTTTCTCCACCTCTCTCACCGGGCCGAAGCGTGCAGTGGTATGGTTGCGCACGAAGCGGTCGAGCCATTTCAGCTCTTCGTCGGTGAAGCCGAAATAGGCCTTGCCCACCGGCAACAGCTCGCCGCCCTCGGTCCATGCGCCGAAGGTATAGTCGGAATAGAAGGACGACCGCTTGCCGCTGCCGCGCTGGGCATACATCAGCACGCAATCGGCGGTGAGCGGATCGCGTTTCCACTTGTACCAGAGCCCGACGCGCCGCCCGGCGACATAGGGCGAATCGCGCCGCTTGAGCATCACCCCCTCGATCGCCGCGTCGCGGGCGCCGGCGCGCAGCTCCTCCAGCGCCGCGAAATCCTCCGCCGCGATCAGCGCGGAGACATCGAACCGCTCCGGGTCGAGCGGCGCAGCATAGGTCTCCAGCCGCTTGCGCCGCGCGTGCCAGGGCAGCTCGCGCAGATCCTCGAGTCCATCGAACAACAGGTCGTAGAGGCGGACGAACGCCGGAAATTCTGCCAGCGTCTTGGCCGACACGACCTTGCGCCCCAGCCGCTGCTGCAACGCGTTGAAACTCCCCGCCTCACCCCCCTGCGCCTCGCCGCGCACCAGCAATTCGCCGTCGAGCACGCCGGGCGTCGCAAAGGCCGAAGCGACATCCGGAAAGCTGGCGGTGATGTCGTCGCCCGCGCGGCTGTAGAGCCGCGTCTCGCCCGCGACATGGACGATCTGGACGCGGATGCCGTCCCATTTCCATTCGGCGGCATAGTCCTTCAGATCAACCTGTGTCTCTTCGAGCGGATGGGCGAGCATGAACGGGCGGAACACCGGCACATCGGTGGTGGTCGGTTGCGGCCCGCGCCCTTCGCCCCAGGCGAACAAAGGCGCATAGGGCGGGGTCAGGCCGTGCCACACCTCCTCGACCGCATCGACATCGACCCCGAACGCCTCGGCGAATGCGGTCTTGGCGAGCCGCGCCGACACGCCGACGCGCAGGCCCCCGGTGGCAAGCTTGAGCAGCGCATAGCGTTCGTCCGCCGCCAGCCGGTCGAGCATCGCGCCGAGCGCGGCGGGTGCGTCGGAGCGCGACAGGCTGGCGAGGCGGTCGACCACCGCGCCGAGAGTCAGCGGTTCGTTTTCGGGCGGCGGGGTCAGCGGCTCGGGCCAGATCAGCGCCACGGTCTCGGCGGTGTCGCCGACGAAATCGCGGCTGAGCTGGAACAGCACCGGATCGACCCGCTCGCTTACCAAGGCGCGGATCACGGCGGGCTTGACCGCAGGCAGGTCGAGCGTGCCGGTCAGCGCGGCCAGCCCCCAGCCGCGATCCGGGTCGGGCGTCTCGCGCAGCCACGCGCCGATCAGCCGCAGCTTCGCATTGCGCGATCGCGTGTAGATCAACCGGTCGAGCAGGTCGGCAAAGGCGCGCATGGCACGCTCAACATGGCGGCGCGCGGACGGTTCCGCCAGCCCATGGCCTCTCGCGCACAGCTGCGGTTCAGGCTAGCGTGACCAGACCGGAAAGGTCGGCGCACGATTCGCGTGTGCCGTGGGAGGGAATACCAGATGAAGACCCTGTTGCTTGCCGTCGCGCTGTCGACGCTCCCGATCGCCCCTGCGTCGTTCGCGCAGACCGCGGCGCCCGCGCCCGCGCCGGCTGCTGCCGCGAAGTATAATCTCGACACGCCGATTCAGGACATCGTCGCCAACCCGGCGGCCAAGGCTGCGTTCGACGCGGCGCTGCCCGGCGTTTCGACGCATGAGAGCTATGAGATGTTCAAGGGCATGAGCCTGAACCAGCTCAAGGCCTATGCTGCCGACAAGCTGACCCCCGAAGTTCTGGCGAAGACCGAAGCCGCGCTTGCCGCGGTGAAGTGACCTTATAATCCTCCCCCGCAAGGGGGAGGTGGCGCCGAAGGCGACGGAGGGGGAGGAAGCG
>NZ_LSJM01000136.1 GCF_001557215.1 Sphingomonas sp. CCH9-E2 | reverse complement strand
AGGTTGGATCGACCATTAAATCCCCTCCCTTTCAGGGAGGGGATTTAATGGTCGATCCAACCTAGGCGCGAATTGTGCCTGCCCAGGCATAGCCGCGCAGCAGCGTCTCGAACCCGAAATCGCGTCCCTGTTCGCGGCTGACATGGCGCAGCGCCACCGGCAGCTCGCGGCGCGGGGTGACGTGAAACCGGTCGAGCCACCCGAACAGCAACCGCCGCCACCAGTGCGGCATCCGCTCCTGCTGCCCGAAATCGACGATATGCAGCACGCCGCCCGGCGCCAGCACGCGCGCGCCCTGCGCGATCGCGCCGACCCAATCGGGGATCATCGACAGCGTATAGCTGGCAAACACCCGGTCGAACGCGGCGACCCCGAACAAAGTCTGCGGGTCGAACGCAGTCGCATCGCCCTGCGCCAGCGTGATGCGGTCGGCCAGCCCGGCCTTGGCGACCTTGGCCCGCGCCGTCTCCAGCATCGCTTCGGAAATGTCGACGCCATAGAAACGCGCGTTCGGCCAGCGCCGCGCGGCGACGATCAGGTTGCGCGCGGTGCCGCACCCGACCTCCAGCACCGTCGCGCCCGGCGGGGGCGCGAGCTGTTCGATCAGCCGGTCGCGCCCCAGCAGATAATATTTGCGCGTGACGTCATAGATATGCCGCTGCGCCGCATAGACCGCGTCCATGCGCCCGGCATGACCCGAATCCGCTGTCACGGCTTGAGGCGGTAGAGGTGCACGCCGCCATAAATGGCGGAACGGTCCCGCGCGGTAAAGTCCAGCGATTCCGCCTCGGCATAGTCCCAGCGATCGAGGATCGCGTCCGGCACGCGTCCGGGCAACAGCGTCGGCGCGGCGGCGGTGCGGAACAGCACGCGCGCGCCCGGCTTGGCGGTGCGCGTGATCGCCGTCCACAGCCGCGTCAGCTGCGCATCGGTCATCCAGTCCTGCGCATCGAGCAGGATATAGCGGTCGAGCGACCCGTCGGGCATCGAGTCGAGATACTCGACGAAATTCTGGTGCCGCACCTCGACCCGTTCGGCGCGGTCGCGCACGATCTCATAGTTCGCCGCGCGCAGATAGGGCGGCAGCGGCGCATCGGCCCCCTCGCCATAGCCGCGCCCGAACGCCTGCCACGCGAAATAATTGTCCGACAGGTCGAAATCGCAGGCGAGCTTCTCCAGCCGCCCGCGCAGCACCGCGCCGATCCCGCGCGGATCGTCGCCCGCCAGCGCCTCGTACTGCGCCGGCGGAATGCCGAGGCCGAACAGCGACGCTGGCTGGTCGATCAGCCAGCGCACGAATTTTTTGTCGAACACGGGGGCAAGGCGCGTCTCGAAAATCTCGCGCTGCTCCTCGACGCTCTTCGCCGCGAGCAATTCGCGCGGATCGATGCGGTACAGCTTGGCCAGCAGATGTGCCGCGCCGATGAACCCCCCGAGCAGCCCGCGCTTGTAGAAGCCACCGGCAAAGCCCTTGATCCGCCGCCGTCCGGCCAGATCGCGGCCCTCCCAGTAACGCCGGGTCGCGTCGTCGAGATGCGGGCGCAGCCATTGCTTGTACGCCGCGACATTCTCCGGTCGGTTGGCCTGGGCGAAGAAGCGGTGGAATGCGGCATGATCGGGCAGATGGATCGCCGCCGCGCGCTTCAGCTTGTTGAGCGCGATATGCGCGGTGTTGAGGTCGACCGCGGTGATCTTCGCCGGGTTCGCGGTCAGGTATGACAGGACGTTGCACCCGCCGCTCGCGATCGTGACGATATGGCAATCGGGCGTGATCGCCAGCGCTTCCATATCGACCTCGGGATCTTCCCAGATCTGGGCGTAGACCAGTCCCCGGAACGCGAAGGTAAAGGCGCGCTCCAGCAGCCCTTCCTTGCTCAGATGTTCATGACGGTGGACGGCGTTGCGGACAGCCCCGTTGCGTGGCTGGCTGGCATTCAAACCCATGCGATCGGCTCCCGGGAACTGCGCTTCCCCTGCGGCGCGCTTATGGCGGTTGCGTGTCAGCTGCGTGACGCCGGCTGTCACCGAAGCGTCATGAATTCGCCGTCAGTCGCGGCAATAGCCTTCGCCGGGCGCCGCGACCAGGCAATCCTTCTTGCCCGCCAGCCACTTCATCCCCGTTGCATCCCCGTCGCCCGCGACCAGCTCGATCCGCGCGTCGCCGCGCCGGAACACGATGCCATTGGCACTCGCCCGCCCGTCATAGCTGCCGGGCTCGGCCTGATCGAGGTTCCACTTGTTCAGAATGCGATAGCGGCCCGGTTCGGCACTCTTGGCGATCTCCAGCACCAGTCCTTCGACCCCGATCCATTTGCCGACCCACGCGTCGCGTTCGGGGGCGCGTTCGGCGAGCACGTCACGCCGTGCCTCCCGCGTCACATTTTCGGCTACCGCTTCGGCATTGGCGATCGCATTCTCGACCAGCGCCGCTTCCTGCGCATTGTCCAGTTTCGCGCCGCATCCGGCGAGCAATGCCGCCGCACCCACCACCATCATCACCCGCACGCTTACTACTCCACTCAAGCAAGGCTCACGCTATGGTGTAGCCATTCGCCTGCCGCTGCAATAGAGACCGGCATCGCTTCATCTCAACGCCGGAACCGCTCCCCATGCGCATCGCCATCGCTTCCGATCACGCCGCGATCGACCTCAAGGCCGCACTGGCCGAGTGGCTGCGCGCTGCCGGGCA
Organism: Sphingomonas sp. CCH9-E2; assembly: GCF_001557215.1. Classification (GTDB taxonomy): domain Bacteria; phylum Pseudomonadota; class Alphaproteobacteria; order Sphingomonadales; family Sphingomonadaceae; genus Sphingomonas. The sequence continues at coordinate 7,953 of NZ_LSJM01000136.1, read as the reverse complement.
CGATGTCGCCGATCTCGGCCCGGACAGCGGGGCCAGCGTCGATTATCCCGATTATGGCTACAAGCTCGCCGCCGCCATCGCGGATGGCAGCGCGGAGCGCGGGATCGCGCTGTGCGGCAGCGGCATCGGCATCTCGATCGCGGTGAATCGCAACCCCGCCGCGCGCTGCGCGCTCGTTTCCGAACCCCTCTCCGCCACCCTCGCGCGCGAGCATAACGACGCCAATGTCATCGCGATGGGTGCGCGGCTCATCGGGATCGAAATGGCCAAGGCCTGCGTCACCGCCTTCCTCGCCACACAATTCGGCGGCGACCGCCACCAGCGCCGCGTGGACAAGCTGACCGCGCCGGAGATTTAATAAGGCGAAGGAATAAGCCCGAGTACCAGCGTCGTCAGGCCCAGTCCGATCGACAGCTGCACGCGCAGGCCCAGCCACCACGCGGGTGCCATCCCCGCCCGCGTCAGCGCGCGATCGACCAGCGGGGAGAGCAGGATCAGCGTGCCGATCAGCATCAGCGACGGCTGCGGCCACGGATCGCCGGTCATCCATGGCACCGCACTCGCCAGCGCGATCAACGACGGCAGCACCGCGAGGATATAGGTCCACACCAGCGACCGCGCGCTCCGCGCCGCCAGCCCCCACCAGGTGCCACCCAGAAAGCTGAAGATCAGCACCGCATAGAGATAGCCGCCCGCCAGCGCCGGAAAGAACCACGCTTCTGGCCCGACCAGCGCCGCACCCAGCGCGGCGAGCTGGGGCAACAGCCCGCCCAGGCCCAGCAGGCGGGCGGTGGCGGGCAGGGGGGCGGTGGAGGTGTCGGGATCGGCCATATCCGCTTTCAACAGCTTCTTGGGGCAGGGTGCAACAATCGCATCTGGCCTAATCGCGGCCAAGCGCATAAGGGCGTGCGCGACAGGTCGCCCGCACCTGCCCGTCGGCGGCCACTTGATAAAGGATCCGCGCGATGAGCACCAATCCCCAGACGCTCGCCCAGGTTCAGCCCGACGGCTTTTTCACCCGCACGCTTGCCGATGCCGACCCGGCGGTGTTCGCCGGCGTGCGCGAAGAGCTGGAGCGCGAGCAATATCAGATCGAACTGATCGCCTCGGAAAACATCGTGTCGAAGGCGGTGCTCGAAGCGCAGGGCAGCGTGTTCACCAACAAATATGCCGAGGGTTATCCCGGCAAGCGCTACTATCAGGGCTGCCACCCGTCCGACACGGTCGAGACGCTGGCGATCGAGCGTGCCAAGCAGCTGTTCGGCTGCGGCTTCGCCAACGTTCAGCCGCACTCGGGCGCACAGGCCAATGGCGCGGTGATGCTCGCGCTGGTCAAGCCGGGCGACACGATCCTGGGCATGAGCCTCGATGCCGGCGGCCACCTCACGCACGGCGCCAAGGCGGCGATGAGCGGCAAATGGTTCAACGCGGTCCAGTACGGCGTCGATCCGGTCACCCACCTGATCGACTATGACGCGGTCGAGGCGCTGGCGCTGGAGCACAAGCCGCGCCTGATCATTGCGGGCGGCTCGGCCTATCCGCGCGTGATCGATTTCGCCCGCTTCCGCGCGATCGCGGACAAGGTCGATGCCTTCTTCATGGTCGACATGGCGCATTTCAGCGGCATCGTAGCAGCCGGCCAGCATCCCTCGCCCTTCCCGCACGCCCATGTCGCGACGACGACGACGCACAAGACGCTGCGCGGCCCGCGCGGCGGCATGATCCTCACCAATGACGAGGCGCTGGCCAAGAAGTTCAACTCGGCCGTCTTCCCCGGCATGCAGGGCGGCCCGCTGATGCACGTGATCGCGGCCAAGGCGGTGGCGTTCGGCGAAGCGCTGCAGCCCGGTTACAAGGGCTATATCTCGGCCGTGGTCGAGAATGCGAAGGTGCTGGCGGCGACGCTCAAGGAGCGCGGCGCGGCGGTCGTCTCGGGCGGCACCGACACCCATCTCGCGCTGATCGACCTCACCCCGCTCGGCGTCACCGGCAAGGATGCGGACGAGGCGCTGGAGCGCGCCGGCATCACCTGCAACAAGAACGGCATCCCCAACGATCCGCTGCCCCCGACCAAGACCAGCGGCATCCGCGTCGGCTCGCCCGCCGGCACCACGCGCGGCTTCGGCGTCGCCGAATTCCGTGAGATCGGCAACATGATCGCCGACGTCCTCGAAGGCCTGCGCACCAAGGGCGAAGCCGGCGACCCCGAGGTCGAGGCTGCGGTCAAGCTGCGCGTCCGCGCGCTGTGCGAACGCTTCCCGATCTACCCGGAGGCGTGATGCATCTCCTCCCTCTCCCCTTCAGGGGAGAGGGCCGGGGAGAGGGGCATGCACGATGCGCTCTCCTTCAGCCCCTCTCCCAATTCTTTCCCCCGCGAGGAGAGGGCTAAATGCGCTGCCCCTTCTGCGGCCACGAAGCCTCACAGGTCAAAGACAGCCGCCCGACCGAAGACGGCGCGGCGATCCGTCGCAGGCGGCAGTGCGAGGCGTGCGCCGCGCGCTTCACCACCTTCGAGCGCATCCAGCTGCGCGAGCTGTTCGTCCTCAAGTCGGAGGACAAGCGCGAGCCGTTCGACCGCGACAAGCTGATCCGCTCGGTCAGCCTGGCCTGCCGCAAGCGCCCGATCGACGCGACCCAGGTCGAAAAGCTGGTCTCGGGCATTCAGCGTCAGCTCGAAACCCTGGGTGAAACCGAAGTGCCGACCAAGCGGATCGGCGAAATGGTGATGGAAGGGCTCAAGCACCTCGATTCGGTCGCCTATATCCGCTTCGCCAGCGTCTATCGCGACTTCCGCGAGGCCAGGGATTTCGAGGAATTCGCCAGCAATGTGAGCGAGGTCGGCAAGCAGTGAATCCGGTCATCGTTCTGGTCCGCCCGCAATTGGGCGAAAATATCGGCAAGGCCGCGCGCGCAATGCTCAATTTCGGGCTCACCGAAATGCGGCTGGTCACCCCCCGCGACGGCTGGCCCAACCCCTCGGCGGGGCCAGCGGCGAGCGGCGCGGACATCGTGCTCGAAAAGGCGCAGGTGTTCGACAGCGTCGCCGCGGCGGTGGCCGACTGCCCCCACGTCTATGCCACCACGGTGCGCAAGCGCGGTGTGACCAAGCCGGTGGTGACGCCGGCCGAGGCTGCGGCGGAAATCCACGCCGCGCCCGGCCGCTCGGCGATCCTGTTCGGGCCGGAGCGTTCGGGGCTGGAGACCGAGGATGTCGCGCTCGCCCGCGCGATCCTGACCGTGCCGATCAATCCCGAATTCGGTTCGCTCAATCTGGCGCAGGCGGTGATCCTCGTCGCCTATGAATGGTCGAAGGGGCAGGGGCTGGCCCAGCCGCCGCGCACCGACCTCGATCCCCCCGCACCCCAGGCGGAGCTGGAGGGGCTGATCGGTCATGTCGACGCACTGCTCGAGGACACCGGCTATTATTTCCCGCCCGATCGCGTGCCGACCACCAAATTGACGCTGCGCAACCTGCTGACCAAGCCGGGCTGGACCAGCCAGGAACTGCGCACCCTGCGCGGCGTGCTGTCGGCGCTTGAGGGGAAGAAGCGTAATCGCGCCTGACTCAAGATAGTCCTTGTTCAGAATGGGTTGGCGCGGCATCCTCGCTCTGCTGATACAAGGGGATCGACATGAAGACCGTATTTTTCCTTGGCACGCTGCTGCTCACGGCTTCGGTACCTGCGGTTGCGCAGGACACGGTGACCGTGACCGGCAAGCCGGTAAAGGAAAAGAAGATCTGCCGGCGCGACAATACGGTCGGCACCCGCCTCGCCAAATATACCTGCCTGACCCGCGCCCAATGGGAATCGCGCGAAGCCGAGGCGCGGAAAGAGAAAGACCGCATGATCGACAGCGCCGAGCGTGAGGGGCGCGACGCCTGGACGCCTTATGCCAAGCCCAATGGCTGACGCGCGCATTCAGTAGAGCGCCGCGGCGGTCGTCCCGGCCAGCGGCCGCGCCAATTGCGGGTCGAGCGGGTAGTCCTCCAGTCGCGCCTCCAGCCACGCATGCGCCCGCGTGATTTCGGGCGTCAATGCGACACGCAGCACCGTCCTGCGCCGCACCCGGTTGGCGTTGGAAAATGCCAGGTCGGGCGATTTGGAGTAATGGTTGAACAGGTCGCCCGCGACAATCGCGTCGATCTCGTCCGGGCTGGTGGCGATACCGAACAGCTGATGGACGGCTGCAAGCGTCGCGCGCGGCTCGGCGAAAAACTGCTCGGCATCGAGGCTATGGGCGCCCGCCCAGAACCGCGTCGCCGCCTCGAATTGCCGCAGCTGCGCGAGCCATAGCGCGGTGGCGCGCAAGACGGGGTCGGGGTCCCCGATCGGCCCGCACCACTGCGCCAGCCCGTCGGCGCGCGCGTCGGTCATCGCGACCGCCCAGGCGCGATGCTCGGGCGAGCGCAAGGTCGCGCACAGATAGTCCTCGAGCCGGTGGTAGAGCAGGATTGCGGGTGCAGCGGGGTCGAGCGCCTGAAGCTGCTCCAGCATCAGGTTGATCGGCGCATCCTTGACCACGACCGGCGCGTCGGGGCGATAGCGGCGCGCAAGTAGCGCGACACACAGCTTCAGCCGCGCGGCGCGTTCCGCTGCGTCGTCACCGCCCTCCGCCGCGGCCCGCGAAATCTGGGCGAGTGGCACCGGCTCGCGCAGCACCAGCGCCCGTTCCTCCCGATCGATGGCGCGCGCCAGCAGGGTCGATCCGCACAGCGCGATGTGGAAGATCCAGCGCAGCCCGTGCGTCGGCAATCCGGCGGCCGCCGCCGCCAGCGCATCGATCGGCACGCGCATGCCGCCAGCGACATCCGCTGCAATCCGCTCGTCGAGAAAGATCGATCGCGCATAGGCCGCCCGATCCATCGGGAGAATCCGCGCATCGCCACCGGCAAAGTCGAACAGATAGCCATCGGGTGTCGCGATCAGCGCGCGCAATGTGGCATCCAGATCCATCGGCCCGCGCCTAGCATGCGCTCCCGGCTCGGTTCAACATGACCCGGCCCGGCCCGCATCGCTTGACTCGGCGTGCCCGTGCCGCTACCCGCGCGCCTTCGCAATCGGCCCTGCACTCCGGTGAAGCAGCGGCCCTGTGTGTATGCACAGGCGATACCGGAATCGCGATCAGGCCATCTGGCCGGGTCAACGTCGTTGCAATTGTTAGGAATTTATCATGTCGAAGCGCTCCAGCGCCAAGTACAAGCTCGATCGCCGGATGGGCGAAAACATCTGGGGTCGTCCCAAGTCGCCCGTCAACAAGCGTGAATACGGCCCAGGCCAGCACGGTCAGCGCCGCAAGGGCAAGATTTCGGACTTCGGCATCCAGCTGCGCGCCAAGCAGAAGCTCAAGGGCTATTATGGCGACGTGACCGAAAAGCAGTTCAAGCGCGCCTATGAAGACGCGTCGAAGATGAAGGGCGATACCGGCCAGAACCTGATCGGCCTGCTCGAGCAGCGTCTCGACATGATCGTCTATCGCGCCAAGTTCGCGCCGACGATCTTCGCTGCGCGCCAGCTGGTCAACCACGGCCATGTCAAGGTCAATGGCGAGAAGTGCAACATCGGTTCGCGCCGCATCAAGGTCGGTGAGACCGTTGAGCTGGGCAGCAAGGCGCGCGAGATGGCGCTGGTGATGGAAGCGCAGAGCCTGGCCGAGCGCGACATCCCCGATTACATCGCTCCGGATGGCGCGTCGAAGATCACCTTCACCCGCGTGCCGGCACTCGACGAAGTGCCCTATCCGGTGAAGATGGAACCGAACCTGGTGGTCGAGTTCTACTCGCGCTGAGGCGCCGGCTTCCGGTCGAAATGCGAAGGGGCGGTCCTGCGGGGCCGCCCTTTTCATTTGTGCAGCCCGCTGCCAATAGTCCCCCATCACTCGTATCCGTGGAGACGATGCCCCATGCGCCTTGCGTTGCTCGCCCTGCTGGGCCTTGCCGCCTGTTCGACCGCGTCCGATAAGACCGCGCTGCCCGACGTCGCGCTTCCCGCGATGCCGATGGACGTGATGAAGGAAGCGACCCGCACGCTCTCGTCCGACGCATTCGAGGGCCGCGCCCCCGGCACCCCGGGTGAGGCCAAGACGCTCGCCTATCTCGTCGAACAGTTCCAGAAGGCAGGGCTTCAGCCCGGCAATAATGGCAGCTGGTTTCAGGACGTGCCGCTGGTCGCGATCACCGCGCAGAATGTCTCGCCGCTGACCTTCACCGGCGGCAGCCAGTCGATGTCCCTCAAATACGGCCCCGAGTTCGTCGCCGGCACCTATCGCGTGACCCCGAACATCGCGGTCAAGGACAGCCCGGTCGTGTTCGTCGGCTATGGCATCAACGCGCCCGAAAAGGGCTGGAACGACTATGCCGGGGTGGACGTGAAGGGGAAGACCGTCGTCATCCTCGTCAACGATCCCGACTGGGAAATCGCGGGGCTTCAGGGGACGTTCAATGGCCAGGCGATGACCTATTACGGCCGCTGGACCTACAAGTTCGAAGAGGCCGCGCGTCAGGGTGCCGCCGCCGCGCTGATCGTCCACGACACTCAACCCGCCGCCTATGGCTGGAACGTCGTCCAGTCGAGCTGGACCGGCGAGCAGCAGGTCGCCGACGCCGCCAACGGCCATTCCGACCAGACCGCCGCCAATGGCTGGATCCAACTCGACAAGGCCAAAGCGCTGTTCGCGAGCGCGGGTCAGGATTTCGACAAGCTCGCCGCCGCCGCCAAGGTCAAGGGCTTTAAGGCCGTCCCGCTCGGCAACGTCAAGGCGTCGCTCAGCTTCGACAATGTGATCCGCAAGCACGCGTCGAAGAATGTCATCGGCATCCTGCCCGGCGCCAAGCGGCCTGACGAATATGTCCTCTACACCGCGCATTGGGACCATCTCGGCCGCTGCGAAGCCGCACCCGATGGCGACGACATCTGCAACGGCGCAATCGACAACGCCACCGGCACCGCCGCGCTGATCGCGATCGCCAAGGCGAACAAGGACGCCGGCGCTCCGGACCGCAGCCTCGTCTTCCTCGCCGTCACCGCCGAGGAATCGGGCCTGCTCGGCTCCAAATATTATGGCGACAACCCGGTCTATCCGCTGGCCAAGACCGTGGGCGGGGTGAACATCGACGCGATGAACCTGACGCCGCCGGCGAAGAATGTCGTCGTGGTCGGCATGGGCAAGTCGGAACTCGACACCTATCTCAAGGCCGCGCTCGCGAAGCAGAACCGCATGGCGAACGCCGAACCGACCCCGGAAAAGGGCTTCTACTATCGCTCCGACCATTTCATGCTGGCAAAGCACGGCGTGCCGATGCTCTATTTCGACGCTGGCGACGATCTGGTCGAGGGTGGCCGCGATGCCGGTCGCGCCGCCGCTGCGGACTATGAGAAGAACCGCTACCACGGCCCGAAGGACGAGTTCGATCCCAAGTGGAACTGGGCGGGCGCGGAAAAGGATCTTCAGGTCTATTATGCCGTCGGACGCATGCTCGCGATGACCGCCGCCTGGCCCAACTGGGTCGAGGGCGACGAATTCCGTGCCGCCCGCGACAAATCCCGCGCAGGAGCCAAGTAACATCGTGACGACCCCGCACCTCCCCCCCGAATGGGCGCCGCACAAGGCCGTCTGGATCGGTTTCCCCAGCCATCCCGATCTGTGGGAGTCGCTCGGCGCCGCCCGGGCGGAGGTCGCCGCCTTTGCCCGCGCGGTTCATGCCGGCGGGGCGGGGGAACAGGTGCTGCTGGTCGCCGCCGATGACGAAGCCGCCGGTGCGGCAGCGCTCCTCGTCGGCGACACGGCCAAGGTGGTGGTCGCCCCGTTCGGCGACATCTGGCTGCGCGACACCGGCGTCATCGTCGACCGCGCCGGGATCGGCCATGCCTTCGGCTTCAACGGCTGGGGCGGAAAATATGAATATGATGGCGACGAGGATATCGGCCGCCGTCTCGCCGCCAAGCGGCATATGGA
>NZ_LSJM01000135.1 GCF_001557215.1 Sphingomonas sp. CCH9-E2 | reverse complement strand
GCCCCGCCCCGTGCGCCCGCCACACGCCCGCGTCGAAATCCACCTCGCCATCGGCCAGCGTCAGCACCCAGGCCGGCAGCGATCCGATCGCGCCATCGCCCAGATCGCGGTCGACCCCGCCCAGCTCCAGCGTCTCCAGCCGCAGCCGCCCGCCCAACATCACGTTCTTCGCCTGAAAAATCGGATAGTCGGTCTGGCCCCAGGCGAGATTGAGCCGCCGATTGCCGACCCGGTTGAGGTTCAGCGTCTCGGCGATACCGTTGTTGATCAGCCCCATCTGCCCGCCCGTATCGAGCGCCAGCAGAAAGGCGCGGCCGCCGCCGAACGTCGCTTCCACCAGAACGCGGTCATCGGTCAGCCGGATCGGCACGGTGACCATGCCCTGCGCGCTTGCCCGCTTCATTCCGCCCAGCATCGCCGCCGCAGCGGCCCCGATCAGCAATGGCCGTCGTGCGATGTTCATTGCCGATCTCCTTGAAGCTACTGGATAAAGTTTCCCCCAGCTCGATGACGATAGCAAGACGGCAATCGCGCTTGCCCCGACTCGCCGCGTTCCCTACCTGTTCGCAATGTCCGTACCTCAGCCTTCCGCCGACGATCCCCCCTATCTGCGCGGCCTCAATGCGCCGCAGCGCGAAGCCGTGCTCACCGTCGACGGCCCCGTCCTCGTCCTCGCGGGCGCGGGCACCGGCAAGACCGCCGCGCTCACCGCGCGCCTTGCCCACCTGCTCTGGACCCGCCGCGCCTATCCGTCGGAGATCCTGTCGGTCACCTTCACCAACAAGGCCGCGCGCGAGATGCGCGAACGCGTCCGCCACCATGTCGGCGACGCGGTCGAGGGGATGCCGTGGCTCGGCACCTTCCACGCGATCGGTGCGAAGATGCTGCGCCGCCACGCCGAACTGGTCGGGCTGCAGAGCAACTTCACCATCCTCGACACCGACGACCAGCTGCGCCTGCTCAAGCAGTTGATCGTCGCCAACGATCTCGACGAAAAACGCTGGCCCGCGCGCCAGCTCGCCGGGCTGATCGACGGGTGGAAGAACAAGGGGCTGACCCCCGCGATGCTCGACGCGGGCGAGTCCGAGCATTTCGCCAATGGCAAGGGACAGGCGCTCTACCAGCAGTACCAGGACCGCCTGCGCGCGCTCAACGCCTGCGACTTCGGCGACCTGCTGCTCCACATGCTCACTATCCTGCGCACCCATCGCGACGTGCTGCAGCAATACCAACAGCGCTTCCGCTACATCATGGTGGACGAGTATCAGGACACCAACAGCGTCCAGTATCTCTGGCTCCGCCTGCTGGCGCAGGAGCGCAAGAACATCTGCTGCGTCGGCGACGATGACCAGTCGATCTACAGCTGGCGCGGCGCGCAGGTCGAAAACATCCTGAAGTTCGAAAAGGACTTTCCGGGCGCCAAGGTCATTCGCCTCGAACAGAATTACCGCTCCACCCCCCATATCCTCGCCGCCGCCGGCGCGGTAATCGCGAACAATAGCGGCCGCCTCGGCAAGGAATTGTGGACCGAGATCGACGCGGGCGAAAAGGTCCGCGTCATCGGCGTGTGGGACGGGCCTGAGGAAGCCCGCCGCGTCGGTGAGGACATCGAGAGCGCCCGCATCCGCACCGGCAAATCGCTCGACGATTTCGCCATCCTCGTCCGCGCCCAGCATCAGACGCGCGAGTTCGAAGACCGCTTCATCGCCACCGGCCTGCCCTATCGCATCGTCGGCGGCTTCCGCTTCTACGAACGCGCCGAAATCCGCGACGCGCTCGCCTATCTGCGCCTCGTCCACCAACCCGCCGACGACCTCGCCTTCGAACGCATCGTCAACGTCCCCAAGCGCGGCCTGGGCGACAAGGCAATCGCCAAGATCCACATGCTCGCCCGCGCCGAGGGCATCCCCCTGCTCGTCGCCGCCGCGCGCATCCTCGACACCGACGAACTCACCCCGCAGGCCCGCCGCGCGCTCGGCAGCTTCGTCGGCGACGTCGCCCGCTGGAGCCAGATGCTCCGCGCGCCGGTCCCGGTGGAGGGTGAGGAACTGCCGCCCACCCGCATCGGCCAGCTCCCCCACACCGAACTCGCCCAGATCATCCTCGACGAAAGCGGCTATACCGCGATGTGGCAGGCGGACCGCACCGCCGAAGCC
>NZ_LSJM01000134.1 GCF_001557215.1 Sphingomonas sp. CCH9-E2 | reverse complement strand
CTTCTGGCTGATCAACACGCATTTCCCCTATCGCGCCGAGGACGAGGCAGCGCGCAGCAAATGTGCGGCGGCGATTGCGGAGTGGGTCGGCAAGCGGCCTGCCGGTGACGTGGTGGTGCTGACCGGGGACTTCAATACCGGACCGGACAGTGACGCCCATCGCCTGCTGAGTGGCGGTCTGGGCGATGCTTGGGTCGCTGCACCGAAGCGGACGGGGCCGGAGGGGACGTTCCATGGCTTTTCGGGAACGCCGGGGAAGCGGATCGACTGGGTGATGGCGCGGGGCCTGACGCCGGTTGCGGTCGAGACGGTCGATTTCGGGCGGGGCGGGAGGTTTCCGTCGGATCACTTTCCGGTGGTGGCTGATTACCGCTGACCCTGAAGACCAGAAGAAAGAAGACCCTCCCCAACCCCTCCCGCGAAGGCGGGAGGGGCTGAAGAAGGCCATAGGACTTATCCCGCCGCGAGTGCTGCGAGCAGCAGCAGGGCGACGATGTTGGTGATCTTGATCATCGGATTGACCGCCGGACCCGCCGTATCCTTGTAGGGATCGCCGACCGTGTCGCCGGTCACCGCGGCTTTGTGGGCGTCCGAGCCCTTGCCGCCGTGATTGCCGTCCTCGATGTACTTTTTCGCATTGTCCCATGCGCCGCCGCCCGAGGTCATCGAGATGGCGACGAACAGGCCCGACACGATCACGCCGAGCAGCATCGCGCCGACCGAAGCGAAGGCATTGGCTTGGCTGTCGACGGCCAGGATCACGAAGTAGAGCACGATCGGCGACAGAACCGGGAGCAGCGACGGAATGATCATTTCCTTGATCGCCGCCTTGGTCACGATGTCGACGGTCCGGCCATAGTTCGGGCGGCTGGTCCCGGCCATGATGCCGGGATTGTCGCGGAACTGGGCGCGGACATCCTCGACCACCGCGCCGGCTGCACGGCCCACGGCGGTCATGCCGAACGCGCCGAACAGATAGGGCAGCAGCGCGCCGAGCAGCAGCCCGACGATCACGAACGGATTGCTGAGCGAGAAGTCCACCACGACGGTGGGGAAGTAGCGCGTCAGATCCTCGGTATAGGCGCCGAACAGCACCAGTGCGGCGAGCGCGGCCGAGCCGATGGCATAGCCCTTGGTCACCGCCTTGGTCGTGTTGCCCACGGCATCGAGCGCGTCGGTGCGGGTGCGGACGTCATCGGGCAGCCCGGCCATTTCGGCGATGCCGCCGGCATTGTCGGTGACGGGGCCATAGGCGTCGAGCGCGACCACCATGCCGGCGAGCGCGAGCAGCGAGGTGGCGGCGAACGCCACGCCGATGATCCCGGCAAGCTGGAACGAGGCGATCACCGCGACGACGATCACGATGGTCGGCAGCGCGGTCGATTCAAGGCTGATCGCCAGCCCCTGAATGACGTTGGTGCCATGGCCGGTTTCCGATGCCTTGGCGATCGAGCGGACCGGGCGGTACTGGGTGCCGGTATAATATTCGGTGATCCACACCAGCGCACCGGTGACGCCCAGTCCGATCATCATGCACCAGAACAGGTCCATGCCGGTGAACGCCTGATCGCCGATCGTGGCGTTAAGGTCGCCCAGCGTGTACTGGGTCGCGAACCAGATCGCCGGGATGGCGAGGATCGCGGTGGTCCAGAAGCCCTTGTACAGCGCGCCCATGATCGACTGGCTGCCGCCGAGCCGGACCATATAGGTGCCGATGATCGAGGTGATGATGCACACGCCGCCGACGATCAGCGGGAGCGCCATCAGCGCCAGCATCGCGTCGCCGCCGAGCCCGTTCACCAGCAATGCGATCGACACCATGGTGAGGCCGATCGTCACGACATAGGTTTCGAACAGATCGGCGGCCATGCCGGCGCAGTCGCCGACATTGTCGCCGACATTGTCCGCGATCACCGCGGGGTTGCGGGGATCATCTTCGGGGATCCCGGCCTCGACCTTGCCGACCAGGTCGGCGCCGACGTCCGCAGCCTTGGTGAAGATACCGCCGCCGAGACGCGCGAAGATCGAGATCAGCGACGCGCCGAACGCGAGCGCGGTCAGCGCCTTGATGATGTCTTCGCCGTTCGCGGCTTCGCCGGCGGGGCCGACCAGATACCAGAACAGCCCGGCAATCGAGAGCAGGCCGAGCCCGGCGACGAGCATGCCGGTGACGGCACCCGCGCGGAAGGCGAGGGTCAGGCCGCCCTGCAGCGAGCCGCGCGCCGCCTCAGCCGTGCGGACATTTGCGCGGACCGAGATGTTCATGCCGACATAGCCGGCGACGCCCGACAGGATCGCGCCGATCAGGAACGCGACGGTCGACAGCGCGCCGAGCGTGAAGAACATCACCGCGGCAACGACGACGCCGACAATGGCGATGGTGGTGTATTGGCGGCCCAGATAGGCCTTTGCGCCTTCCTGAATGGCGGCGGCGATATCCTGCATCTTCTGGTCGCCTGCCGGTGCGCGCAGCACCTGTTGCGACGTCACCAGGCCATAGAGCACGGCAATCAGGCCGCACGCGATGGCGATGTACACAATCGTCATCTGGTATCCTTCCCCTGTGAATCCCGCAGGTCGCCCGGATCTTGCTGCCCGGTACAAACCGCGTCGGGGTGGAGCGTAGAGAGGGGCGGGGGG
>NZ_LSJM01000133.1 GCF_001557215.1 Sphingomonas sp. CCH9-E2 | reverse complement strand
GGGCCTTGCCGTCGCTGCCGCCGAGCGTGATCGTGCGGCCGAGTGCGTCGTAGCGCCGCGCGAGCACCTTGCCCGCCTCCCGCGCCTCGCGCCCGAACACCGGGTCGCTGTCGAGCGCGACCGACAGGACATAGGCATCGATCACCCCCTTGCGCTGGGGGAGCAGGGTGGCGAGCGCGCGGTTCAGCCGACGGTGTTCGGCGAGGGCATAGCTGGCGGGCCGATCCCGCTCGATCTGGGTGCCGCCATCCGCCTGCTGCACCACTTCCTCCGGCGTCGAGCGCGCGATCCCTGGCGGGGGCGGGCGGTATGCTGGGGCGGCGTGTAGGGCTGCTGCTGCGCCGACGCGGCTGGAAGCGCGAGCAGCGCCAGCGTAAATGGCAGGATCGAACGCATCAAATCACCCCCTGAGGCCGAAGGTGCGTGGCGCGCGCGTTCAGGTCAAGCGTCGGTGGAGCGTTGCTGCCGGTACCGGATTTTGGTA
>NZ_LSJM01000132.1 GCF_001557215.1 Sphingomonas sp. CCH9-E2 | reverse complement strand
GATCCACCCGGCACCCCCGCCCGCCGCGCGGGGCTCCGCCTGCTCGATGCCGTGCTGCGTCGCGGCCTCGCAATCGAACAGGCGCTCGACGCCTCGACCCAGGGGCTCGCGCCCTCCGATCGCGGCCTCGCCCACGCCATCGCGGCAGAAGTGCTGCGCCGCCTCACCGATCTCGACGACCTGATCGACAGCGCCACGCGCAACCGCCTGCCCGATGACGCCAAGGCGCGCTTCGTGCTGCGCATCGCGCTGGTTCAGGCGTTGCGGCTCGACACCCCGCCGCACGCCGCGATCTCGACCGCGCTGCCCCTGGTCGATGGTGGCCCGCGCAAGCTGGTCCACGGCGTGTTCGGCACGCTGATGCGCCAGAATGCCGTGCTGACCGATCCGCCCGCGCTGCCGGGCGACGTCTATGCCCGGATTGCCGGTAATTGGGGCGAGCGTGTCGCCGACGCCGCCTGCGCCGCCATCGCCGCCCCGCCCCCGCTCGATCTCACGCTGCGCGGCGACGCACCTGTAGAGGGCGAGAGCCTGCTCCCCGGCCATATCCGCGTCCCCGCCGGCACCAGCATTCCCGAGCGAGAGGGCTTTGCCGAGGGTGAATGGTGGGTGCAGGACATCGCCGCCTCCCTCCCCGCCCGGCTGATCGGTGCCCGCAACGGCAGCGGATCGGGTCGCGCGCTCGACCTGTGCGCCGCTCCCGGCGGCAAGACGCTTCAGCTCGCCGCCGCCGGATGGGACGTCACCGCCGTCGACGCCTCGGAAAGTCGTCTGGCGCGACTTCACGAGAATCTGGAACGCACCGGCCTGTCCGCGACGGTGGTCACCGCCGATCTGCTCAACTGGGAACCGGGGTTCGAGGCCGACGCCGTACTGCTCGACGCGCCGTGCAGCGCCACCGGCATCTTCCGCCGCCATCCCGACGTGCTCCACCGCGTCCGCCCGCGCCTGATCGCGGAGATGGCCGAGCTGCAAGCCCAGCTCCTGCCTCGGGCCGCGCGCTGGGTCCGCCCCGGCGGCCTCATGATCTATGCCACCTGCTCGCTCGAGCCCGAGGAGGGCGAGCAGCAGATCGAGCGGTTCCGGGTCGACCACCCGGATTTCGCGATCGACCCGATCTTGCCCGACGAGCTGCCCGAAGGCGTCACCGCCCACCCGCGCGGCTGGCTGCGCACGCTGCCAGGCATGCTCGCGGAGCATGGCGGCATGGACGGATTTTTCATGGTGCGGCTCATGCGCGTTGCCGCCTGATTCTGAGGTGATAAAGGAAAGGCCATGAACACGGTCCGCATCGCCCCGTCCATCCTGTCCGCCGACTTCGCCAAATTGGGCGAGGAAGTGCGCGCGATCGACGCGGCCGGGGCCGACTGGATCCATATCGACGTGATGGACGGGCATTTCGTCCCCAACATCACGATCGGCCCCGCCGTCATCAAGGCGCTACGCCCGCACAGCGCCAAGCCGTTCGACGTCCATCTGATGATCGCCCCGGTCGATCCGATGCTGGAGGCCTTTGCCGAGGCCGGCGCCGACTGCCTCTCGGTTCATCCCGAAAGCGGCCCGCATCTCCACCGCACGCTCCAGACGATCAAGGCGCTCGGCAAGCGCGCCGGCGTCGTGCTCAACCCGGCAACCCCGGTCGATGTCGTCGATCATGTCATGGACCTCATTGACCTGATCCTAGTGATGAGCGTCAACCCCGGATTCGGCGGTCAGAAATTCATCGAGAGCCAGTTGGCCAAGATTTCCGCCCTGCGCGCCCGGATCGACACCAGCGGCCGCGCGATCGACCTTGAGGTCGATGGCGGAGTCGATCGCACCAATGCCGCGCGGGTCATCGCCGCCGGCGCGGACGCGCTCGTCGCGGGCACGGCGGCGTTCAAGGGCGGCCCATCGGCCTATGCCGACAATATCGCAGCATTGCGGGCGGGGTGAGCATTGGCGGGGATGAGCCCGCCGACGGGGCGGCCGATGACGGGATCGAGCAGGGCAAGCGGCTCATCCGGATCGGGGGCGATCGTGGCCTCTCGCTGGCCGACCGCATTTCCGAAACGCTGTTCCGCTTGAGCTGGCGCACCCCGATCCATGCCCTGCGGCTGAAGGGGCGCCACCCGCTCAAGCTGATCGCGGTGACCGACGACCCGTTCATGGGCGATCCCGCACGCGGCAACGCGCTGCTCGACGGCAAATTGACGTTTCGCGGCGAAAGCCATGACGTCGCCACGCTCGATTTTGCCCGACCGGGCTGGTCCGCACCCTTTGGCGAGTATCTGCACAGCTTCGCCTGGCTGCGCGACCTGTCCACCGTCGCCACAAGACACCAGGCAGCGCCGATTGCCGAAGCGTTGATGCGCGACTGGCTGGCGGCGCATGCCGGAAAGGTCGCCGATCCCGCATGGCGCGCCGATCTCTGGGGCCGCCGCCTGCAGTTCTGGACCGCACACGCACCGCTGATCCTGTCGAGCACCGATCTCGTCTATCGCTCGAACGTCCTCCACGCGCTCGCCCGCGGCGCCCGCCATCTCGACCGCGCCGCCGATCGCGCGCCGACCGGAGCGCCGCGCATCGCTGCGTGGTGCGGGGTGCTCACCGCCGGGCTGATGATCCCGGGCGGCGATCCGCGCCGCTCCTTCGGCGAAACCGGCCTGTCGCGCGCCATAGCGGGCGCGATCACCAAGGATGGCGGCATCACCGGCCGCTCGCCCGCCGCCTTGCTCGACGCGATCCAGCTGCTCACGCTGCTGCGCGAAACCTATGCCGCGCGCCGGCTCGACGCCCCCGGCTTTGTGACCAGCGCGATCGACCGCATGGTCTCCGCCCTGCTCGGCGTCAGCCATGGCGATGGCGGCCTCGCGAGCTGGCAGGGCGGTATCCCGATTTCCGGGGACGTGATCGAACAGACGGTTGCGGCAACCGGTGCGCGCGTCCGCCCGCTGCGTCAGGCGCATGAATGGGGCTATCAGCGCCTTGCCCAGCAGGGGACGGTGCTGATCATGGACGCGGCTCCGCCGCCGATCGCGCGGGTGATGGCGGGCGGCTGCGCCTCGACCCTCGCCTTCGAGTTTTCCGACGGGGCCGAGCGGATCGTCGTCAGCTGCGGCGGCGCGCGCGGTGCCGATCTGCGCCTGCCCGCCGCCTTGACCGAGGGGCTGCGGACCACCGCCGCCCATTCCACTTTGGTCGTGCGCGACAGCAACTCCACCGCGATCCACCCCGACGGCACGCTCGGCCGCGGCGTGGTCGAGATGGAGCTGAGCCGCAACGAGAGCGATACCGCCAGCCGGATCGAGGCCAGCCATGACGGCTATGCCCGTCGCCACGGCGTGATCCACCGCCGCACCATCGCGCTCGGCACCGACGGCCGCGACGTGCGCGGCGAGGACAGCCTGCTCCCCGCCGCCAGGCGCGGGGGCAAAAGCGGCGCGGTCCCCTTCACCGTGCGATTCCACCTCCACCCGGCGGTCGAGGCGACCCCCACAGCCGATGGTGCGGGCGCACTGCTGCGCACCCGCTCCGGCTCGGTCTGGCAGTTCCGCGCACGCGGCGCGGCGCTGGCGATCGAGGAAAGCGTGTGGATGGACGCAAAGGGAATTCCACGTGAAACACAACAACTTGTGCTGACCGGCGAGGCACTGACCGGCGGGTCGAGCCTCTCGTGGCTGTTCCATCGCGCGCGCAAGGGCGGCTGAAGCGTCGCTACGGCATTGCGATAAACTGGCCCGCATCCTAGAGGCCCCGGCCATGACCAGCATCACCATCCGCCGCGCCCTCCTCTCGGTTTCCGACAAGACCGGGATCGTCGAACTCGGTCAGGCGCTCGCCGCCAAGGGGGTCGAACTCGTCTCGACCGGCGGCACGTCAAAGGTACTGCGCGACGCCGGGCTGGAGGTACGCGACATCTCCGACCTCACCGGTTTCCCCGAAATGATGGACGGCCGCGTCAAGACGCTGCACCCGGTGGTGCACGGCGGCCTGCTCGCGGTGCGCGACGATGAATACCATATGGCGTCGGCCAGCGAACACGCGATCGGCATGATCGACCTGGTCGTGGTCAACCTCTACCCCTTCGCCCAGACGGTGGCGAAGGGCGCGAGTCGCGACGAGATTATCGAGAATATCGATATCGGCGGCCCCTCGATGGTCCGCTCCGCCGCCAAGAACCACGCCTTTGTCGCGATCGTCACCGATCCCGCCGACTATGCCGTGGTCGCAGCTGGCGAAACCACGCTGGAAGACCGCAAGCGCTTCGCCGCCAAGGCCTATGCGCTCACCGCGCAATATGATTCGACCATCGCCAGCTGGTTCGCCTTCGCCGATCAGGGCGAGCGTTTCCCCGAAACGCTGCCCCTGGTGTTCAAGCGCGGCGAGGAACTGCGCTATGGCGAAAACCCGCACCAATCCGCCGCGCTCTACCTCCCCGCCGGCCCCGCCACGCCGGGCATCGCCCAGGCCGAGCAGCTGCAGGGCAAGGAGCTGAGCTACAATAATTACAACGACGCCGACGCCGCGCTCGAACTGGTCAGCGAATTCCGCGACGGCCCCCCGACCGTGGTCATCGTCAAGCACGCCAACCCCTGCGGCGTCGCGACCGCCGACACCCTCGTCGACGCATACAAGGCCGCGCTCGCCTGCGACTCGGTCTCCGCATTTGGCGGCATCATCGCACTGAACCGCCCGCTCGACGCGGAGACGGCACAGGCGATCACCGACATCTTCACCGAAGTCGTGGTTGCGCCGGGCGCAAGTGACGAGGCCAAGGCAATCTTTGCCGCCAAGAAGAACCTGCGCCTGCTGATCTGCGGCGATCTGCCGAACCCCGCCCGCCCCGGCCTGATGCTCAAGACGATCGCAGGCGGCGCGCTGCTCCAGTCGCGCGACAATGGCCAGGTGACGCAGGACGCGCTCAAGGTCGTGACCAAGCGCGCACCGACCGATCAGGAACTCACCGACTGCCTGTTCGCCTGGACCGTTGCCAAGCACGTCAAATCCAACGCGATCGTCTATGCCAAGGGCGGCAGCACCGCCGGCATCGGCGCGGGCCAGATGAACCGCCTCGAATCCGCGCGCATCGCCGCGTGGAAAGCCAAGGACGCCGCCGACAAGGCCGGCTGGGCCGAGCCGCGCACGATCGGCAGCGCGGTCGCCTCCGATGCCTTCTTCCCCTTCGCCGACGGTCTGCTCGCGGCGGTCGAAGCAGGCGCCACCGCGGTGATCCAGCCCGGCGGATCGATCCGCGACGATGAAGTGATCGCGGCGGCCGACGAAGCCGGCCTCGCCATGGTCTTCACCGGGATGCGCCACTTCCGGCACTGATCCAAGGGGCCGCAACACCCCGTTTGCGCTGAGCGTGTCGAAGCGCGATGCGCAGCCTTTGTGGTTCGCGACCGGCTCTTCGACGGGTTCAGGGCAAACGGAGGCCCCTCAAACCTTCTCATCCGGCAGCGTCGGTTCGCTCTTCGGCATCTTCTTGAACAGCGCGCGGTCCTCCGGGCCGAACGCCCATTTCCCGATCACCGCGAAATAGGCGATGAAGATCGCCGGCACGCCGACCGACAGCTCGAGCCATTCCAGCTCGGGCGGTAGCCGCGTGAACGCCCAGCCGACCGCCCCCGCGACCAGGATCGCCGCGACGAAACCCGGGCGCAGGCTGAACACCGCTGCGCCCGTCATCCGCGCCAGCATCCAGCATTTGATCGTCGACCCAAGCGCCAGCGTCAGCACCAGCGCCACCGCCGGCCCAACCGCCTGGACATGCACGCCGAGCCCCAATGCGCGCATCTGGAATACCAGCGCGAAGCTCAACGCGGCCTGGAAGCCGAGCAGCAGGATCGACACCATCAGATTGCGATGCCGCGCCATATAGACCAGCCCCGCCTCCGCCACCGCGCCGGGCGTCGCCGCCACCTCCGCCGCGAGCAGGAAGCACAACGCCATCGCCCCGACGACGAATTGCGGCCCGACCACGCCCATCACCCCTTCCGCCGGGATTCCGCCCATCAGCAGCAGCGCCGCCTGCAGCGTGATGATCCAGAAACCGACCTGCTTGACCTGATTGGCGATAGCGATGCGGTTCCCCGCCGCCAGATTGCGCGCGATCACCGGCCCCAGCACCGGATCGAAGCTGGTCTTGAGCTTTTGCGGGATCGAGGAGACCTGTTGCGCCATGTAATAGATGCCGACGATCGCCGGCGGAAACAGCAGGCCCAAGATGAAGCGGTCGATGTTGCGCGACCCCCATTCCAGCGCATCCGCCCCCGCCAGCGGCATGTTGCGCCGGGCCAGCTGGAGCAGCGGGGTGACGCGCGGCGACCAGCCATGCGGCAGGCCATAGCTGCGGATGAACGGGATCAGACTGGCAACCAAAGCTGCTGCCATCGACAGGACATAGGCGATGATCAGCCCGTCGCGCGCCGAGACATAATAGAGCACCCAGGCCGCAATGCTGATCGTCCATGGCTCGACGATCGCGCGCGCGGTCACCGCCGCCTTCACATTGTGGCGATAGGCCAGCGCAGCGAGGCTGACATCGGACCAGGCAATCGCAAACACGATCACCGCGAGATAGCGGTCGAGCCCCGTCGTCCCGCTATTGGGGAACATCAGGTCCGGGTAGATGAACAGCACCGCGCTCGCCAGCATCGAGACGACGAACGCCACCACCATCCCGTCCCACACGACATGCGCATGCGGCCGGTCGGTCGACGCCAGCGCCTGCGCTAGCCCGCGCTTGAGGCCGAGGGTGGCGAGCAACGCCGCCAGCTCGACCACCACGACCGCGAGCGCAAACCGCCCCACCGTCTCCGCGCCATACAGCCGTCCCGCGATGAACAGGAACGGCAGCCGCGCGAGCAGCCGCAGGAAAAAGCCGAAGATATTGGTCCGCCCGCCCTTGGCGAGCGCGTTCAGATCGTCGTTCGGCTTCACGCCGCGCGCGCCCGACCGCGCTCAAGCAGACGCATTGCCGGGGTCGCGGTCGTCCCGTGCAGCAGAATCGAAATCAGGATCACCACGCCCAGCGCCCCCCACAGGCGCACAGGCTCCTCGAACTGGCCATGGTTGATCCCGTAAGCGAAATAAAAGACCGATCCCAGCCCGCGAATGCCGAAGAAGGCGATCACCGGCCGTTCGAACGGCGCGAGGCGGCACCCGGCCAGCGCGATCCAGCCCGCCAGCGGCCGAACGATGAAGATCGCGACCAGCGCGAAGCCAAGCTCGGCCCAGCCGATCATCGCGAACAATCCGCCTGCGCTCAGCATGCCGCCGAACAGGACCAGCAGCGCCATCATCAGCAGCCGTTCGGTCTCATCGGCGAAATCATGCATCCGCGCATTGAAATCGCTTCCCCCGGCCGCGCGGCGCAGCATCAGCCCGGCGACGAACACCGCCAGAAAGCCATAGCCATGCGCCAGCTCGGTCACGGCATAGATTGCCAGCGTCGCGCCCAGCGCGACGAAACCATCACCCGTCCGCGACAACTTGGTGTCGGCAGGCAGGCGATAGATGATCTTGCCCAGCGCCCAGCCCCCGGCCCAGCCGAGCGCGAGGCCAACGGCGAGGCGGATGACCACCGCGTCCAGCGCCCAGGACGCCAGGTTGGAGACCGCCCAGCCGCCCGCCGCGACGGCGATGGCCAGGTGCACGAACGGAAAGGCGAGCGCGTCGTTCAGTCCCGCCTCCGACGTCAGCGCGAACCGCGCCTCGTCGTCGCTCGCCGATCCCGGCTCCTCGATCTGCACATCCGATGCGAGCACCGGATCGGTCGGGGCAAGCGACGCGGCGAGCAGCAGCGCGGTCGCCACGCCGACGCCGAGCAGCGCCTGTCCGGCAAAGGTCAGGGCCAGGATGGTCAGCGGCATCGCGATCGCGAGCAGGCGCACGCACAACCGCCAGTTGGCCCAGTTCAGCGCACGATCGATCTTCAGCCCCGCCCCCATCAGCGAGACGATGACGATCAGCTCCGCCGCCTTCTCGACCAGAAACGGGCTCTCGATCGGGTGCAGCGCGAAGGGCGCGAAGCGATCGAACGAAAACACCAGCGCGCCGACCCCGACGCACAGGATCGGCAGCGACAAGGGCGCCTTTTCCAGCAGCAGCGGGACCCATGCGACCATCAGGATCAGCACGCCCGCTCCCAGCAACAGCGGGACATACAGGTCGATCAGCGGCGCAAGGCTGGCCCCCGCTGCGGTCAATGCGCCGCGCCCCAGCTCGGACCCGTGCCGATCTCGACGCCCAGCGGCACGGTCAGCGTGATCGCCGGCTCGGCCGCGGTCTCCATCACGCGGCGGATCACCGCCGATGCCGCCGCGACATCACCTTCGGGCAGTTCGAACACCAGTTCGTCATGCACCTGCAGCAGCATCCGCACGTTCGGCAGTCCCGCCTCGATCAGCGCCGGTCCCATCCGCGCCATCGCGCGCTTGATGATATCGGCGCTCGTCCCCTGGATCGGCGCGTTGATCGCCGCGCGCTCGCTGCCCGCGCGCTCATTCTGATTGGGCGCGTTGATCCGGGTAAAGTGCGTCTTCCGACCGAACAGCGTCGTGGTGTAGCCGCGCGCCTTCGCCTCGTTCAGCGTGTCGGCGATGTAGCGGCTGATCCCGGGGAAGCTCTGGAAATAGCGGTCGATCATCCCCTGCGCCTCGTCCGGCGTGACGTCGAGCCGTCCGGCCAGCCCCCAGCGGCTGATGCCGTAGAGGATTGCGAAGTTGATCGTCTTGGCCCGCCCGCGCGTGTCGCGGTTGACCTCGCCGAACAGCTCCATCGCGGTGCGGTTGTGAATGTCCTCGCCCTGCTCGAACGCCTCGCGCAGCGCGGGCACGTCGGCGATATGCGCCGCCAGCCGCAATTCGATCTGCGAATAGTCGGCCGACAGGATGACATTGCCCGGCTCGGCGACGAATGCGTCGCGGATCTGGCGCCCGACTTCGGTGCGGATCGGGATATTCTGCAAATTCGGGTCGGTCGACGACAGCCGCCCCGTCTGCGCGCCGGTCAGCGAATAGCTGGTATGCACCCGCCCGGTCGCAGGGTTGATCTGCGCCTGCAACGCGTCGGTATAGGTTGATTTGAGCTTCGACAGCTGGCGCCAGTCGAGCACCTTGAGCACCATCTCGCGTCCCGGCGAATCCTTGTCCGCCGCGATCCGCTCCAATTCGTTGACGTCGGTCGAATAGACGCCCGACTTGCCCTTGCGCCCGCCCTTGATCCCCATCTTGTCGAACAGCACGTCGCCCAATTGCTTGGGGCTACCGATGGTGAACTTGAACCCGGCGATGGCGTGGATCTCTTCCTCCAGCCGGGCGATCTGCTTGGAGAAATCGTCCGACAGCCGCGCCAGCACCCCGGCATCGACCTTAATCCCGGCCAGCTCCATCTCGGCGATCACGCGCACCAGCGGCCGGTCGACCATCTCGTAAACGCGCGTCGCGCCCTCATAGGCGAGCCGCGGCTTGAGGCGCCGCCACAGCCGCAGCGTCACATCGGCATCCTCGGCGGCGTAGCGCGTCGCGGCCTTCAGATCGACTTCGGCGAACCCGATCTGCTTCTTTCCGCTGCCGGTCACGTCCTTATAGGCGATGCAGCTATGCGCGAGATGCGTCGCCGCGAGCTCGTCCATGCCATGCCCGTGCAGCCCGGCATCGAGGTCGAAGCTCATCACGATCGTATCGTCGAACGGCGCGACATCGATCCCCAGCCGCGCCAGGATGATCAGGTCGTATTTGAGATTGTGCCCGATCTTGAGCACCGCCGGATCCTCCAGCAGCGGCTTGAGCTTCGCCAGCACCGTCGCGCGGTCGAGCTGCACCGGCTTCTCGGCGAACATGTCGGTCCCGCCATGGCCAACCGGGATGTAGCAGGCGAGATTGGGGTGCAGCGCCATGCTGACCCCGACCAGCTCGGCCCGCGTCGCATCCGTGCCGGTCGTCTCGGTGTCGATCGCGACCCAGCCCTGATGCCGCGCGACGGTGATCCAGCGGTCCAGCGCCGCCTCGTCCACCACCGTTTCATAGCCATCATGATTGCACGGCGGATCGGGCTCCAGCCCCGGCACCTCATGCGTCTCGACCGGCGCATCGGCGACCGAACTCGCCTCGCTGCCCAACCGCGCGAGCAAGGTCTTGAACCCGTGATGCTCGAGGAACGCGCGCAGCGGCGCGTCGGGGATCCCGTCGAGGACGAAGGCATCGAGCGGTTCGGGCAGCGGCACATCCTCGGCCAGCGCGACCAGCTTGCGCGACAGCCGCGCCATATCGGCATGTTCGATCAGATTGTCGCGCAGCTTGCCCGGCTTCATCGTCGGTGCGGCGGCCAGCACCGCCTCGACATCGCCATGCTCCAGGATCAGCTTGGCCGCGGTCTTCGGCCCCACCCCCGGCACGCCCGGCACATTGTCGACGCTGTCGCCCATCAGCGCCAGCACCTCGCCCAATTTGTCTGGCCCCACCCCGAACTTCTCGACCACCGCCTCCGGCCCCATGCGCCGGTCCTTCATCGTGTCGAGCATGTCGATGCCCGGCTCGGTCAGCAACTGCATCAGATCCTTGTCGGAACTGACGATCGTCACCTGCCACCCCTGCGCCAGCGCCGCCTTGGAATAGCTCGCGATCAGATCGTCCGCCTCCCAGCCCAGCTCCTCGATGCACGGCAGGCTGAAGGCGCGCGTCGCGTCGCGGATCATCGGGAATTGCGGGCGCAGGTCTTCCGGGGCGGGCGGACGATGCGCCTTATACTGATCGTAGAGTTCGTTGCGGAACGTCTGCTCGCTCTTGTCGAGGATCACCGCCAGATGCGTCGGCCCCTCGGCCTTGTGCAGCTCGCTCGCCAGCTTCCACAGCATCGAGACATAGCCATAGACCGCGCCTGCCGGCTCACCATGTTTGTTGGTCAGCTTGGGCAGCACATGATAGGCGCGAAAGATAAAGCTCGAGCCGTCGACGAGATAGAGATGGGGCATGGCGCGGGGATAGCCCATGCCGCCGGACGGACAAACTCTTTTAGCTCGATCTCAGCGGTGGTTGGCGACGACCGAAGCCACAACCGCCTGCATCAGCGCCTGCCGCTCGCGCACCGGGCGCGGCGTATCGCCGATCATCACCGCAACCGAATAGGCCTTGCCATCCGGCGCGGTCAGGATGCCGATATCGTTGAAGCCCGCCGTGCGCCCACCCAGGTCCTGCCCGGTGCCGGTCTTATGCGCCAGCGTCCAGCCCATCGGCACCGCGGCGCGCAGTCGCGCCTTGCCCGTGCGTGTCCCCGACATCACGGTCGTCAGGAAATTGGTCGAGGACGCCGACAGCAGCTCGCCCGCCTTCAACCGCGCCAGCGCCAGCGCGATGGCCGAGGGTGCCGCGCCGTCGACCGGATCGGCGACATAGGAGTCGAACGCCGCGCGCCGCACCGTCGGCGGCAACGCCGCCCGCGCGCGCTGAAACTCGCCCGCCATCGAATAGCGCTGGTCCCAGCGCAGCCCGGCCGTGCCCGCCTGCAACAACCGCTCACCCGGCCCGAAGCGGATTTCGCCAAGACCGCGATCGGCGATGAACGCGCGCACCGCCTGCGGCCCCCCGACCAGATTGAGCAATCGGTCATTGGCAGTATTGTCGCTCTGCTGCATCGCGCGCAGCAGCAACTCGCGCACCGTGGTGCGATACACGCCGTCGCGCACGACCAGCGTCGCGATCGGCTGGTGGAACAGCGTCAGATGCTCGCGCGTCAGCTCGACCGGATCGTCCAGCGTCAGCCGCCCCTTGTCGCGCGCGTCGAGCACGGTCATCGCGACCCATAATTTGCTCACGCTCTGCTGCGGCATGCGGCGGTCGCCATTGGCATCGACTTGCCACCCCCATTCGAGGCTGCGGACCGAGATGCCGACCACTCCGCCGAAATCGCGCGCGAGCGCGTCGATCGTGGTGGTCAATGCGGCGGGGGCGGGAAAGACCGGGAGCGGCTTGGGCGCCGCCGGGATCGGCATGGATACGCGATAGCTGGCCGGCGTCAGATCCTTGGGCAGGTCGTCGCGATGCACGCCCGCGCCGATCAGCAATACGGGCGCGAGTCCCGTCAATGTCATTGCCCGCTGAAGAATCGTAAACTCCTGCATCCCCAACACGATGGTCCGCCCCTTGCCCAAAGCGATCATGCTGCGTCGCGGCACCATGGCCAAGGGCAAATGGTACCGTCTGCGACGAATGCGCGGATTATGACGGCAAAGCGTGAAGATTCAGCCAAAAAATCACGGGACCAATACGGTGTCCTGCGCATTCTTGTCCGTTTCCGGGAAATCCAGCGTGTAATGCAGCCCGCGGCTTTCGCGCCGGTGCAGCGCCGATCGCACGATCAGCTCCGCCGATTGGAGCAGGTTGCGCAACTCGATCAGGTCGGGCGTCACGCGGAAATGGCCGTAATAATCGGCAACTTCCTCGTTCAGCATCTTGATGCGGTGCGCCGCGCGTTCCAGCCGCTTGGTCGTGCGCACGATGCCGACATAGTTCCACATGAAGCGGCGGATTTCGGTCCAGTTCTGCTTGATCACCACCTCTTCGTCCGAATCGGTGACGCGGCTTTCGTCCCACTGCCGGATCGGCGGCGGTGGGGGGAGGTCGTCCCAATTCGCCGCGATATGCCGCGCCGCCGCCTCGCCGAACACGAAACATTCGAGCAGCGAGTTGCTCGCAAGCCGGTTCGCGCCATGCAATCCGCTCTCGCTGCACTCGCCCGCGGCATACAGCCCGGGCAGGTCGGTGCGCCCGTCCAGGTCGATGACGATCCCGCCGCAGGTATAATGCTGCGCCGGCACCACCGGGATCGGCCCCGTGGTCATGTCGATGCCCAGGCCGATCAGCTTGTCGTAAATGTTGGGGAAATGCCCCTTCACGAAGTCTTCCGGCATATGGCTGATGTCGAGATGGACGTAATCCAGGCCGTCGCGCTTGATCTCCGCGTCGATCGCGCGCGCCACCACGTCGCGCGGCGCCAGCTCCATCCGCTCGGCATCATAATCCGCCATGAAGCGCTTGCCGGTCTGCGGATTGATCAGCCGCCCGCCCTCACCCCGCACCGCTTCGGTGATCAGGAAATTCTTGACGTCGAGATGATAGAGGCAGGTCGGGTGGAACTGCATCATCTCCATGTTCGAGATGCGACACCCCGCGCGCCACGCCATCGCGATCCCGTCCCCCGTCGCCCCCTTGGGCGCGGTCGAGAACAGGTACGTGCGCCCCGCCCCGCCGGTCGCCAGCACCGTCGCGTTGGCGGTGAACAGCTCGACCCGCCCGGTCGCGCGGTTGACGGCATAGACGCCCCACACCTTGCCCGCGCCTGAGTAGCGCAGCTCATGGCGACTGGTCGCCAGGTCGATCGCGACCATGTCGGGGACGAGGGTGATGTTGGGATGCGCCTGCGCCGCGCGAATCAGCGCGACCTGCACCGCCCAGCCGGTGGCGTCATCGACATGCACGATGCGCCGCGCACTATGCCCGCCCTCGCGCGTCAGATGCAGCGCGTTTCCGTCCATGTTGAACGGCACGCCCAGCTCGACCAGCCGCTGGATCGCGGCCGGCGCATTCTCGACCACCATCTCCACCGTCGCGCGGTCGTTCAGCCCCGCACCGGCGATCATCGTATCCTCGATATGCGCTTCGAACGTGTCGCCCGGCTCCAGGACTGCGGCGATCCCGCCCTGCGCCCAGGCGGTGGATCCCTCGTCCAGCCCGCCCTTGGCCAGCACGGTCACCTTGAACCGCTCGGCCAGATTGAGCGCGGCGGTCAGCCCGGCGGCGCCCGATCCGATGACAAGCACGTCGCACTGATGGGGGTCGTGGGCCACTCTCGTTCCTTCGCGCACCGATGGCGGAGGAGCCGCTATGCGACAAAGCGCGAGGAAATCAAACCGCGCGGAACTTCGCGGTGCCCCCACCCCTTATTGTCACCCCGGCCTTGTGCCGGGGTCCACTGCGCGGCAAGCGTGGGGC
The DNA here is from genome assembly GCF_001557215.1 of Sphingomonas sp. CCH9-E2. Taxonomy (GTDB): domain Bacteria; phylum Pseudomonadota; class Alphaproteobacteria; order Sphingomonadales; family Sphingomonadaceae; genus Sphingomonas. The sequence continues at coordinate 42,780 of NZ_LSJM01000132.1, read as the reverse complement.
AAGAGGCTCCAGCTCCGGACGCGCGGCACCGTGGACCCCGGCACAAGGCCGGGGTGACGAGCGTTTTGAACCGCTGGAGCACCCAGTCTGGAGACCAAGTTTGCGCCTGATCCTCGCCGCCGCCGCTGCCCTGTTCGCCGCGGCGATGCCCGCCCTCGCCGCCCCGGGCTGCCCGGTCGCCCCCGGCACGACGGCGCGGGTCACGGTCGGCGATACCGGGCGCTCGATGCTCCTCCACGTCCCGGCGAACGCGCCGGCGGGTCGCCTGCCGCTCGTCTTCGCCCTGCATGGCAGCGGTGGCGACGGCGCCGCGATCCTCGCGCAATCGAAGCTGGAGGGGAGCAGCGACCGCCACGGCTTCCTCGTCGCGGCACCCGATGCGGGCATCCCGGTCGAGCGCGGCTTTGTCTGGAACATTCCCGGCGTTCCGACCGTCACCGGCAAGGTGCCGGGGCCGGGCGACGCCGATGACGTCGCCTTCCTCAAGAGCGCAATCGACTGGCTGGCGGCCAGCGGCTGCGCGGACACCAGGCGCGTCTATGCCACCGGCCTGTCGGGCGGCGGACGGATGACGTCATGGCTGGGCTGCGTCGCCTCTGACCGCTTCGCCGCGATCGCCCCGGTCGTGGGCCTGCGCGCGGGCAACCCGCTGGCCAGCGACAAGACCCGCCCCGACCCCGCGACCTGCACGCCCAAGCACCCGATGCCGGTGATCGCCTTTGCCGGGGATGCCGATGGCACCAACCCGGTGCAGGGCGGCGGTGCGGGCTATTGGCAGTACACGATGGAGGCCGCCGAAGCACGCTGGGCCGCGCTCAACGGCTGCTCTGCCGGCCCGCTGCGCCGCGACCTCGCTGCCAATCTCTACGAACGGCTCCACACCCGATGCCGCGCGCGGGCCGAGGTGGCGGCCCAGATCCTGCGCGGCGGCGGCCATGTCTGGACCGCCGACAATGACGCGATGTGGCGCTTTTTCGCGCGCTATCGGCGTTAGGCCGCGTTCGCCGCCCGCGTCAGGCTCAAGAACACGTCCTCCAGGTCCGCCTCGCGCGTGCTGACGTCAACGATGCCGAAGCCCGCCGCCTGCACCGCGCCGAGGACCTCGCCGGCATTGGCACGGTCCTTGCGATAGGTGATCACCAGCGTCCGCTCGCCCTTCGCCTCGATCTTGTGGAAACAGCCATTGGCGGGCAGGTCGACGATGTCGCGATCGACCACCACCTCGACCGCCTTTTCCTGGGTCTTGCCGACCAGCTCGCGGGTCGGTTCGTTGGCGATCAGCTTGCCGTGATTGATGATCGCGATGCGATCGCACAGCTCCTCGGCCTCCTCCAGATAGTGCGTGGTCAGCACCACCGTCACGCCCTGATCGTTGAGCGTGCGGACATAGGCCCAGAGCTGCTGGCGCAGTTCGATGTCCACGCCTGCGGTCGGCTCGTCGAGCACCAGCACCGGCGGCGAATGCACCATCGCCTTCGCCACCATCAACCGCCGCTTCATGCCGCCCGACAAGGTGCGCGAATAGGCGCGCGCCTTGTCCTCCAGATGCACCGCGCGCAGCAGCTCCATCGACCGCCGCTTGGCTTTCGGCACGCCGTACAGCCCGGCCTGAATCTCCAGCGTCTCGACCGGGGTGAAGAAGGGGTCGAACATGATCTCCTGATTGACGATCCCGATCGCGCGCTTGGCGTTGCGCGGGCTGGCGTCGATGTCGAACCCCCAGATGCGCGCCGTGCCGCCGGTCTTGTTGACCAGCCCCGCCAGGATGTTGATCAGCGTCGACTTCCCCGCGCCGTTCGGCCCCAACAGCCCGAAAATCTGCCCGCGCGGGACGCTGAAGGTGACGTTGTCGAGGGCCTGTTTGCCCCCGGAATAGACCTTGGAAAGGCCCTCGATCTCGATCGCCGCGTCGCTCATGCCGGGGAAGTGGGACGGTGCGCGCCGATTGGCAAGCGAATCCGCACCCGAGCAGCCCTCAACAAGTCATTGCCGCCCCTCCGCCGCTTTGCTAACCGCACTCCCATGATCGCGCCGCCCGAAGTCACCCGCGTCACCACCGCCCGCGTCGCCTGTGACGGCGCGCATGCCGGTATCCCCGCCGCGCTCGGCCATCCGCGCGTGTTTCTGCAGATCGACGAGCATGGCTATGTCGATTGCGGCTATTGCGACCGCCGCTTCGTCCTGATCGGCGGCCCGGCCGATGGCGCCGACCAGAGCGATTTGCCCGACATCGCGTCTGGCGCGAGCCTTTAAGCGCTCTATATTCCGGGGATGTACAGCGATCCCCGAGGTTTCCTCTACCGCGACGGCTTCGATGCCGACGCCGCGCAGCGCCTGACCGCATCGATCCTCGCAAAGGCCGAGGATGGCGAGCTTTACCTGCAATATCGCAAGACGGAGGCGTTCGGCTTCGACGACGGACGGCTCAAGACCGCGTCCTACAACACCGACTCGGGCTTCGGCCTGCGCGCGGTGAGCGGCGAGACCACCGCCTTTGCCCATGCCAATGAGATCAGCGACGCCGCGATCCGCCGCGCGGGTGAGACGATGGCGCTGATCGACCCGGCGACCGGCCCCAAAGCGGCACCCCCCGCAAGAACCAACCGCCACCTCTATACCGATGCCGATCCGCTCGATCTGGTCCCCTTCGCCGACAAGGTGAACCTGTGCCAGACGATCGACGCCGCCGCCCGCGCCCGCGACCCGCGTGTGGTGCAGGTATCGGTCAGCCTGCTCGGATCATGGAGCGTGGTCGAGATCGTCCGCCCCGATGGCTTCATCGCCACCGACATCCGCCCGCTGGTCCGCCTCAACGTCAGCATAGTGGTCGAATCCAACGGACGCCGCGAGACAGGTAGCTTCGGCACCGGCGGCCGCGCGCTCTATGACCGGCTGATGCAGCCCGAGACGTGGAACCGCGCGATCGACGAGGCGCTGGCGCAGGCGCTGGTCAATCTTGACGCGGTCGATGCACCGGCGGGGGAGATGACGGTGCTGCTCGGGCCCGGCTGGCCCGGCATCCTGCTGCATGAAGCGATCGGCCATGGCCTCGAGGGCGACTTCAACCGCAAGGGCACCAGCGCCTTTTCCGGCCGCATCGGCGAGCGCGTGGCCGCGCCCGGCGTCACCGTGGTCGATGACGGGTCGATTACCGATCGGCGCGGATCGCTGTCGATCGACGACGAAGGCACGCCGACGCGCGAGACGGTGCTGATCGAGGACGGCATCCTGCGCGGCTATATGCAGGACCGGATGAACGCGCGGCTGATGGGCGTCGAACCGACCGGCAATGGCCGCCGCGAGAGCTTCCAGCACGCCCCGATGCCGCGCATGACCAACACCTTCATGCGCGGGGGTCAGGACGATCCCGCCGAACTGCTCAGCCGGGTGAAGAAGGGCATCTTCGCCAAGAGCTTTGGCGGCGGTCAGGTCGACATCGTTTCGGGCAAGTTCGTCTTCAGCTGCACCGAAGCGTACAAGATCGAGAACGGCAAGCTCGGTGCCCCGATCAAGGGCGCGACGCTGATCGGCGACGGCCCGACCAGCCTGACCCGGGTGATCGGGATCGGCAATGATTTCGCGCTCGACGAGGGTATCGGCATGTGCGGCAAGGGCGGCCAGTCGGTGCCAGCGGGCGTCGGTCAGCCGACGCTGTTGCTCGACGGACTGACCGTGGGCGGAACCGCTTAGGCCAGCAGCCGCGCGACTTCGACAAAGTCGTGCGCGATGGCGTGGACGCCCAGCGCGCGCAGGCGGGCGCCGTGGTCCGGTCCGCAATGATTACCCGCGCACAGGCCGATGACATGCGCGCCCGACGCCACCGCCCCGGTCGCGCCCACCGGTGAATCCTCAAGGATCGCGCAGCGTTCGATCGGCACCCCAAGCTGGGCGGCGGCGTGGAGATAGATGTCCGGCGCGGGCTTGCCGCGCGTCACATGCTCACGCCCACTGAAGATCCGGCCATGAAAGACATCGCGGATGCCAAGATGGTCGAGATGCGTGGCGATCCAGTGGCTGTTGCTGGACGAGGCGATGGCCCGCGGCAGATCGTGCGGTAGCGCGCGCACGAACGCGATCGCGCCCGCGACTTCGGCCACCCCCTCCGCCAACGCCCGGCGATTTTCCGCCTCGCGCGCGTCGTGGAAGTCTTCAGGCAGGGTGCGTCCGATCCAGCGTTCGATGGCCTCGATGAACTCAGCCCCGGCAAGGCCCATGAAGTTCGCCATCGATTCCTCAGGGCTGGTCGGGTGCCCGATGGCGGTCAGATACTCGGCGATGTGCCGATTCCCCTCGAACTCGCTCTCGAGCAGCACGCCGTCGAAATCGAAGATCAGCGCATCGAACCGGACCGACAGGCTCACGCGCGCGTTCCGAACAGCGCCGTGCCAACACGGACATGGGTCGCGCCGATCGTCACCGCGACCTCGAAATCATGCGACATGCCGATGCTGAGTCCCTCCAGCCCCGCCTCGCGCGCCAGCTTGGCGAGCAAGGCGAAATAGGGCGCCGAATCGACTCCGACCGGCGGCACCGCCATCAATCCGGCGATCGGCAGGCCCGCCGCCCGCGCCTGCGCCAGCAGCGCGGGCAGCCCGTCAACGGCCACCCCGCCCTTTTGCGGCTCGTCGCCGATATTGACCTGGATGAAGCAATCGGGGCGCTTGCCGCTCTCCGCCATCGCCTTGGCCAGCGCGGCGACCAGCGACGGGCGATCGACCGAATGGATCGCATCGAACAGCGCCACCGCGTCGGCCGCCTTGTTTGACTGAAGCTGGCCGACCAGATGCAGGCGGATATCGGGGGTCGCAGCCTTGAGCGCGGGCCATTTCGCCGCAGTTTCCTGAACGCGATTTTCGCCGAACACGCGGTGTCCGGCATCGATCAAAGGCTGGATGGCCGCGGCATCGTGGGTCTTGGATACCGCGATCAGCGTGACGGCGTCGGCGCGGCGGCCGGCGATCTTGGCGGCATGGGCAATCCGCGAATGGATATCGGCGAGGCGGGTGGAGGCGGTTTCGGCGGACATGATCGGCGCTATAGGTGGCACGATGCCGCGCCGCCACCCCCGCTCTGCCCGACTTCCGCGCCGCTGGCTGATGACCGACGAGCGGCTCGGCGATGCACTATGGGCGGCGATCGACGCGCTGCCACGCGGGTCTGGCATCGTCTTTCGCCACTATTCCACCGCTCCCACCAAACGGCAGGCGCTCTACGCACGCGTGCGCAGCTGCGCGCGCCGACGGGGGCTGGTGCTGGTGGTGGCCGGGCCGCCGGTCGGTCGCGGAGCGGTGCTCCGCCATGGACGCCAGCGCGATGCACTCACCGCCCCGGTGCATTCGCGGGTCGAAGCCGTCGCGGCAATCCGGGCTGGCGCGGCGCTGCTGTTCGTTTCGCCAGTCCATCCGACCCGTTCGCACCCCGGGGCGCCGGCGCTCGGCGCAGTCCGATTCGGGCTGATGATTCGCGGACTCAAGCTACCGGTGATCGCGCTGGGCGGAATGAACGAACGCCGCTGGCGCGCGCTTCGCCGCGTTGGTGCCTATGGATGGGCCGGGATCGACGCTTGGGCTTGAGCCAGTTCAACGATCAGAAGCGGATCGCCGTCCCGACATAGACCGCCTGACTGTCGCGGCGATCATCCTTGAGCTGCGGCAGACGGTCCTTCTCGCTGGTGTAGCGGACGCCCGCCGTCACATCGAGATTGCGCGTGATCGAATAGGCCCCGCCAACGTCCAGCGAATAATTCGGATCGACCGTCAGCAGACGCGGACCGCGTTCGCTCGGCTTCTCGCTGGTCGCCTTGATCCGCCCCGATGCGCGCTTCCCGGTATAGGAAACGCCGAGATCCATCTTCTCGCTGCTGCCCGGCTGTCCGGCCAGGTCCATCTTGGCAAGGTCGCCCGAGATGGCAAAGCGCTTCCAGCCCACCGACACGCCCAGATTATAGGCGATTGGCTGCAGCGTCACCGACGCCGGTGCCGCAACACCGCGATCGGCGATGGCGGCAGACGGACGCGCAGTGCGCGCACGGACCGCGACGGTCACGCTGCGATTGCTGGTCCCGCGCGTGTCGGCGGGGGTGAAGCGGAAGCCGCTGCCCGACAGACCGCTGCGCGCCAATACCGCCGCGAGTCGGGGGTCGGCCGATGCCGGGGTGAAGGTGCCGATGCCTGCGATCTGGCTCGACCGCACCGGCGCAACACTTTGCGGTGCCCCGGTTTGTGCGAGCAGCGCCGGCGCGGCAACGAGCCCGGCGACGCCCAGCGCCCCCAGTCCCATACCCGCAATCATCCGACGAATACGCATCGCAACCCCTTATTCGTGCTAGCCACTACCATGATTCGACCGCGATGTTCCACAGGGGGAATCCGATTTTGGTGCAGGTGTTGCCCAAGACGCACAGCATGGCCCTGCAGCGGCTTGCGCTTGCGGCGCGCGCGCCAGCATCTATAGATGCACACCGACCCGATGAGATTTCCCATAGGATGATGCCGATGAACCGCCAGTTGCGCACCGCGATCCTGGGCAGCGTTGCCCTCACCCTCGCCGCATGCGGTGGCGGTGGCGATCGCCCGCGCGCCGACCTTGCCGCGTCGAAGGTGACGACGATCGGCGTCAACGCCTATCTGTGGCGCGCCGCGCTCGACACCGTGTCGTTCGCGCCGATCGCGCAGACCGATTCGAATGGCGGCGTGATCGTCACCGACTGGTATGTGAACCCCAGCCTTTCGACCGAGCGGATCAAGATCACGGTGGCGATCCTGGATCAGGATCTACGCGCCGATGCGCTGCGCGTCAGCGTCCAGCGCCAGCAGAATCGCGGTGGCCAGTGGGTCGACGCCCCGGTCGAAGCCGCAACGGTGCAGAAGCTGGAAGACATCATCCTGACCAAGGCCCGCGACCTGCGGCGCGCCGCAATCGTCGAGAAGTGATCCGGGCGGGCCGTGCGCCCGTCCGGTTGAAGACAAGGAAAGACATGTGTCGCGGTTCAACGCGCTGAACGCCGATTCCGCGTGGCAGAAGGTCTGGGAAGAACGCCGCACCTTCGCCGCGGACGATCACTCGCCCAAGCCCAAATCCTATGTGCTTGAGATGTTTCCCTATCCGTCGGGACGCATCCATATGGGGCATGTCCGTAACTACACGATGGGCGACGTACTGACGCGCTATCGGCGGATGAAGGGCATGGAAGTGCTCCACCCGATGGGGTGGGACGCATTCGGCATGCCGGCCGAAAATGCCGCGATGGAAAAGAAGGTCCATCCCGGCGGCTGGACGCGCGACAATATCGCGACGATGCGCGCGCAGCTGAAGCGCCTCGGCCTCGCGATCGACTGGGGTCGCGAGCTGGCGACGTGCGAGCCGGACTATTACGGGCACGAGCAGGCGCTGTTCCTCGATCTGTTCGCTAACGGATTGGTTTACCGCAAGGAATCGACGGTCAACTGGGACCCGGTCGACATGACCGTGCTCGCCAACGAGCAGGTGATCGACGGGCGCGGCTGGCGGTCAGGTGCGCCCGTCGAGAAGAAGAAGCTCAACCAGTGGTTCCTCAAGATCACCGACTTTGCCGACGAGCTGCTCGAGGGTCTCGAAACTCTCGACAAATGGCCCGACAAGGTCCGGCTGATGCAGGAAAACTGGATCGGCAAGTCGCAGGGCCTGCAGTTCCGCTTCAAGCTTTCGTCCAGCGATTTCAAAGAAGTAGAGGTGTTCACCACCCGCCCCGACACGATTTTCGGGTCGAGCTTCGTGGCGATCGCGGCGGATCACCCGATCGCGCAGGCGCTGGCGGCCAAGGATTCGGCGGCGGCGGAGTTCATCGCGCAGTGCAAGCTGGGCGGGACCACCGCGGCGGAGATCGAAACGCAGGAGAAGCTCGGCTTCGACACCGGCATCCGCGCGGCGCATCCCTTTGATTCCGCATGGGAATTGCCGGTCTATATCGCCAATTTCGTGCTGATGGATTACGGCACCGGCGCGGTGTTCGGGGTGCCGGCGCACGACCAGCGCGATTTCGAATTCGCGACCAAATATGGCCTGCCGATCCGTCGAGTCGTCTCGGATGGCGAAAAAACCCAAAGCGAATATGTCGAGGAAGAAAGCTTCACCGGCCCGGGTACGCTCGTCAATTCTCACTTCCTGAATGGCATGGATGTCGCCGACGCGAAGCGTGAGGTGATCCGGCGTGCCGAATCCGAAGGATGGGGCAAAGGAACGACTGTCTGGCGGCTGCGCGACTGGGGCGTTTCGCGCCAGCGTTACTGGGGGACGCCGATCCCGATCGTGCATTGCGAGATTTGCGGCGCGGTGCCGGTGCCCAAGAAGCAGCTGCCGGTGGTGCTGCCCGAAGATGTCAGCTTCGACATCCCCGGCAACCCGCTCGACCGCCATCCGACCTGGAAGCATGTCGATTGCCCGCAATGCGGCAAGCCGGCGCGGCGCGAGACCGATACGCTCGATACCTTCGTCGATTCGAGCTGGTATTTCATCCGCTTTGCCAGCCAGCCCGGCGACAAGCCGTTCGACCGTGCGGTGGCCGAGCAATGGCTGCCGGTGAATCAGTATATCGGCGGGGTCGAGCATGCGATCCTGCATTTGCTCTATGCCCGTTTCTGGACGCGCGCGCTCAAGCGGATCGGGATGATCGATATCGCCGAGCCGTTCGAGGGGCTGTTCACCCAGGGCATGGTGACGCACGAGACCTACAAGTCCGCCGATGGCCGCTGGTTGTCGCCGGGCGAGGTGGTGCGCAGCAACGACGCACTGGTCGAGGTCGAGGGCGGTGGCCCGGTCACCGTCGGCCGCATCGAGAAGATGTCCAAGTCCAAGAAGAACACGGTCGATCCCGAACCGATCGTGGACCAGTACGGCGCGGACGCGGTGCGGTGGTTCGTGCTGTCGGATTCGCCGCCCGAGCGCGATCTGGAGTGGACCGAGAACGGCATTGAGGGTGCGTGGCGCTTCGTCCAGCGGCTGTGGCGGCTGTTCGATGGCCTCAGCGACTGGACCGGCGAGGACAAGGGCCTCGACCGCGTGCTGCACCAGACCATCGCCGGAGTCGCCGCGGATATCGAGGGGCTGCAGTTCAACAAGGCGGTGGCCAAGCTTTATGGCCTGGTCAATGCGATCGAAAAGGCCGCGCCGAGCGCGTCGCGCGCGACCGCGATTCGCACCGCGATCCTGATCGCAGCACCGATGGTGCCGCATCTGGCCGAGGAAGCCTGGGCAGCGATGGGCAACAGCGGCCTGATCGCCGATGCTGAATGGCCGGCGGTCGACCCTGCCCTGCTGGTCGATGACGAGGTGACGATCGCGATCCAGGTTAATGGCAAGCTGCGCGATACCGTCACGGCGGCCAAGGGCGCGGACAAGGCCGATCTGGAAGCCATGGCCTTGGCAAATACCAATGTGCAGCGCATTCTGGACGGCGCTACACCGCGAAAGGTGATCGTCGTGCCCGACCGTCTGGTAAATATCGTCGCATGAAGCGCGCAGCACTCCTGATCGCGCTGGTCGCGGCGAGCACCACGCTGTCGGGCTGCGGGCTGCGGCCGCTCTATGGCGGCGGTGTGGGTGGCCCGGTGCAGACGATGCTGTCGGGCGTCGAGGTCGCGCCGATTCCGGGCGAGAATGGCTGGCTGGTCGCCAATGCCGTGCGCGACCGGATCGAGGCGACGCGCAGCGGCACGCCCACCTATCGGCTCGAGATCAAGCTGGACGACCGGATCGAGGGTCTGGGCGTGCGTAGCGATGACGTGGTGACGCGCGAACGGCGGACGCTGCGCGCACGCTACCAGCTGATCGACCTGGCCACAGGACAGACCGTGCTCGACGCCACCGCAGGTTCGGATGCCGGCATCGACGTTGCCGGTTCGGAATATGCGACGATCGCGGCCGAGCGGAGCGCGCTGGAGCGGCTGTCGGGCATCGTTGCGGACCAGATCGTCGCGCGGCTGGCCCGCTACGCGCGCAGCTCCAAAACGAAGTGAAGGCGAGCGAGGCGCAGATCCGGGCGCGGCTGGACAAGCCGGGCCCCGATATCCGCCTGTTTCTGCTCTACGGCCCCGATGAGGCGGGCGCCAACGACCTGGCCGCGCGGCTGGGCCGGGCGATGGGGCCGGATGCCGAGCGCATCGATATCGAGGGCAATGCGCTGAAGGACGATGCCGGGCTGCTCGCCGGCGAGGCAGCCTCGCTCTCGCTGTTCGGTGGCGCGCGCTACATCCGTGTGTCGGGCATCGACGATGGCGGCACCGACGCCGTGCGGATGCTGATCGAGGCGGAGACGGCGGGGAATCCGGTGGTTGCGGTCGGCGGCGGCCTCAAAGGCACCGGACGGCTGCTCAAGCTCGCGCTCGCCGCGCCCAATGTGATGGTCCATGCCTGTTATGTCCCCGATGCGCGCACCGCCGGGCAGCTGGCGACCGGAATCGCGCGCGAACATGGGTTGCGGCTGGTCGGCGGAGCGGCGGATCGACTGGCTGCGATGTCGGGCGGCGATCGCGCGGTGCTGGCGCGTGAGATCGAGAAATTGTCGCTGTTCCTCGACGCCGCGCCCGATCGGCCGCGTGAGGCCGGAATCGAGGCGCTGGATGCGATCGGCGCGGATCTGGGCGAGGCCGAGATGTCAGGCGCGATCGAGGCGGTGGTGGGCGGTCGCCCCGCGGAAATCGGCGTGGAGCTGGCGCGGCTCGATGCGGCGGGGGTGTCGACGATTCCGCTGCTGCGCGGTCTGGTCCGCCGCCTGATGGCGCTGGCCGAGATGCGCGCCGATATCGATCACGGGATGAGCCCCGCCGAGGTGGTCAAGAAGCACCGCGTGTTCTTCAAGGAGGAAGCCGCGACGATCCGCGCGCTGCAACGCTGGAACAGCCCGATGCTGGCGCGCGCCGTGGAACGCGCGCGTGAGGCGGAACGGGCGATGACGCGCGGCGGGGGCAATGCCGGGCAGGTGCTGGCGGATCATGAGCTGGCGGTGTTGGCGCGAGGTGCGGCGCGGGGGTGAGGCGGGCAGATTAGGGATGTTGGATCGGCTCCAGACGACTCAAGACCCGACCGTGCCTTTCGCTGTGCGTTTCCGCAAACCCGCGTTCACACAAGAACTTCTGGAGGCGTGGGTTCGGGTTGGCACAGGTGAGTGCGTGGACGTTCCACAAGACGCAATGATAGCCACGGTCCTTCGCGAACGCAGTGACGAGCTTCCATAGCGATACAAGCACGCCCTCCCCGCCACCGTCGATGTGCGCGAGATTGACGGTGAGGCAATCATCATCCTTGTTGAACTCGGCAAGCACGGTTGCCGATCCGATGCGGAACGTGATTGGTCGCCCGAATGCGAGCAGTGCATCGAGCTCATCGCTCGGTAGAGCCCGCAAGGCTGCGGGAGTAAGGCCTTCTATTTCCACGCTGACTATCTGGCGGCGGATTCCGCAGGCGACAAGTCGACTCTATCTGTTCGTCACCCCGGACTTGTTCCGGGGTCCAAGCATCCTCGCGTCCGGCGGCTTGAAGTTCAAGCTCCGCGCTTGCCTCCCGGTGGACCCCGGCACAGGGCCGGGGTGACGATTGGGGGTTAAGGCGACGCTGCGGAATCGAAGAAGAAGACCCTCCCCAACCCCTCCCGCAAGCGGGAGGGGCTAAGAAGATCAGAATGCGCGTCGGCCCGACCGCAATTCACTGATTTAACTAGATTTTCTCTCCGGTCAGCCGCTGGCAGATCATGTCGAGCTGGTCGAGCGTCGAATAGGCGAGCGTCAGCGCCCCGCCCTTTTCGCCGAAGCTGATCTTGACGTTGAGGCCCAGCACGTCGCCCAGCTGGCGCTCCAGCGCGGCGATGTCGGCGTTGCTGCCGCCGCTGGTCTTGTCGCCCCCGCCCTTCCCGGGCGCGCGCGGCTTGGCGTCGCGGGCGAGTTTTTCGGTGTCGCGGACGGAGAGGTCGCGTTCGACGACGATCTTCGCCAGCTTTTCGGGGTCGGGCGCGCCGATCAGCGCGCGGGCGTGGCCCATGGTCAGGGCACCCTCGACCACGCGTTGACGCACGCTTTGCGGCAGATCGAGCAGGCGGATCAGATTCGCGATATGGCTGCGCGATTTATGGACGATCTTGGCCAGCGCTTCCTGGCTGTGGCCGAACTCATTGATCAGCTTGGCATAGGCCTCAGCCTCTTCGATCGCGTTGAGATCCTCACGCTGGATATTCTCGACAATCGCGATTTCGACGGTCTGCGCCTCGTCCAGGTCGCGGACGATGACCGGGACTTCGTGCAGGCGGGCGCGCTGGGCGGCGCGCCAGCGGCGTTCGCCGGCGACGATCTGGTAATCCTTGCCATGCGGGCGCACGACGATCGGCTGAATGAGGCCACGCATCGCGATCGACTTGGCCAGCTCTTCCAGCGCATCCTCATCGAAATGGCGGCGCGGCTGATCCGGGTGCGGCGACAGCGAGCTGACCGGGAGCAGCCGGACGCCCATCGAGGGTTCGGTGCCGGGACGCACCGGCTCTTCGCGTTCGGCATCGCCCAACAGCGCGCTGAGGCCGCGGCCAAGACCGGGGCGTGGTTTGCGCGGTGCAGCGGCAGGAGCGGTAGTCGGGGTCGCTGGAGTCTCTTCGGTCATGCGGCCTTCTTCAGCTTGGGCAGGCGATCGATCACTTCGCGGGCAAGGGCGATATAGGCTTCGGAGCCGGCGCAGCGATAATCGTAGATCAGCGCGGGCAGGCCGTGGCTCGGCGCTTCGGACAGACGCACGTTGCGCGGGATGACGGTGTCGAACACGACTTTGCCCAGCACGGCGCGGACGTCATCGGCGACCTGATCGGTCAGGCGGTTGCGGCGGTCGTACATGGTCAGGGCCACGCCGAGGATCGACAGGCCGGGGTTGAAACGGCCGCGAATACGCTCGACCGTGTTGAGCAGCTGGCTGAGCCCTTCGAGCGCGAAGAACTCGCATTGCAGCGGGACGAGCAGCGCGTCGGAGGCGACCATCGCGTTGATGGTGAGCAGGCCGAGCGAGGGCGGGCAGTCCATCAACACCACGTCCCAGCGCTCTGCGCTGCGTTCGATCGCGGTGGCGAGGCGATGGGTGCGGGCTTCGAACTCGATCAGCTCGATCTCTGCACCCGACAGATCAACCGTCGCGGGGACGATATCGAGTCCCGGCACGCGGGTCGGCACCGCGACATCCTCCAGGCTCGTCTCGCCAATCAGCAGGTCATAGGTCGAGCGCTCGCGATCGGCGCGTCCGATGCCGAGGCCGGTCGAACAATTTCCCTGGGGATCGAGGTCGAGCAGCAACACGCGCATACCGGTCGCCGCGAGCGCGGTGCCGACATTGATCGCGGTCGTGGTCTTGCCCACGCCGCCCTTCTGATTTGCAATCGCGATGCAGATCATTTGGGGCGCACCTCGTTTGCGACGATGATGAGCGAGTCCGGTGCGGTCACGCTCGGTTCCACGTGGAACGAACCTTGCCACCATAGCTGCGCATCTTCCACCTCCGATTGCGCATTGCGCCCCTTTGGCAACACCCACAGGGTCGAGCGGTCGCTGCGATGGCGCGCGATGCGGAAGAGCGTGTCGAGCGACCCGACGGCACGCGCGGTGACGACGGCGGCGCGGCCCTTGGTCCGCTCCACCTTGGCGGTGTGGATCGTCACATTGGTGAGACCGAGCGTGTCGACGATATGCTGGAGAAACGCGGTGCGGAGTTTGCGCGGTTCAACCAGCTCGACCGGGCCGTCGCGGAGGATGGCCAGGACGATGCCGGGCAGCCCTGCCCCGCTGCCGATATCGAGCCATAGGCCACCGGGGTCGCCATGGTCGAGCAACTGGGCGGAGTCGACGATATGACGCGCCCAGATCGCGTCGAGGGTCGAGGGTGCAATCAGATTCTGCCGCGTTGCTTCATCGCGCAGCAGATCGACGAACTGGGCAAGCCGTGTTTCACGTGAAACATCGTAACGGCTACGTATCCATGCGCGGGCTTCGTCTTCGGTCATGCCGCGCGCTTCACATGGAGGAGGATCGCGGTCAACGCCGCAGGGGTCACGCCGCGCACGCGGGCTGCATCGCCAATTGTTGCGGGCCGGGCTGCGCCGAGACGTTCGACCATCTCGTTGGAGAGGCCCGGTATCGTCGCATAATCGAGCGCGGTTGGAATGCGGGTGCCGTCGGCACGGGTCATCGCTGCCGTCTCCGCAGCCTGGCGTTCGAGATAAGGGGCGTAGCGGGCGTCCTCGATCAGTTCGCCCAACACGGCGGGGTCGATATCGTCGGTGGGGATGGCGAGATGGTCCAGGCTCACCGCCGGGAAGCGCAGCCAGTCGAAGGCCGTGCGCCGGGCGCCATCCTGCGCGACGGCGGCGCCCTTCTGACCGAGGCTGTGCGCGGTGAGTGTGCGGCTAAAGCGGGTATCGAGTTCCTGCCGGGCGCGGCGGCGCTCGGCGATGAAGGCCGTACGGTCGGGACCGAGACAGCCTGCCGCGGCTCCCAAGGGCGCGAGCCGGGTCTGGGCGTTGTCGGCGCGGAGCGACAGGCGGTGCTCGGCGCGGGCGGTGAGCATGCGATAGGGTTCGGTGACGCCCTGCAGCGTCAGGTCGTCGATCATCACCCCGATATAGCTGAGCTCGCGCGGAAACAGCGTCGGCGCGCGGCCAAGTGCTGCCGCAGCGGCGTTGATGCCGGCGACGAGGCCCTGTGCAGCGGCCTCTTCATAGCCGGTCGTGCCGTTGATCTGGCCAGCGCAGAATAGGCCCGGGACGTCCCGGCTTTCGAGCTGATGCGACAGCGAGCGCGGGTCGACATGGTCATATTCGACCGCATAGCCGGGCGTGACGATGCGCGCGCGCTCCAGGCCGGGGATCGACGCGATCATCGCCGCCTGCACATCGGTGGGCAGCGAGGTCGATAGGCCGTTGGGGTAGACGAGATGGGTGGCTAGGCCCTCCGGCTCTAGGAAGATCTGATGCCCATCGCGGTCGCCGAAACGGAAGATCTTGTCCTCCATCGATGGGCAATAGCGTGGCCCCCCCGCCTCGATCGCACCGCTGAACAGGGGCGAGCGGTCGAGGCCACCCCGGATGATATCGTGGGTCGCGAGGGTGGTGCGGGTGATGGCGCAGGCGAGCTGGGGCAGGCGTTGGCCGCGCGTCATCGGCGACATGCGCCAGTCGTCAATGTCGCTGGGCTGCTCGTCCAGCGCCGCCCAATCGATAGTGCGACCGTCGATCCGGGGTGGAGTGCCGGTCTTGAGCCGGGTGATCGGCAGGCCGCAATCGCGCAGCTGCACGCCAAGCTCGGTCGCGGCGCGCTCCCCTACCCGGCCCCCGGTCTCACGCTCCTCGCCGCGAAAGATGCGGCCGCCGAGGAAGGTGCCGCTGGCGATGACGACCGTTGGCGCGCGGAGTTCGGTTCCGCCGCCCAGCCGGATGCCGGCGACGCGACCACCCTCGAGCAACAGCGCGACCGCCTCTCCCGCGACGATCTCAAGCCCGTCCTGCCCGGCGAGGATCGACTGGACCGCAGCGGCATAGCGCACGCGGTCGGCCTGAACCCGTGGCCCCTGCACCGCCGGTCCTTTCGAGCGGTTCAGCAGGCGATAATGGATCGCGGCGGCGTCGGCAGCGCGCGCGATCAGGCCATCCATTGCGTCGACTTCGCGCACCAGATGGCCCTTGCCCAGCCCGCCGATCGCGGGATTGCAGGACATCGCCCCGATCAGCGCAGGGTCAAAGGTAATCAGCGCGGTGCGCGCACCGCAGCGCGCAGCCGCAGCCGCCGCCTCGGTACCGGCATGGCCGCCCCCGATCACGATCACATCGCAATATTGCATAGCCGCGCCTTAGCGGGCGTGGGCGGTCAGGTCAAAAGCGTTCCACGTGGAACACTCACTTGCCAATGCAGAAACGCCCGAACAATGCGTCGAGCATCGCCTCGACATCCGCTGCACCGGTCACGCGGTGGAAGGCGCGCAATGCGGCTCGCAGCTCTTCCGCCAGCAACAGCATGTCGGTCTGCTCGGCGGCGCTCCGCAAACCCGACAGTGCCTGCCCCGCCAGTGCGCGCTGTCGCGCGTTGAGCGCGATCGTATCGGCGGGGGGGAGAAGCGTCGCGGCGATCCGCGCCACCTGGTCCCAAAGCTGGCCCAGCCCCTCCCCCGTATGCGCCGACACTGCCAGGCGCGCATCGCTGGCACCACGTCCGGCCGCATCGGCGCGCGGATGCAGCAACAAATGCGGGAGCGCTGCAAGCGCGTCGGGCAAGGGTGCATCGTCAAGCCAGAGGATGATGTCCGCCGCCGCGATCGCGTCCCGCGCACGTTCGATCCCGATCTTCTCGACCATATCGGTTGGCGCGGCGTGAAGCCCCGCAGTGTCGGTCAACAGATAGGCAATGCCGTCGCGCATTACCGGGACTTCGATCCGGTCGCGTGTCGTCCCGGCGAGCGGCGACACAATCGCCGCTTCCCGGCCGACCAACGCGTTGAGCAGGGTCGACTTGCCGGCATTGGGCGATCCGGCGAGGACCACGCGGATTCCGTCCCGGATCCGCTCCACCGGCGGCTGTGCGACAAGCGCCGCAATCTCATCGGCCAGTGACGCCGCATCGTGCTGCACGCTCGCGATCACATCGCCTTCGCGCGCGACATCCTCCTCATCGCCGTGATCCAGCATCGCTTCGACCAATGCCGACAGCTGCAGCGTCCGTGCCGCCCAGCTTTCGATCCGCGCGCGGACCCCGCCCTCCGCGGCGCGCAGGGCGGTGCGGCGCTGCATCTCGGTTTCGGCGGACAGCAGGTCGCCCAGCCCCTCGGCTTCGGTCAGGTCGATACGGCCATGCTCCAAAGCGCGGCGGGTGAACTCCCCCGGTTCGGCACCGCGCAGCCCGGGCATGGCGGCCAGCGCCGCTTCCACCGCCCGGATTACGGCCCGCCCGCCATGGAGATGCAGTTCGGCGAGATCTTCTCCAGTTGCCGTTGCCGGACCAGGGAAGACGAGGACGAGCGCACGATCGAGCGCCTCGCCGCCACGTCGCAGGGTCCGCAGCGATGCACGCCGCGGCGGCGGGAGGCTGCCCGCCAGCTGCGCCGCGGCGGCAAACGCGTCCGGCCCGGAAATGCGGATCACCGCGATCCCGGCCGGCGGTGCCCCGCTCGACAGGGCAAAGATCGTGTCAGTCACTCGCCCCCGCTGCGCTTGCCCATATCGAACATGCCGCGCCAGAAATTCATCCCGGCCTCTCCCATCGGAGTCCAGTTCTTCATCATATTCTCGATCAGCTCAGGGTTCACCCCGCCCTTTTCGATCGAATCGAGCATCAGCTGGATGTAGCGGTCGTGAACCGGGGTAAAGTCGGGGAGGCCCATCGCGCGGCGTGCCTCTTCAGGGGTGCAGTCGATCTCGACATTGATCTTCATTCGCTCTTCTCCGCTTGAGCCGACGGCATCCCCTGCCCTACGCTCATCCCATGTATGCGCGCGACCATGCCTTGATCGCAACGCCCATCGGCCCGGTGCGGATCGACGGGGATGAAAACAGCGTGCTGCGCGTGACCATGGGGGCGCAGGGGCAGCGCTATGCGGGTCGAAGCGCGCCGGTTCGCGCCGCGGCGGAGCAGCTGTTGGCGTATTTCGCGGGCGATCTCAAAGAGTTCGACCTCCCGCTCCCCCCGATGGCATCGCCGCGCGGGGGAGAGTTGCGCGACGGGCTGATCGCGCTGCGCTATGGCGAGACCGCGAGCTATGGCGAACTGGCCCGGCGGCTCCGGTCGGGGCCGCGCGCGATCGGGCAACTGTGTGCGCGCAACCCACTGCCCGTCATCATTCCATGTCACAGGGTGACCGCGGCCGGCGGCGCGCTGGGAAGCTATTCGGCGGGAGACGGCCCCGCGACCAAATCATGGCTGCTCGACCACGAGCAGCGTTACCGCTGAACAAGGAGCGTATCATGGCGAGTATCGAGATTGCGGCAATCGACGGCAGCGGCAGCTTTGCCGCCTATCGCGCCGACCCGGCGGGCACGCCGCGCGGTGCCATCGTGGTCATCCAGGAAATCTTCGGCGTGAATGAGGGCATCCGGCGCAAATGCGATCATTTCGCTTCGCTCGGCTATGTCGCGTTCGCGCCGGACCTGTTCTGGCGCCTGCAGCCCGGAATCGAGCTGGATCCCGATGTCGAGGCAGAGTTCAAGCAGGCGCTCGACTGGATGGGCAAGTTCGATCAGGACAAGGGCGTTGCCGATATCGAGGCGACGATCCGCGCGGCGCGGGACGCGAGTGGCGGCAAGGTCGGGGTCACCGGTTATTGCTTGGGCGGGCGCCTCGCTTTCATGACCGCGGCGCGGACCGACAGCGACGCCAGTGTCGGCTATTATGCGGTGGGCGTCGACGGCCTGTTGGGTGAGAAGCACGCCATCGCCAATCCGCTGATGCTGCACATTGCCGGAGAGGACGGGTTCGTGCCGGCTCCGGTTCAGGCGGCAATGCACGAAGGATTGGACGATCACCCCAAGGTAACGCTCCACGACTATCCCGGCGAGGATCACGGCTTTGCCACCGAGATGGGCAAGCGCCGGTCGGAGGCCGCGGCGCAGCTGGCCGACAGCCGGACCGAGGCCTTTTTCGCCGAACATATCGGCTGACAAAAAAAGGGGCGGCATTCCGGTGAATGCCGCCCCTTTTCTTTTTAGATCAGTTGCTTAGCGGAAGAGCTGAAGCAGACCGATTTCCTGGTCGGTGATCCCGGTGTAGATCATCGACCCCGCGACATAGACGATCACCAGCAGACCGATCCACGCGATCCAGCGGTAGCGCTCGATATATTTGGCGATGATGTTCGCCGCGACGCCCATCAGTGCGACCGCAATGACCAGGCCGACCATCAGGATGCCCGGATGATCGCGCGCCGCGCCGGCGACGGCGAGAACGTTGTCGAGGCTCATCGACACGTCGGCGACCGCAACGGCCCAGGCGGCGCTGGCGAAGCTCTTGGCGGGCTTCACGCCCGAATGCTCGTCGCCCTCGATCTCGGGCGAACCGGCGCTTTCGCCGCCATGGCCGATTTCGCGCCACATCTTCCATGCGACCCACAGCAGCAGGACACCGCCGGCAAAGACCAGACCGATCACCTGCAGCAGTTGGGTCACGACCAGCGCAAAGCCGATGCGCAGGATCAGCGCGGCGACGATGCCGATCAGGATGACCTTCTTGCGCTGATCCGCGGGCAGACCTGCGGCGAGTGCGCCGATGACGATCGCATTGTCGCCTGCCAGGACGATGTCGATCAGAATGACCTGGCCGAACGCCAGCCACGCCGATCCGCTGCCTGAGAACAGGCCGGCAAAGTCGGCGACGATATGGCCCCAAATTTCCTGC
The DNA here is from genome assembly GCF_001557215.1 of Sphingomonas sp. CCH9-E2. Lineage (GTDB taxonomy): Bacteria > Pseudomonadota > Alphaproteobacteria > Sphingomonadales > Sphingomonadaceae > Sphingomonas. The sequence continues at coordinate 23,410 of NZ_LSJM01000132.1, read as the reverse complement.
ATATGCGGCTAAACCCCCTGGCCGATTATTGGTTCATCGAATCGAAGAAGTCTTCGTTGGTCTTCGAATCCTTCATCTTGTCGAGCAGGAACTCCATCGCATCGGTCGTGCCCATCTGCATGAGGATGCGGCGGAGCACCCACATTTTCGACAGCGTCGCCTTGTCGAGCAGCAGCTCTTCCTTGCGGGTACCGCTCTTGCCGACGTCGAGCGCCGGGAAGATGCGCTTGTCCGCCACCTTGCGGTCGAGCACGATTTCGGAGTTGCCGGTGCCCTTGAACTCTTCGAAGATGACTTCGTCCATGCGGCTGCCGGTGTCGATCAGCGCGGTGGCGATGATCGAGAGCGAGCCGCCCTCCTCGATATTACGCGCGGCGCCGAAGAAGCGCTTCGGACGCTGTAGCGCGTTGGCGTCGACACCACCGGTCAGCACCTTGCCCGAGCTGGGCACGACGGTGTTGTAGGCGCGGCCGAGGCGGGTGATCGAGTCGAGCAGGATGACGACATCCTTCTTGTGCTCGACCAGGCGCTTGGCCTTTTCGATCACCATTTCGGCGACCTGGACGTGGCGCGTGGCGGGTTCGTCGAAGGTCGAGCTGACCACTTCGCCCTTCACGCTGCGCTGCATGTCGGTGACTTCCTCGGGCCGTTCGTCGATCAGCAGGACGAGCAGGAACACCTCGGGATGGTTGTCGGTAATCGCCTTGGCGATGTTCTGAAGCATCACCGTCTTGCCGACGCGCGGCGGGGCGACGATCAGCGTGCGCTGGCCCTTGCCCTGCGGCGAGACGATGTCGATGACGCGTGCGCTCTTGTCCTTCTGCGTCGGATCGGCGGGATCGAGCTTGAGCTTCTGATCCGGGTAGAGCGGCGTCAAATTGTCGAAATTGACGCGGTGACGGACCGCTTCGGGATCGTCGAAATTGACGCTGACCAGCTTGGTCAGAGCGAAATAGCGCTCGCCATCCTTGGGGGCGCGGATCTCGCCTTCGACCGTGTCGCCGGTGCGCAGGCCGAATTTGCGGACCTGGTTGGGCGAGACATAGATGTCGTCGGGACCGGCGAGGTAGTTGGCTTGCGGGCTGCGCAGGAAGCCGAAGCCGTCCTGAAGCACTTCGATCGTGCCCTCACCCATGATCAGCTCGCCATTTTCGGCCTGAGCCTTGAGGATGGCGAACATCAGGTCCTGTTTGCGCAGCGTCGACGCGCTTTCGACACCGAGTTCCTCGGCCATCGACACCAGTTCGGCGGGCGCAGTTTTCTTCAAATCTTTCAAGTGCATGGGAGAAGTCCGTCTGGCGATCGCGGGGGGATTTCGGGCGTTGGGACGCGCGGGAGGCGATGGCTTGAGGAAAAAAGGAGGGATGCCGGGCCGCCGCCGGAACGTCGACGCGACCCGAGCGGATTAGGATTCGCCCTGTGGCAAGTCAAGCGGTCAGACTGCCGCGAAGCTGACAGACTGACAGAAATACGCGGGTTTGCGGCGAACTGGGCGGGTTCGCGCCCGGTTCCGGGCGGGGACGCAACTGCGACGCGACACCAGCGCGACACATGGGCGACATCGAGTCACCGCCTGCGCGACACTGACACGACCGCATCAGGCACTTTACGACGCGGAAGCGACGGTGAGGCGCCAATGTGACACCATCGACGCGTCATCGAATGACAGGGTTCAAACGGTCAAAGAGCGGCATCCAAGGATGCCGTCCGAGGACAACAAATAAAATCCAACATTACAAGTATGTTGGAAGCGTCAGAAGGGTTTCACGATCACCAGGATGACGATTAGTGCGACGAAGATCGCGGGGATTTCATTGGCCATGCGCAGCTGTTTCGAGGTCAGCGACCCCTGCCCTACCGCCAGCTTCTTCGCATAGCCCACGGCCCAGCCATGATAGCCGGAGAGCAGCACGACCAGCAGCAGCTTGGCATGGAGCCAGCCCAGACCCGCGCCGCCCTCCAACAGGCCGAGATTGATCGCCAGGGCAATGCCGAGCAGCCACACGATCACCAGCGAGGGGGTGAGGATCACGCGGCGCAGCTTGGTCTCGCGATCGGTCCATGCCTTGGCCTGCACCGGATCGGCCAGTGCTTCCTGATGGTGGACGAGATAGCGCGGCAGGATGAACAGGCCCGCCATCCAGAAGATCACGAAAATGACGTGCGCAGCCTTGGTCCACAGATACAGGCCGGCCAGAAATCCGCTCATGCTGCTGTCCCCCGGACGATGCCGATCAGCTGTTCGACATGGGCGATCGGCGTGTCCTGCTGAATGCCGTGGCCCAGGTTGAAGATATGGGGACGGTCGCGCAGGGCATCAACCACGCGCGTGGCCGCGGCTTGAAGCTCGGCACCGCCCGCGATCAGCGCGAGCGGATCGAGATTGCCCTGAACCGGCATGCCGGCGGGGAGTTCGCGATGGGCCCAGGCCGGATCGACCGTTTCATCGAGACCGATCGCGTCGACCCCGGTCTCGCGGGCATAGGCGGCGAGCTTGCCGCCCGCGCCCTTGGGGAAGCCGATGATCTTCGCCTGCGGACAGCGTTCGCGCAGCCCCGTGACGATCGCGGCATTGGGGGCGATCACCCAGCGTTCGAACTGTGCCGGCGAAAGCGATCCGGCCCAGCTGTCGAACAGCTGCACCGCCTCGACCCCCGCTGCGATCTGTTCGGCAAGATAGTCGATGGTCATGGCGACGATCGCGTCGATGATCGCCTGAAACGCCTGCGGGTCGCGATAGGCCATGCGGCGCGTCTCGCTCTGGTCGCGGCTGCCCTGCCCTGCCACCATGTAGGTGGCGTTGGTCCACGGACTTCCTGCAAAGCCCAGAAACGTCACCTCAGGCGGCAAGGCGGCGGCGACGCGGGTCACGGTGCCATAGACGGGGTCGAGCCGCTGTGGCGTCGCTGTGAGAGCTTCCAGCGCAGTATCGACGAGCTTGGGTGCCAGACGCGGCCCCTCCCCCGCTTCGAACCAGAGATCCTGGCCGAGCGCGTGGGGGACGACGAGAATGTCGGAGAAGAGGATCGCGCCGTCGAAGCCAAAGCGGCGGATCGGCTGGAGCGTCACCTCGGCCGCGGCGTCGCTGTCGTTGACCAGCTCGAGAAAGCCGCCCTTCTCCGCCCGGAGCGCACGATATTCCGGCAGATAGCGTCCCGCCTGACGCATGAGCCACATCGGCGGGGCATCGACCCGTTCCCCTGACAGCACTCGGAGCAGTTTTTTCGCAGTCACAGGGTCGCCCGTCTCTCAACAAAAATAAGAAGAAGAATCTTAGAAAGATGTAGTTGTGTGTTGGTGCGTGGATGCTGGGGCTTAAGCGTTCGTCCCCATTCTGCCAACAGATTGACGGCGCGGAGTCGCAGGATTCCGCCGCGATTCGATCCAGCTGTCCCCATTATCCACAGGCTGTGGAGCGGATCGCGCCGCTGTGGGCGCGGTTGTGGACGAATGACCCGGAGCGTGGACAGAGTCCCCCGCTTGGCGGGTCCGGCGCGTTGCGCTAGCGATTTCCCCCATGTTTTCCACAGAACTGTCCAGAAATCGGCCTCTTCTCCCCTCCCGCTTGCGGGAGGGGAATCGGTGAAACTGCACCTTCATCTCCTGTCGGATTCCACCGGCGAGACGCTGGAGAATATCGCCAAGGCGGCGCTCGCGCAGTTCGACGATGTCGAGGTGCTGCGGCACTTCTGGCCGATGGTGCGCAGCGAAACGCATCTCGAGCGGATTCTGGCGGAGATCGCGCAGAATCCCGGCCTCGTCATCTTCACGCTGGTGAACCCGGAGATCCGTCGCCAGCTCGAGACGCGGTGCCGCGCGATCGGCCTGCCTGCCGTGGCGCCGCTCGACCCGGTCAACCATGCGCTGTCCAATTTGTTGGGACAGGAGATGAAGGCGCGGCCGGGGCGGCAGCATATGCTCGACGCCGCCTATTTCGCGCGCGTCGATGCGATCCAGTTCACCATTGCGCATGACGATGGCGTCAATTGGGAGAATTGGGAGGAGGCGGACATCGTGCTCGCCGGGGTGTCGCGCACGTCGAAGACGCCGACATCGATCTACCTCGCCAATCGCGGGTTCAAGGTCGCCAACATCCCGATCGTGCCGCAATCGCCCCCGCCCGACCTGCTGTTCTCGCTCAAGAACCCGATGGTGGTCGGGCTGACCACCAGCCCCGAGCGGCTGATCCAGGTGCGGCGCAACCGGCTGCTCGCGCTCAACCAGCAGGACGAGACCAGCTATGTCGAGCAGGAAGCGGTGCAGAAGGAGGTCGCCTATGCCCGGCGCATGTTCGCCGATAATGGCTGGCCGGTGATCGACGTGACCCGGCGATCGATCGAGGAGACGGCGGCGGCGATCATCACCATGGCCAATGAGCGGGTGACGGCGGGAGGCCGCGCATGATCGTGCTCGCTTCGACCAGCGCGTCGCGGCGCGCGATGCTGACCGCCGCGGGCGTGGCGCACGAAGCGCTGCCGGCTTTGGTCGACGAAGAGGCGGTCAAGGCGAGCCTTGGCGAAGTTGCGCCGCGCGACTTGGCCGATGCGCTGGCCGAGATGAAGGCATTGAAGGTCAGCCAGCGGGTGCCCGGCACCTTGGTGCTGGGTGGAGATTCGGTGGTGGCGATCGAGGATGGAACCTTGCTCGACAAGCCGGTCGACCGCGCGGACGCCGAGCGCCATCTGAAGCTGTTGTCGGGCAAGCGCCACGATCTCTACAGCGCCGCGGTGATTGCGGAGAATGGCCAAGCGCTGTGGCGGCATGTCGATCGCGCGCGGCTGTGGGTGCGGCCGCTGTCGGACGCGTTCATCGCCGAATATCTCGACGCCGAATGGCCGGCGATTTCGGGCTGTGTCGGCTGCTATCGGGTCGAGGGGCCGGGGGTGCAGCTGTTCAGCCGGATCGAGGGCAGCCACTACACCATCCTGGGGATGCCGTTGCTCAACATCCTCGATTATCTGCGGACCAGAGGCCAGTTGACGTCATGACCATTCCCCATGCCCCCCCTCATGCAGAAGTGATCGGCGACCCGATTGCACAGTCCAAATCGCCGCTGATCCATGGCTTCTGGATCGACAAGCTCGGGATCGAGGCGCGCTATGAAAAGACGCTGGTGACGCCCGAGGGGCTGGGCGACTTTTTCGCCGCGCGGCGTGACGATCCCGACTGGCGCGGGTGCAACATCACCGCGCCGCACAAGGTGGCGGCGCTCGATCACGTGCCCGATCCGGGCGGCGTGCGGGATTCGATCGGCGCGATCAACACCGTGTTTCGCGGGGCGGACGGTGCGCTGATCGGGACCAACACCGATGCCGCAGGATTCTATGCGCCAATTTCGGACTTCGACCTGGAGGGCGCGCCGGTCGCGGTGGTCGGTGCAGGCGGCGCGGCGCGGGCGATCCTGTTCGCGCTGGCACGGGCGGGGGTCGGCCCTGTGACGATCCTCAACCGGTCGCCGTTGAAGGCGATGGGGTTGCTCGCGACCTTCGGCTTGAAGGGCGATGTGGTGGCGCTCGATGCGCCGATCCCGCCGGTCGCACTGCTGGTCAATGCCAGTTCGCTGGGGATGGTCGGGCATCCGCCGCTCGACCTCGACCTGTCCAACCTGCCTGAGGATGCGCTGGTCTATGACGCGGTCTATGCGCCGCTCGAGACCGGGCTGCTGGCGGCGGCGCGGGCGCGCGGGCTGGAGACGGTCGACGGGTTGGAGATGCTCATCGGCCAGGCGGCGCTGGCGTTTGAGCTGTTCTTTGGCAAAGCGGCGCCGCGCGAGCATGATGCCGAATTGCGGGCGCTGCTGCTGAAATGAGCCTTGTCCTCGGCCTCACCGGTTCGATCGGCATGGGCAAGTCCACGGTCGCGGCGATGTTTGCCGAGGCGGGGGTGCCGGTGTTCGATGCCGATGCCGAGGTGCACCGGCTGCAGGGGCCGGGCGGCGCGCTGGTCGGGAGAATCGAGGCCGAGTTTCCCGACACGACGACCGACTTGGGGGTCGACCGCACGCTGCTGGGCGAGGCGGTGTTCGGGAACCCGGAGGCGTTCAAGCGGCTGGAGGGGATCGTCCACCCCGCTGTCGCCCATGCGCGCAATGAATTTCTCAAGGCCAATGCCGACAAACCGCTGGTGCTGCTGGACGTGCCCCTGCTGTTCGAAGCCGGCGGGTGGCGACAGGTCGACAAGATCGTCGTCGTGTCCGCTCCGGCCGAGGTGCAGCGGGCGCGCGTGCTCGCGCGGCCGGGGATGACGTTCGAGCGGTTCGAGTCGATCCTGGCGCGGCAGATGCCCGATGCGGAGAAGCGCGCGCGGGCGGATTTCGTGATCGATACCGGCACGACGAAAGAGGCGACGCGCGCCGAAGTTGCGGCGGTGATCGCTTGCCTCACGCGCCAAACGGGCGGATAAGACGGGCATGCGCGAAATCGTGTTCGACACCGAAACAACCGGCCTGAGCTACAGCGCCGGGCACCGGCTGGTGGAGATTGGCTGTGTGGAGCTGATCAACCGCGTGCCGACCGGGCGGCATTTCCATCGCTATCTGAACCCCGACCGCGACATGCCGGTCGAGGCGTTTGCGGTGCATGGCTTGTCCGAGGCATTCCTGGCCGACAAGCCGCGCTTTCACGAAATTTGCGACGAGCTGATCGAGTTTCTGGGCGACTGTCCGCTGATCGCCCACAATGCGATGTTCGACCTGGGCTTCATGAACGGTGAGCTGGGCGCGTGCGGGCGCGCGCAGCTACCGGTCGACCGCATCGTCGACACGCTGCAGATCGCGCGGGCCAAGCATCCGGGCGCCAAGCATACGCTCGACGCTCTGTGCGTGCGCTATGGCGTCGACCTGTCGGCGCGCGAGCTGCACGGCGCATTGCTCGACGCGCAACTGCTCGCGCAGGTGTTCATCGAACTGACCGGCGGGCGGCAGATCGCGCTGGGGCTGGCGGTGGGTGAATCTACCGGGCCTGACCGGATCACGGTCGCTTCGGCTAAGGGCAATATTCGCCCGGCGCGCATTTTTGCGCCGAGCGCAGAGGAACTGGCGCGCCATTCGGCGTTTATGGCCGGGTTCGAGGACCCTGTCTGGGGAGCATCGGCGTCCGGTTGACGCTGTCGCCCCCCATTCCTAGGTGCTCCTCTTGTTAAGACGGAGGACGACATGGATATCCGCGTTTCTGGTCATCAGGTAGACACGGGCGAAGCACTGCGCCAGCACGTGGACGACCGGCTGCAGGGTATCGCCGAAAAGTATTTCGCTCGCGCCATTTCGGCGCAGGTGACGTTCGGCAAGGGTCCGCACGACCATGGCTTTACCTGCGACATCGTGGCGCATGTGATGCAGGGGCTGGTACTGAAAGGCGCGCATTCGGCGCATGAGGCGCATCTGTCGTTCGATGGTGCCGCCGACAAGATCGAGAAGCAGCTGCGCCGTTACATGCGCCGCCTCAAAGACCGCAACAATGGCCAGCAGCAGGCGATGATGGATGCTGCCTATGACGCGGGCTACACCGTGTTCCAGGTCGAGGAAGAAGAAGAGGTCGCCGACGCGCCCGCAATCATCGCGGAAACCCGCGTCGACGTGCCGGATGCCAGCGTGTCGGACGCGGTGATGATGCTCGACCTGCGCAACACCAATGCGCTGCTGTTCAAGAATACGGGAACCGGCACCTACAACATGGTCTATCGCCGCACCGACGGCACGATCGGCTGGGTCGAACCCAACCGGGCGGCCTGATCCAGCGCGATGCATGATCTGAATGATCTGGTGACGCCCGAGGCGGTGGTCTCGGGTGTGACGGCGGGCAGCACGAAGAAGCTCTTCGCGCTGCTCGCCGATGTCGCGGCGCGGGTCTATGGCCTCGACGCAACGCTCGTGGCGGCACAGCTCGCCGCGCGCGAAAAGCTCGGCACGACCGGCTTTGGCGGCGGGATCGCGATCCCGCATGGCCGGATCGAGGGCCTCGATGCAGTGCGCGGGGTCATGGTGCGGCTCGACAAGCCGGTGGATTTCGGGGCGGTCGACGATTCGCCGGTCGATCTGGTGTTCATGCTGCTTTCCCCGGTCACTGCCGGGGCGGATCATCTGAAGGCGCTGGCCCGCGTGTCGCGGCGGCTGCGCGATCGTGGCTTTACCGCCAAGTTGCGCGGGGCCGGATCGGCCGACGCGATCTATGCCCTGCTCGCCGGGACCGAAGCGCGTGACGCCGCTGCCTGACGCCACTCCGGCGGTCGGGGCGGAAGCGCATCACCGCGCGCTCGAATCGCTCTATGCCGCAGCCCCGATCAACCAGCTGTTCGACTCACGGCTGGAGATTGCGCAGGCGGGCGTCGCGCGGATTCACTTCACCATCGATGAGCGCCATTTCCATGCCGGCGGCGCGGCGCATGGGACGAGCTATTTCAAGATGCTCGACGATGCGGCGTTCTACGCGGCCAACAGCCTCGTGACCGACCGGTTCCTGCTGACCACGGCGTTCAACCTGTTGTTCACCCGGCCGCTCGGCCCGGGGCCCGTGATTGCCGAGGGGCGCTGGATCAGCGGGCAGCGGCGCGTGTTCGTTGCCGAGGCGCGGCTGATCGATGCGACCGGTGAAGAAGCCGCGCGCGGCACCGGCACCTTCATGAAATCGCGGATCGCACTGGCCGGGCTGCCCGGTTATCGCATCGCGCCGTGACGCCGCGGCTGACGAGCGGGCTGATCGTCAATGCGCTGGTCCGCCGCGTCAATGCCGCGGGCGGCAGCGCGATGGTGCTGGCCAAGGGCCATGCCGAGGCTGGCGCAATCCTGATCCTGGCGCTGGAGCGTGGCGAAGATCCGCACTTTTTCGAGCGCGGAATTGGGCCGGACGGTCTGTCCGCGCTGGTGCCGAGCGGGCCCTCCACGTTCGAGGATCCCGGCGCGGTCACCGATTACTGGGAGCGGCGGCGCAGTCGCGACCCGGACCTGTGGGTGGTCGAACTGGATATCGCAGCGGCAGAACGGTTCGCCGCTGAAACGATCATCGGTGGTTGACGGACCGAAACATCATCGGCAGAGGCGCGCGACGATTTAATAGCGTTGTGCCGTCGGGGTCAGAGGCCGGTGGTTACGCAGTCGGGGGGCAAGCCCGATCGGTCCGTGCATCCGCACCTTGAGCGATCCGATCGCGCACCAACCGCATAGTATCGAAGTTGAATGACCTTCGCGTTCCGGGCTGCGATCATCGCGGCCACGACCCTCACCTTTGCCGCCGGCATTGGTGCAACGGCCCCGGGCATTGCCGGAGAGGCCGACAAGACGCCGGCTCAGGCTATCAACGAAGCGGCGTCCGAACAGGTTCCGACCATGGCCGAATCGCTCGCCGCGCTGGAAGCGGATGAAGTCGAGGCCCCCCAGACCGACGAGTCCGCCTCCGCGCGCTTTGCGACGCTGGCCGCCGCTGTGGCCGCGCAGGACGCGACCGCCGACGATGCCGAGCATAATTGCCTCGCGATCGGCGTTTATTACGAATCCAAGGGTGAACCGCTCGAGGGCCAGCTCGCGGTTGCCGAAGTGATCCTCAACCGGACCAAGTCCGGTCGCTTTCCCACATCGGTGTGCGGCGTGCTGACCCAGCGCGGTCAGTTCTCGTTCGTGCGCAATGGTCGCCTGCCGCAGCCGCCGGCCAGCGTGCGCGCATGGAAGACCGCGCTTGCCGTGGCACAGGTCGCGCGCGACGATGCCTGGGACAGCCGCGTGTCGGACGCGCTGTTCTTCCACGCCCGCTATGTCCAGCCCGGCTGGCGCAAGGCGCGCGTGGGCAGCGTCGGCAACCATATCTTCTATCGCTGAACCGCAGCGGACGGGCTTTCGTTCGTTCGTCAAATGTTCTAAAGGCCGGGGATGGTTTCGACACCCTCCCCGGCCTTTGCGCTTGCCGAGTCCGATCCGCTGATTGCCGCCGATGTCACGCGCGGCGTGTGCCGCATGCTGCTGCGCCACGAAACGGTCGCGATGGCGGAGGTGCCGCTGGGCGATGGCCGCCGGGCCGATTTGATGGCACTCAATGTCCGGGGCGAGATCGTGATCGTCGAGGTCAAGGTGTCGCGCGCCGACCTGATCGGTGACGGCAAATGGACCGACTATCTGGCGCATTGCGACCGTTACTTCTGGGCGGTGCCGCAGGGGTTCGACCTGGCCCCGCTGGAGCGGCCCGACTTCCTGCCCGAACGCGCGGGGGTGATCGTCGCCGACCGTTATGACGCGGCGATCGTGCGCGAGGCGCGGACCGTGCCGTTGCCGAGCGCGACGCGGCGCAAATGCACGCTCGCCTTTGCCCGCCGCGCCGCGCGGCGGGTGATCACGCTTACCGATCCCGACGCAGACGGGCTGGCCTGGGGACGTGACGGGTAGGCGGCATCGTAAATGTTATCCCCTCCCTGAAAGGGAGGGGTTAGGGGTGGGTTTAGCGGCGAGCGAGGTTCGATGCCTCGCACGCCGCTTTTACGCGGTGCCGTCGAGACTCTTTGGAGCGCGCAGACGCGCACACCCACCCCCAGCCCCTCCCTTTGAGGGAAGGGAGTTGGTTAGAAGCTCGGCCCGGAAACGGCGCGCTTCTGAACCTTCGGCGCGTTCTTGAGCGCTTCGGCAATGGCGGGAGCCCGGCCGTCGCGGGCGGCATAGTCACGCGCGCTCAGTCCGGCGAGCCGGTCGACCATGTCGGGATCGGCGCCGCTGGTCAGCAACAGCTGGACCAGCTCACCATCGCGGCGCTGCACCGCGCGCATCAGCGGGGTTTCGCCGCCGCCATTGGCGAGATTGACGTTGCCCTTGCGCGTCAGGAGTTCCCGCACGCCGTCGATCCAGCCGGCTTCGACAGCCAGCATCAGCGCGGTGTTGCCGCCGCCATCCTGCAGATTCACATTGCCGCCGCGCGCGAGGATGAAGCGCAGATAGGTCATGTCGCGGCGCTTGGTGACGATATGGATCGCGGCTTCGCCCTTGTCGTCCTTGGCATTGACGATGGTCTGGCCGGGCGCGTTCAGATATTCGGTGACCTTGTTGCCATCCTGCTCGCGCACCGCCTTCAGGAAGTTGTAGCTTTCGGAAAAGCGCTGCGCGCCGGCCGGAAGCGCGACGCTCAGCAGGGTCGCGGCGAATACGAGCCGGGACAGAACGGTCAACATGGTCGGAACACACCCCTGAACAACTGCAAGCCTTGCCTAACATCCTCTATCAGATCATGGGTCACCTTGTCATGAACAGGATATCTTTCTTCGCCCTGCCGGTCCTGCTCGGCCTGGCCGCTTGTGGCGGGGGCGCGCCGCAGCCCAAGTCGCTGGCCGATGCGCCGCTCGCTGGAGCGTCGATCGGCGGGCCGTTCACGCTGGTGAATGGCGACGGCAAGACCGTCACCGAGAAGGATTTCGCCGGCAAATACCGCATCATGTATTTCGGCTATACCTTCTGCCCCGATGTCTGCCCGGTCGATGTGCAGAATATCGGCGGTGCGATGAAGCTGCTCGACAAGCAGGACCCGGAATTGGCGGCGAAGATCGTTCCCGTGTTCGTGTCGATCGATCCGGCGCGCGATACGCCCGCCGTGGTCAAGGAATTCACCGCCGCATTCCACCCGCGCATGGTGGGCCTGACCGGCAGCGCGGCGCAGGTCGATGCCGCGGCGAAGGTCTATCGCGTCCCCTATGCCAAGCGCGAGACGCCGACCGGTTATCTGATGGATCATGGGCGTCAGGCCTATCTGATGGGCCCCAATGGCGAACCGATCGCGCTGTTGCCGCAGGAGCAGAGCCCCGACGCGATCGTCGCGGAAATCACGCGGTGGATCGGCTGACCCGCTTCTGGGAACTCCCGCTCGCCCGGCTCGATCGCGCGCAGTGGGAGGCGCTGTGCGACGGGTGCGGCAAATGCTGTCTGCACAAGATCGAGGATGCCGATACCGGCGACCTCTATGCCACCAATGTCGCGTGCCGCTTGCTCGACCGCGACCAGGGGCGGTGCAGCGATTACCGCCACCGTCACGCCTATGTCGCCGAATGCGTGCGGCTGAACGCAGGCAATGTCGACGACATTCCGTGGCTGCCGGTGACCTGTGCCTATCGGCTGCGCGCGGCGGGCGAGCCGTTGCCCGACTGGCATTATCTGATCTCGGGCAGCCGCGAGAGCGTGCATGAGGCGGGTGAATCGACCCGTGGCTGGACGATTTCGGAGGATGTTGCCGGCGACCTCGAACACCATATGGTCGATCGCATCCTGTGAGCGTGCCGATCCAGGTCGTGCGCCATCCGCGCGCCCGGACGATGCGGCTGTCGATCGATCAGGCAACCGGGACGGTGCGGCTGACCATTCCGCCGCGCGCGCCCGCCGGTCCGGCGCTGCGCTGGGCCGAGGGGCAGCAGGACTGGATCGCGCGGGCGCTCGCCAACCGCGCTGCGCCGACGCCGTTCGAACCGGGCGCGACGATCCTGTATCTGGGCGAAGAGGTGGCGCTGGGCTGGGACAGCGGCTTTCCGCGCACGCCTTTGCTCGACGATGGCCAGATCATCGCGGGCGGACCGCGCGAAGGCTATGAGCGGCGGATCGAACTGTGGCTGCGCAAGCGGGCGCTGGAGACGCTGAGTGCGGAGACGGCCGAATATGCCGCACTGTCGGACGTGAAGGTCAGCAAGGTCGCGATCGGCGATCCCAAGGGGCGCTGGGGCAGCTGCGCGTCATCGGGCGTGATTCGCTACAATTGGCGGCTGATCCTGGCACCGCCGGCGGTGCGGCGCGCGACGGTGGCGCATGAAGTGGCGCATCGCACGCACATGAACCACAGCCCGGCGTTTCACGCGCTGGTGCGCGCGCTTTACGGGCGCGATCCCAAGCCGGAACGTACGTGGCTGCGCGCCAACGCGATGCGGCTTCACTCGTTCGGGCGGTCGTCCTGAGGCGCGCGTAGCGGCTCGCGCTGCTGTTGCTGCTGTGGCGGTCGGTCGGCGGGGTCGCGGCGCGGCGCGGGTTGCGGGTCGCGCGGGGCGTCGCGGCCGGTCATGCGGTCGAGCCAGTCCTGGCTGATGCCGCCTTCGTCGCCGGGCGCGGGCTCGCCGTCGATCGGTTCCTCGTCGCGCGCGACCGGGTTGCCGTCCTGATCGACGAACACGCCATTATCGGCTTCGCCCCACGCCTCGTTATCCGGCTCGATCTGCCATTCGGGCAGGGTCACTTCGGTCTCGAAATTCTCGACCGGGCGGTTGGCGACCGCGACGCGCATGAAGTTGGCAAAGGCGCGGGCGGGGGCGGTGCCGCCCTGCAGGCCGCCGACGCGCTTGGCATCGTCGCGGCCCATCCACACGCCGGTGGTAAGGCCGGACGAGAAGCCGAGGAACCAGCCATCCTTGTTCGAGGTGGTGGTGCCGGTCTTGCCCGCCACCGGGCGGCCGATTTGCGCAGCGCGCCCGGTGCCGGTGTTGACCGCCGTCTGCAACAGGTCGGTCATCTGCGCGGCGACATAGGGGGCGACCAGCACGCGCGAGGTATCGACCTCATGCTGGTAGATCACCGCGCCATTGGCGGTGACGCGAGTGATCGCATAGGGGGTCACCGCCACGCCCTTTTGCCCGACCGAGGCAAAGGCGCGGGTCATGTCGATCAGGCGGACATTGGAGGTGCCGAGCACCATCGCCGGCTGGGTATTGATCGGCGTGGTGATGCCAAAGCGGCGTGCCATATCGGCGACCGTGCCGAAGCCGGTTTCCTGCCCCAGCTTGGCCGCGACGGTGTTGATCGAATAGGCGAAGGCCGAGCGCAGCGTCATTTCGCCGCTGAACCGCCCGCTATTGTTGCGCGGGCTCCAGCCGTCGATCGTCACAGGTTCGTCGACCACGCGGTCCTCGACCTTGTGGCCGGCCTCCAGCGCGGCGAGATAGACGAACAGCTTGAACGCCGATCCGGGCTGGCGCGTCGCCTGAGTCGCGCGGTTGTAGATCGACGAGACATAATCGCGCCCGCCGACCATCGCGCGCACCGCGCCGTCGCGATCGAGGCTGACCAAAGCGCCCTGCGCACCCTTGGGCGTGTTCGCCTGAATCGCCTGGGTCGCGGCGTTCTGCATCTTGAGGTCGATCGTCGTCCACACGTCGAGCGGCGCGACGGTTTCGTCGATCAGGACTTCGAGCTGGGGCAGCGCCCAGTCGGTGAAATAGCGCACGCTGTTCTGCTTCGGCGCAGCGGCCAGCTTGACCTGGGCGGGGCTGGCAGCGGCGGCTTCGGCGGCGGTCAGTGCGCCGGTTTCGACCATCACGTCGAGCACGACGCTGGCGCGACCCACGGCGGCCTGGGCGTCGGCGGTCGGCGAATAGCGCGACGGAGCCTTGACCAGCCCGGCGATCACTGCGGCTTCGGAGAGCGTCAGGTTGGTCGCGGGGTGACCGAAAAAGGTGCGCGACGCAGCGTCGATACCGTAAGCGCCGCCGCCGAAATAGACCTTGTTCAGGTACAGCTCGAGGATCTGGTCCTTGGTGAATTTCCGCTCCAGCGCGAGCGCCAGGATCATCTCGCGGAATTTGCGCCCGACATCGTACTTGTTCGACAGGAAGATCGTGCGCGCGACCTGTTGCGTGATGGTCGATGCGCCCTGAAGACGACGGCCGGTGCCGCGATTGTCGATCGCGAATTTGGTGATGCGCATCAGCGCAACCGGATCGACACCCCAGTGCGACCGGAAGCGGCGATCCTCGATCGCGACCATCGCGTCGCGCATCGGCTCGGGAATCTTGTCATATTCGATCCACTCGCCATAGCTTGGCCCGAGCGAGACGATCACCGTGCCATCGGCGGCATGGACCCGGATCATCTGGCCATTGGGCGAGGATTTGAGCTCCTCGTAGCTCGGCAGCGACGCCTTGGCGGTGTAGACCGCGATCAGCAGCGCGATGAACGCCGCCAGCGCGACCAATGCGACGCCCCCACCCGTCCAGAGAAGGATGCGGCGCGCCTTGGGCGAGAGCATGGGTTTGCGGATCGGCATGGATGGCTGTGTGACGATTTACGGGTGAACCGTTGCTGTCACAAGCGTTTCGATCAGATGAATGTGGCGGGTTGAGGGGGCACCGGTCCCGCCCCCTCGCCGTCAGCGCGGCTGGAAGTCGAGCGCGACCGAATTGATGCAGTAACGCAGGCCGGTGGGCGGCGGGCCGTCGGGGAAGACATGGCCCTGATGGCCGTCGCAGCGGGCGCAGCGCACCTCGATCCGCGTCATGCCGTGGCTGGTGTCGCGATGTTCGCTGATATGATCGGGCGCGACCGGGCGGGTGAAGCTGGGCCAGCCCGATCCCGAATCATATTTGTCGTCGCTGTCGAACAGCTCGAGCCCGCAGCCGGCACAGTGATAGATGCCGTCAGCCTTGTTATCCGAAAGCCGCCCGGAAAAGGCGCGTTCGGTGCCGGCTTCGCGCAGGACATGATATTGTTCGGGGGTCAGGCGCTGACGCCATTCCGATTCAGGCAGGTTGAGCTGGTTCATGCACCGGATGTGGGAAGCGCCTTCCCGTGCGTCAATCCGCCGGGGCGTCCTTCCACGCCCACCACAGCTGCGCCGGGGGCACGTTCCACCATTCCATCGCATGGTCGATGCGCGGGAAATGCGGGGTCAGGAAATTGCGGACATTGGGGTTGAACTGATAGACGAGGAACTGGCCACCGGGGCGGAGCACCTGATGCGTCGCTGCTGCGATCTCTTCCCCGACGCCAGCAGGCAGGGTCGAGAAGGGGAGGCCCGACAGCACATAGTCGGCATGTGGTTCGCCATGATCGGCAACAATCTGATTCACAGCTGCCGCTGACCCGTGAATTGCGGAAAAGCGCGGATCGACGATGGTCGCGCGAAGATAGGCAACGAAATCGGGGTTGGTGTCGATCGCGATATACTTGGCATTCGGGCCCAGCCGGTCGAGGATGTGGCGGCAGAAAGTGCCGACGCCCGGTCCATATTCGACGAACACCCGGCAATTATCCCAGTCCACCGGGCCGAGCATCTTGCGGATCAGCTTGCCCGAGGACGGGATGATCGATCCGACCATCACCGGATGCTTGAAAAATCCCTGAAGAAACAAGGCCTGGGGCGATAGCGGGCGCGAAGCCTTGCGCTTCGCGCGGGCGATCGTGGTCGAACCGGTCATCAAAAATCCTCAAGTCGGTGTCGCGCTTCTGTAGGACAGTTGCAATGGTCCTGTCATCATCGACATGGCGCATTAACGTTGTTCGCGCCGCGCCGGTTGCGCAGGCGGTCGAAACGTTTCATCCTGAAACGCATGGAACACCCGCGCACAGGCCAGGTTGCTGTGATCTTTGTGTCCGAATCCACCGGCGCGGACGAGCCCGGCTATGCTGCTGCCGCAAAGGCGATGGCGGAGCTGGTCGCGCAGCAGCCGGGCTATCGCGGGGTCGACTGGGTCGGCAGTCCCGAGGGGGGCGAGATCACGATCAGCTATTGGGCGGACGATGCCAGCGCGGCTGCGTGGCGCGACCATCCCGACCACGCCCGCATCCAGCATGAGGGGCGCGGCACGTGGCTCAAACGCTATGACCTGATGGTGGTGGATATCCGGCGCGGGCATCAGTGGGAACGGTGAGTTCGCCCAAGGTCGACCGCACCTTCGCCATCCTGTTCGCAGTCATGTTCGTGATCGCGGCGGGCAACACCGCGCTGCAATCGGTGCTGCCCGCGCTCGGACGCTCGCTCGGGGTGCCCGACAGCGCGGTGGCGGCGGCGTTTTCGGTGTCGGCATTGCTGTGGACATTGGTCGCACCCTTCTGGGCCAACCGGTCGGACCGCTATGGGCGGCGCAAGATGGTGCTGCTGGGGCAGGTCGGGCTGACCGCGTCGCTGTTCTTCTGCGGACTGTTCCTTGCCGCCGGGATCAATGGCTGGATCGCCCCGGTCACCGCCTTTGCCTTCTTTGTCGCCGCGCGGATGCTGTATGGCGGCTTCGGCTCAGCAGCTCCGCCCGCGATCCAGGCCATCGTCGCGTCGCGCACCAGCCGCGAGGAGCGAACCAAGGCGCTGACCCTGCTCGGCTCGGCGTTCGGGCTTGGCACCATTCTGGGTCCGGCGATCGCGCCCTATTTGGTGGTGGGCGATTTATGGCGTGGCGGACCGACGATCGGGCTGGCGGGGCCGGCACTGATCTTCAGCATCGTCGCGCTGGCGATGCTGGTCGCGGTCGCCCGGTTGCTGCCGCGCAATGTCGATGAGAGCATCAGCCATGGCGCGGCGTCGAGCTATCCGTCGATCGGCGGGCAGGCGAGCGGCGCGAGCGTTACCGCGGCGACAGCGGCGAACATCGAACCGATCGGTTTCCTCGATCCGCGGGTGCGGGCGTGGATGATCTGTGGCCTGGTGTTGGGGCATGCACAGGCGATGGCGGGGCAGGTGATCGGGTTCCTGATCATCGACCGGCTGGGCGTCGCACCGCTGGAGGCGATCGAGGCGACGGGACTTGTGCTGATGATGGGCGCGGGGTCGGCGCTGCTGGTGCAATGGGGGATCATCCCGCTGCTGGGGCTCAACCCGCGCCAGCTGATGCTGATCGGGTTGAGTTTGAGCGCGATCGGGTGTCTCGCAACCGGTACTGCGACGTCGCTGTACGGAATTGCTACGGCCTATGCGCTGACGACGATGGGATTCGGCTTCTCGCGCCCCGGCTTCACCGCCGGATCGTCGCTGGCGGTACCGCAGGGCGCGCAGGGGTCGGTCGCGGGGAAGGTCACGTCGATCAACGGCGCCGCGTTCATCCTGGGGCCGTCGATCGGCGTCGCGCTCTATGGTGGATGGCGGCCGCTCCCCTATCTGGTCGCGGCCGCCGCCCTGGCAGTGCTGGTGGTCTATGGCTGGTTCAGTCTTCGGACGAGCGTGTCCGCCCCTGAAGCATCCCCGGAGCGATAAAGCCGATCGGGTTCAGCGATACCGCGTCCTGCTTCATCTTCGAGACGATCTGCTCGTACTCGCGCTCCATCTCCGGCGTGACGGTGGCGCGCGAATCGGCCAGCGCCGCTTCGAAATGCGCCATCGTCACTTGTGTCGCGGGCGGACGTTCGCGCAGCGCGGCAAGGCCGGCGCGCCGGGCGACATCCTCCAGATCCGCGCCGGTGAAGCGCTCGGCCCGCGCCGCGATCGACGCGAGGTCGACGTCGGCAGCCAGCGGCATCTTCTGCGTCTGGATCCTGAGGATGCGTTCGCGACCCGCCGCATCGGGCACGCCGACATAGATCAGCTCGTCGAGGCGCCCCGGACGCATCAGCGCCGGGTCGATCAGGTTAGGCCGGTTGGTCGCGCCGATCACGACGACCGACTGGAGTTCCTCCAGCCCGTCCATCTCGGCGAGGATGGTGTTGACCACGCGTTCGGTCACCTGCGGCTCGCCCATGCCCGACCCGCGTGCGGGGACGAGGCTGTCAAGTTCATCGATAAAGATGACGCAGGGCGCGACCTGGCGGGCGCGGGCGAACAGCCGGGCGATCTGCTGCTCGCTCTCGCCATACCATTTGGACAGGAGGTCGCTCGACTTGGTGGCGATGAAATTCGCCTCCGCCTCGCGCGCCACAGCCTTGGCGAGCAACGTCTTGCCGGTACCGGGCGGGCCATAGAGCAGAAAGCCCTTGGCCGGGCGGATGCCCAGGCGGCGGAACGCGTCGGGATCGCGCATCGGCAGCTCGACGCCTTCCTTCAGGCGCATCTGCGCATCGTCGAGGCCGCCGACATCCTCCCATGTGATGTTCGGCTTTTGCACCATCACCTCGCGCATCGCGCTCGGCTGGACGCGCTTCAGCGCCTCCACGAAATCCTCGCGCGTGACGGCGAGGGTTTCGAGGACGTCGGCGGGGACCGTCTTTTCGCTGAGGTTGAGGCGCGGCATGATCCGCCGCACCGCTTCGATCGCCGCTTCACGCGCCAGCGCCGCGATATCGGCGCCGACAAAGCCGAAGGTGGTGCGGGCAAGCTCGTCGAGATCGACGCGCTCCTCGATCGGCATGCCGCGGGTGTGGATGCCGAGGATCTCGCGCCGCCCGCGCTCGTCGGGGACGCCGACGATGATCTCGCGGTCGAAGCGGCCGGGGCGGCGCAGCGCTTCGTCGATCGCTTCGGGCCGGTTGGTCGCGGCGATGACGACGATGTTGGCGCGTGCCTCCAGCCCGTCCATGAGCGTCAGCAGCTGGGCGACGAGGCGCTTTTCGGCCTCGCCCGCCACCTGGCCGCGCTTGGGCGCGATCGAATCGATCTCGTCGATGAACACGATCGAGGGGGCGTTCTTGGACGCCTCCTCGAACACCTCACGCAGCCGCTTTTCCGATTCGCCATAGGCCGAACCCATGATCTCGGGACCGTTGATCAGGAAGAATTGCGCGTCGGATTCGTTGGCGACGGCGCGGGCAAGGCGGGTCTTGCCGGTGCCGGGCGGCCCATGGAGTAGCACGCCCTTGGGCGGATCGACGCCCAAGCGCTGGAAGAGTTCGGGATAGCGCAGCGGCAGCTCGACCATCTCGCGCAGCTGGTCGATCGTCGCGGCCATGCCGCCGATATCGTCATAGGTCACGTCGGCGCGGCGCAGTTCGCGCGCTTCCTCGAACTCGTTGCGCAGCTCGATCTCGGTCTCGGCGTCGATATGAACGATGCCGCGCGGGACGGCCGAGACGACGGTCAGGCGAATCTCTTGCAGCGCATAAGCGGGCGCGCGCAGATGCTGGAGCACGTTGGGCGGCATGTCCGACACGCGCTGCTGCCCCACGGTCGAGATGGTGTCGCCCTGGCAGAGCGGACGACCAAGGAAGGTGCGGCGGAGCGCATCGCCCGAACCTTCGAGCCGCAGGTCGCGGCGGGCGGGGGCAAAGACGACGCGAGTCGCGGGTCGCGACTCGGCCTTGCGCACCTCGACGAAATCGCCCGAGCCGACGCCGGCATTGGCGCGCTGAAGCCCGTCGATGCGCAGCAGCTCGAGCCCTTCATCCTCGGGATAGGGATAGACGGCGCGCGCGGGCGTGGTGCGCTTGCCGATAATCTCGACCACGTCGCCCTGTTGCACGCCGAGCGCGTCCATCATGGCGCGCGGCAGATGCGCAAGGCCGCGGCCGCTGTCCTCCGGCCGTGAATTGGCGACCTGCAGCTTGCGCGTGTCTGATTCGATATCGGCCATCGGCTCTCCTTTCGCCCGTCGAGGGGTGACGCGCAGATAGGCAGCCGGTTCCGTGTCGGCTAGAGTTGGGGTGAAACGGCACCGGGCCGACCCGTCACCAGGGCACCTAGCGCCAGCATGATATGGGTGGCCGGGTGGGGGAGCGGGTCGGTGCCGCACCCTTGCCGACGCAAAAAGCGCAAAAAAATGGGCCGGTCCGAAGACCAGCCCTTTGAAAGGTTTAGGAGAGGATGCCTGAAAGGCACGTCCTATGTGCAGTGCGGCGAGTTTTTGTGCAAGTGCGAAGAGCGTTCGTTACGATTGCAGATTCTGCAATCTGTAACATTCGCGGATTATAGCCGATGACAAAGGTGTCATGCTTTCGACACCTGCGGGAATGAGTTGCAATATGCTACGCTGCACCACAGAAATATAAGCGATGCGCAGGCTGCCGCCCCTCACCGCCATCGAGGCATTTGTCCAAGTCGCACGGCTGGGATCGGTGAAAGCTGCGTCGGAGGAACTGGCGCTGTCGTCGCCGGCACTGAGCCGCCGCGTCCAGGCGCTGGAGCGCTTTATCGGCAAGCAATTGTTCGAGCGGCGGCATCAGGCGATGAAGCTGAATGCCGAGGGCGAGCGCCTGCTGCATCTGATTGCGCCCGCGCTCGACACGATGAGCGATGCGATCGAGAGCATGAACAGCGGGGCCGAACTGCTGCGCCTGCGACTCGGCACGCCGTCGCTGTTCGCGAGCCAGAGGTTGTTGCCGCATCTGGCGGCGTTGCGTGCGGTGCATCCGCAGCTTCATCTCGACATCGACACCGGCGGGCATGGCATGTCGCGGCTGGGCGACGGGTTGGACGCGGCGATCGTGCTGGCGCGCGATATCGAGCCGACCCTGTACGGACGGCGACTCGACCGCAACCGCATCCGCCCGGTGGCGGCGCGGCGTCTAGCGGAAGGGCCGCAGGCGATCGGGCGGCCGGAGGAACTGGCCGGCTATTCGATTCTGGCGCATCGCGACATGGCGGACAGTTTCGAGATCTGGCGCGCTGCGCTGGGCCTGCCCGATCTGGAGCCGGTATCGATCGACCTGTTCGACTCGGGATCGCTGATGCTGGAGGCGGCGGCGCAGGGCGTGGGCGTCGCCTTCATGCTCGATACGCACCGCATTGATCCCGACGATCCGCGCATCGCGACACTGTTCGGCGAGCCGAGCGTGAAGAGCCCGTACAGCTACTGGTTCGTCTGCCGCCCCCGCGCGCTGGAGCAGCGGCCGGTGAAGCTGTTCCACGACTGGCTGATCGGGTTGTTCGATATCGAGGGATAGGACCTCCGCGAAATTAGGATGGGAACCCAGCGGCTATTAGCTGCTGTTTCAATGACCATCCTGCCGGTCGCTTCAGCTCGTCAAACCAAGGTGTCCCGTCAGATATCCATTCGTCACGATACTGCTGAAAGGTGACTGGCGCACATGTGCCGGGGTTGTCATCGTTGCCAAATTCGAAGCCGCAGCACGCGCAGACTTCGTATGAGGGGGCACCGAAATGCTGTTCATAAGGCGGAGCGACGATGTCTGTGGCCGTCACCCACTTGAATTCTGCGTAGGGGAGGCCGTTCAACCCGCGATACCCGCAAACGGGACAGATATGCCCACTCACAACGGCCGCCCGTCCTGATCCATCAGCACCTCGCGCCGGCCGACATGGTCGGGGCGGGAGACGAGGCCGTCCTTTTCCATCCGTTCGACGAGACGGGCGGCGCTGTTGTAACCGACCCGCAGCTGGCGCTGGAGCCATGACGTCGACGCCTTCTGGCTCTCCGCGACCAGCTGGACGGCACGACGGTAGAGCTGCTCCTCCGGCGAATCCTCGCCGGTCGGGGCGCCGTCGAGGGCGAACTCGCCGCCTTCCGGCTCCTCGGTGACGGCGGAGATGTAATCGGGTGCGCCTTGCGCGCGCCAGTGATCGGCGACCGCCATCACCTCTTCATCCGACACGAACGGGCCGTGGACGCGCGCGATCTGCTTGCCGCCGGGCATGTAGAGCATGTCGCCCTTGCCCAGCAGCTGTTCGGCGCCCTGTTCGCCCAGAATCGTGCGCGAATCGATCTTCGACGTGACGTGGAAGCTGATTCGCGTGGGCAGGTTCGCCTTGATCACGCCGGTGATGACGTCGACCGACGGCCGCTGGGTTGCCATGATCAGGTGGATGCCGGCCGCGCGCGCCTTCTGCGCCAGACGCTGGATCAGGAATTCGACTTCCTTGCCCGCGGTCATCATCAGATCGGCCAGCTCGTCGACGATGATCACGATCTGCGGCAGCGGAGTGAGGTCCAGCGTTTCTTCCTCGTACAGCGGCTTGCGCGTTTCGGGGTCGTAGCCGACCTGAACCTTGCGACCGAGCTTCTGCCCCTTGGCCAGCGCCTGGCGCACCTTGTCGTTGAAGCTTCCCAGCGAGCGGACATTGACCGACGCCATCATGCGATAGCGTTCCTCCATCTGCTCCACCGCCCATTTGAGCGCGCGCACCGCCTTGGGCGGGTCGGTGACGACGTCCGCGAGCAGGTGAGGGATATCCTTGTACATGCTGAGTTCCAGCATCTTGGGATCGATCATGATCATGCGGCACTGGTCCGGGGTCAGCCGGTAGAGCAGCGACAGGATCATGCAATTGAGCCCGACCGACTTGCCCGAGCCGGTGGTGCCCGCGACGAGCAGGTGCGGCATCGGCGCGAGGTCGGCGATCACCGGATCGCCCGCGATATTCTTGCCCAGCACGATCGGCAGCTGCGCGCCCAGATCCTCGAATGTCTCGCTGCCGATCAGTTCGTGGAGCGACACGGTTTCGCGCTTCACGTTCGGCAGTTCGATGCCGATGACGCTGCGACCGGGGATCGTCGCGACGCGAGCGGAGACGGCGGACATGTTGCGCGCGATATCGTCGGCGAGCTGGACGACGCGGCTCGCCTTGATGCCGCTGGCGGGCTCCAGCTCGTACATCGTTACCACCGGGCCGGGGCGGACTTCGACGATCTGGCCCTTCACATGGAAGTCGTCGAGCACCGATTCGAGCAGGCGGGCGTTGCGCTCCAGCGCGGCCTTGTCGATCGCGGCGGTTCCGCTCTTGGCCGGCTCCTTGAGCAGTTTGAGCGGGGGGAGCTGATAGGTCCCCTTGAAGTCGAGCGTTGCCTGCACCGGCTTGGCCTTGGGCGGCTGGGGTGCGGGGGTGCGGTCGGCGATCACCGGGCCGGGGCGCGCGTCGGGCAAGGCGAGCTTGCGCGGGCGCGGGGC
>NZ_LSJM01000131.1 GCF_001557215.1 Sphingomonas sp. CCH9-E2 | reverse complement strand
GCCGTCCTCCCCCTCCGTCGCCTTCGGCGCCACCTCCCCCTGGCGGGGGAGGATCAGTGTTCACGCCGCCCGCTCGTCCGCCCCATCCATCCCAAGCATCGCGCGGATGCGCCAGGCGTCGGCGGCCCAGTTCGTCCCCTGCGAAAACGGCACCGATGCCAGGCGCGGCGCATCCTCCAGCAACGGGAACAATTCGCGCTCCTCGCGATCCAGCCGGTCGGCCACCTCCGCGCTGCGCAGCCGCACCGCGACCGCATAGGCACGCCAGTCGCGCACCACCGCTTCGGGCGGGAACTGGCGCGTGTGCGCCGCAAACTTGGCATAATCCGCCGCCGTCGACTGACAGAAGCGCTCCGCCACCGCGCGCGCCGCCGGATCGGCGTGCAGCCGCAGGCGCGGATAGATCATCCGGTCTTTCAGCGTCAGCGTCCGCAGCAAGCTCCGGCTGAACCGCCAACGCGCCTCGTTCAGCTCGGTCAGGCAGGGCGGGTCCAGCCGCCGGGCGATCGCCGCCATCTCTGCAGTGCATTCCCGCAACCGGCGATGTTCGGCGAAAAACTGATCGAGATTGGACACGGCGAAACCCGCTTTCTTGACTCCGGAACGATGGGCGGCCGCTTCACGCTGCCGGGACAGGCTGGCGCACCGTCCTTTTGTCTTTTAGGGCGCGGTGATGGTTAGAGGTCAGGCAACCAGTCGAAAACCGTTACGCAGCCGGTTCTTCCGGGTTGGACGATGACGAGCCAGCGCCTGATCCTCGGCCTCGACCCCGGGCTCGGGACCACCGGCTGGGGCCTGATCCGCGCCGACGGCAATCGCCTCAGCCATGTCGCCAATGGCCAGCTCAAGACCGATGCGAAGGCGGCGCTGCCCCAAAGGCTGGCGCATCTCGACGCGATGCTCGCGGCGCTGGTCGCCGATCACGCCCCGGATGGCGCGGCGGTGGAGGAGGTGTTCGTCAACTCCAACCCGCAATCGACGCTGAAACTCGCCCATGCCCGCGGCGTCGCCATCGCCGCGGTCGCGCGCGCGGGCCTCGATGTCGGCGAATATGCACCGCGCCTGGTCAAGAAGGCAGTGGTCGGTACCGGCACCGCCGAGAAAGCGCAGGTCCACGCAATGATCGCCCGCCTGCTGCCCGGAACGAAGATCGCCGGCGCTGACGCGGCCGACGCGCTCGCGGTCGCGATCTGCCATGCGCATCATCTGGCGAGCGCGCGGGCACTGGCGCGCTGATTATCGCTTCCCTCGTGGCGGTCGTTCCGCTTATGTCCCGGTCATGATCGCGCATCTCAATGGCCATCTCGCAGCAACCGGCATCGACCATGCGGTGATCGACGTGAATGGCGTGGGCTATCTGGTCGGCGCGTCGGCGCGGACGCTGGCGGCACTTGGCGCGATCGGTGAGTTCGTCACGGTCCACACCGAAATGCTGGTCAGCGAAGATTCGATCCGCCTGATGGGCTTTGCCAGCGCCGAGGAGCGCGACTGGTTCCGCCTGCTCACCGGCGTGCAGGGAGTGGGGGCGAAGGTCGCGCTCGCGATCCTCTCGATCCTGTCGCCGGCCGAGGTCCAGACCGCCATCGCCCGCGCCGACGCCGCGATGGTCGCCCGCGCCAATGGGGTCGGCCCGAAACTGGCTCAGCGCATCGTCAACGAACTGAAGGACAAGGCCGGCGGCGTGGCGATCGGCGGCCTTGTCCTTCAGTTCGTTGACGATGCGCTGAGCC
>NZ_LSJM01000130.1 GCF_001557215.1 Sphingomonas sp. CCH9-E2 | reverse complement strand
CCCGCCAGGATCGCGCCGATGCCGATATAATGATCGCGTAGCAAGATGCGGTCGCGGTCGGCGAGCTGCGGCGCGCGCACGATGCGGGCATAGGCGGCGGTGCGACCACCGACGACGATCGGCCGCTCAAGCAAGGCCGGTCCGGCGGCGGGACCCCCGAGCAGCCGGTCGCCCGCCCCGATGATCGCCACCCGCCCGCCAAGCACATGCGGATCGCGCTGGTCCAGCTCGGCGATGATGCGGTCATAGGGCTTGCCCGCCGCGGCTGCTTCGGCGGCCAGAGCCGCGAAGCCGTCCAGCTGCGCGGCATCGCGATTACGCATCGCGCGTTCGCTCGTGGTGTACACATTCCACAGCAGCAGGCCGCCGCCCACCGCGACGATCAGCAGTGCCTGAGCGGCCAGCGCCGTGAACATGCCCCGAAACAACCGCACTCTCATCTCCCCACCCGGTCCGTCCCCCGACAGACCTGTCCTTGAATTCGCCTATTCGATCCCGGCATCGAGCGAATCCAGGATCCGCGCGCCCGCCATGAACACCGCGATGGGGCAGACCGCGAACAGCAGCCATCCGCCAAAGCCGGGATATTGCTCCAGATAGTGAATGCCGCGATCGACCGCCCCGACCCCAAGGCCGTAAATCACGGCAAACGCCTCGAATCGTGTCTTGATCGTGAAGAGGCGTTTGATGCGTGACAGCATGGAAATCGTTACGCAAGACCCGGGCCAAATACGGAATTGGCCGGTTTCGCATTAACGGCTATGGTTACCTGTCAATTAACCCGACAGGTGCGCTGGGTCGATCCCGAGCAGGTCGAGCAGTGCGGCGCGCGCGGTAGCGATGCGCGCGATGAGTGCCGGGTCGCCGATCTCGTCCTGCGCAATCGTTTCGGGCCAGTGCGCGTCGATGACCGCCGCGATGCGGTCGAGCTTGGCCGGATCGACCAGAAAGCGCGGATCGACGGTCACTGGGTCGGCAACGACGCGCAGGCGCAGGCAGGCCGGGCCGCCGCCATTGGCCATCGACTGGCGGACATCGACCACTTCGAGGTGCCGGATCGGCCCGTTGCCGGCGACATGGCGCTCCAGCCAGCCCCAGACGCTCGGCGTATCGCGGGCTTCGGTGGGGAGGATCAGCCCGGTCTCGCCGCCGGGCAGCGTCACCAGTTGGGCGTTGAACAGGTAAGAGCTGATCGCGTCGGACAGGCTGACTTCGGCTGCGGGCACCTCGACGATCTCGACGCCGGGCATCATGCCGCGCAGATCGGCGTAGAAGGCATGCTTGTCGGCAAAGGCCAGTTCGTGCGCGAACAGGACGTTGGCGTTGGCGACCGCGACAACGTCATTGTGGAAGGCACCCGCGGCGATCGCCGCTTCGGACTGTTGCACGAACATCGTGCGGGCGGGGTCGAGGGTGTGACGGCGGGCAACCGCTTCGCTCGCCTCGCGATGCTGGCGCGCGGGGAAGGGGCCGCCGCTGATGCCATAGACGAAGATCTCGACGCCGGGCGCGTCGTGCTCTGCGGCGAGGCGCATGTGATTGGCCGCTCCTTCGTCGCCGAACGGGGCGGGGACGGGGCCGTGGACGCGGAAGGCATCGTGCGCAAAGGCAAGGCGGAGCTGAGCGAGCGTCTCTGGCCATTCATGGCTGCGATGCGGCATCGTCACCAGATTGGCGACGCTGAGGTGACAGCGGCCGTCCGCAGTGTCGGGCGCGGGCGAGACGGTGGCGGCGTTGGCGGCCCACATCGCCGACGCCGACAGCGCTTGGGCCTGAAGATGCGGCGCGGCATCGGCATAGGTCGTGGCGAGGCTGCTCAGCCAGCGCTGGTCGGGCCGGGCATGGGGGAGCAGGATGCCCTGGGTCAGCCCGAGTGCGAGGTTGGCGCGCATCTTGGCGATCCCTTGCAGCGCCGCCGCGCGCGGCTGCGACACCGCCCCCCGGTTGCGCGTGGCGGCGAGGTTGCCGTGGCTGAGGCCGGCATAATTGTGACTGGGGCCGATGATCCCGTCGAAATTGATCTCAACGCGGGGCATGGCAAATATCCTGTCCCGGCGCGATGTCGAGCAAAGAGGCGGCAGCTGGGTCGAGCGTCACGCCGTTGTCGCCGCCTGCGACCCGCCCGTGACAGGCGCGGAAGTCGCCGAGCGTGCCGCATGCGATGATGCTGGCGTCGCCGCCCGGGGCGATCTCCGCCACCGGCTGGGTCCGGCAATCGCGGATGGTCATCACCTGGTCGGTGCGCGCGGTCATGGTCGGGCCGCCGTCGAAAATGTCGATGTAATTTTCGAACGCGAAGCCTTCATGCTCCAGCATCCGCATCGCCGCGCGACCCGACGGGTGGGGGACGCCGATGACGCTGCGGGCATGGTCGGTCAGCATCGCGGTATAGACCGGGTGGCGGGGCATCAGGTCAGCGATGAACTGGTTGCCGTGGATCGCGTTGAACTCGTCCGCCTGCTGGAAGCTCATGCCGAAGAAGCGCCCGGCGACGCCGTCCCAGAAGGGCGATCCGCCCGCTTCGTCGATCACGCCGCGCAATTCGGCGAGGATGCGGTCGGCAAAGCGCGCGCGGTGCATCGCGATGAACAGATACCGGCTGCGCGCGAGGAGCATGCCGAGGCCCCCGGCGCGCTCGCCCGGGTGAAGGAACAGCCCGCCGACCTCGCTCGATCCCTCCAGATCGTTGACGAGGTTGAGGATCTCGGCGCGGAAGGTGCGGTTGAGCGCTTCGCTATGCTTGGTCACCGTGCCGATGCGGTAGGAATAGAAGGGCCAACGCTGACCGACCTGGGTGAAGATCTGACAGGTGCCGCGCACTTCCTGGGTCACAGTGTTTTCGAGGACGAGGACGAACAGCTCGTCCTTCTTGGCGTCGTCGGTGCGCGCGAACGCCTCCGCGCTGCGCTCCAGCTTGGCCTTCAGCGCGGGCTTTTCGGGGGGGAGGTTGGTGAAGCCGCCGCCGGTGAGCTTGGCCATCTCATAGAGATGCTGAAGATCGTCGGCGCGGGCGGGGCGGATGATGAAGGTCATACGCGGCCCTTTTCGATGATGCGCAGGATGGTCAGCGCCGACAGGGCGGCACGTTCGGGCAGGCTGTCGGGGATCAGAAATTCCTCCTGCGAATGAATGGCGCCGCCGCGTGCGCCCATCGTGTCCACGACCGGGACGCCGCACGCAGCGATGTTGTTGCCATCGCACACCCCGCCGGTCGCTTTCCAGGCGACGGGGATGTCGAGATCGGCGCCAGCCTGTTTGACCAGCCCGAACAGGCGCTCGGCTCCGGGGTCGAGCGGCTTGGGCGGGCGGTTGAAGCCGCCATGGACATGGACCGAGACGTCGTGTTCGGCGGCAATGGTCTCGGCGAGGGCGTGGACGGCGGCTCCGGCGCGCTGGATCGCGTCGGGTGAGGCGGGCCGGAAATTGACGCGGAGGATGGCGAGGTCGGGGACGACATTGTTCGGGCCGCCGCCCTCGATCCGGGCCGGGTTTACCGACAGATCGTCGGTCATCAGCTGCGACAGGCGCAGCGCGAGATCGGCGGCAGCGACGACCGCGTTGCGCCCGTCGCGCGGGTTGCGACCGGCGTGCGCGCTACGCCCGCGAACGACGATGGAGAAGTTCCCGGTGCCGCCACGCGCGCCCGCCAGCGTGCCGTCGGGCAGTGCGGGTTCGTAGGTGAGTGCGGCGACCTTATTCTTCGCGGCTTGGGCGATCAGCGCGGCAGAGGCGAAGGAGCCGGTTTCCTCGTCCGAATTGATCACGACCTCATAGCCGAAGCGTGCGGCGGCGGGCGTGGTTTCGACCGCGCACAGGGCGGCAAGCATCAGCGACAGTCCGCCCTTCATGTCGGTCGCGCCGGGCGCGTTGAGGATGCCATCGGGCAGCCAGGTCGCGGTCTGGAACGGGTGATCGGCGGGGAACACCGTGTCCATATGGCCGGTGAACAGCATCTGCACTGGCGCTTGCGGTCGCACGCGCAGGTGGAGGTGGCGGCCATGGGCGAGCGATTGCACCACGCCGCTGCTATCGACCATCTCGACCGGCGCGGGTTCGACCAGTGCGAGGTCACCGGGCAGCGCGGCAAAGGCGTCGGCGAGCAGCCCCGCCATCGTCGCCAGCCCGTCCAGATTGCGTGTGCCGCTGTTGACCGCGACCCAGCGCTCGACCTGCGCCAGCATCGGCGCGGCACGGGCCGCCTCGACTGCGGCGGCTTCGATTGCGTTCAGCCCCATGGCCACGGTCTATCGGCTGATCTCTGCGGGGTGAACCCCCGGCATTGGAAAAGTATCTACTGTTACAGGACGACCACGCTTCACCCGGATGGTTGCGCAACTTCCGCCGAGCCTGCGGTCGGGGCGGAGAGCGGGCTGGTGTCAGGTGTGCCCTTTAGCTGTTCGACCAGAGCGAACAGCCGCCGCAGACCAGCGACAATGTTTCCGATGCCCAAAGTGCCGCGCGCCATCCATCGCGCGATGGTCCATTCGGCAAGGGGGTGACCGCGTGCTGCAGCATATTCGATCAGCGGCCGGACTGCGCGTCGGGTGGCGTTTGTCGGGTCTCTGCGTGCACGCAAATGGCCGAGCCAGAAAAACGCTGGCGCGAAGCCCGCGTCGATCCCGTCCTGAAGTACCTCATCGGCAAGGTCGGTGTGCCCAAGTGCGTCGAGCTGTCGGGCATAGGCGATTGTCGCACGCCACGCGCCGGCAGCAACTGCGCGACGCAGCCACTGTGCAGCCTGATTGGGGTCGGCTGGCACGGTCGTTCCGGTCTGATAATGCCACGCGACAAGCTCAAGCGCCTCTGGCGAGCCCTGATCCGCCGCTGCGCGGTACAGCGCGAGAGCTGCCACCGGATCGGTGCCCTGCAAGGCTCTCGCGCGGTCGATCAGTTCCACGTCCGCGTCGGTTTCATCCGGCCAAAAGCCGTGCGCGTCGGTGAAGCGCGCCTCCCAGTCGGTCGCAGCGGACCAGACGGTCGCGTAAAGCTGGTCGGATTCAGTGCATGCGAAGCTTTGAAGCCGGCGGCACAGGACGCTACGCGCCATCGGCCTCGCCCCCTCTCGCGGTTAGAAATCCACCAGCAATGATGCGCGGGTCGTCGTGTCGGTGCTCTTGCGCCCGTTCGGCGGCGCGCTTTCATAGTTCACCGCATAGGACATCTGGGTCGAGAAGGGGCCGAACAGCTTGACGCGCAGTGCGGACTTGCCGGTGATCGTGCTGTTCTGCTGCTCGACAAATGCCGATGCGTCCTGGCTGAAGGTTACGCCGCGGCTCAGCTTCCAGTCGAGGTCGAGCTTGCCGCGCGCGGCGAGTTGGCGCTCGGTCGGGGCAGTGACGAAGTCGGTGTAACGAAATGCCGGGCCGAGTTCGAGGTCAAGGGTCAGCGCAGGCGACTTGACCGCCGAATAGCCAGCCCCCGCCGAGAGCGAGTAACGTTCGTCAAAGCCGAGGAAGCGGTCGCTTTCGAACTGCGCGGCGCCATAGACATAGGCGCGGTCGTCGATCTTCCAGTTGGGTTCATACGCCGCGAGGTAGCGTTCGCGCACCGTCTGGCCGAGGCTCTCCTGATAATCGGCCTGCACGCGCAGCTTATGCCGCCAGCGCAGCGCTTCGCGCTTGAGGTCGAGGATGCCGGTCAGGCCGAGTGTCTCGGTATTGCCCGTGGTGAAATAGCCGCCGAGCTCGGCGCGGCCCTTCACCAGATCGAGGAACTTGGCCTCGCGCAGGCGGCGCTCGGCCGCCTCGCGGCGCTCGCGCTTCCACGCACTCGCGGCGGATTCGAACTGGGCGGCGCGCTCCTTGTCGGCGGCCTTGGCGTATTTGACGATCGCGTTGACCGCAGCCTCGTCGCCCGCCTTCATCGCGGCGTCGAGCATCGCTTTCACCTCCGACGACCGCTCGACCGACTGGGCCGGTGGCGGGGGCGGAGCTGCTTCCTGCGGTACCGTTGCGGGCACGTCGGCATTGGCGAGAAGCAGGGGCGCGGCGAGAATGAGGGGTGCCATGTAACCGGTTACTATCCGATTCCGGCTGCGAAATCGAGTGCGATGCAGCATCACCCGGCCTCCCCGTTGTCCAGGCCGAGCGGCTCGGCGAAGATGCGCAGGATATCGAGATAGAGGTCGCGTTTGAACGGCACGATCACGTGCGGAAGTTCGCGCGGGTCGAGCCAGCGCCAGGCGCGGAATTCGGGTTCGGCAGTGGCGATGTCGATCGCCTCGTCACCGGCGGTCAGGCGGAACAGGAACCAGCGCTGGCGCTGCCCGCGCCATTTGCCCTTCCACACCTTGCCCAGCAGGTCGTCGGGCAGGTCATATTCCAGCTCGACCTCTGGCGCGGCGAGCAGTTCGACATGGTCGCGCTCGACCCCGGTTTCCTCCCACAGTTCGCGGTAGGCTGCCTCGAGCGGGTCTTCGCCCGGATCGATCCCGCCCTGCGGCATCTGCCACGCCTCCAGCGTCGAATCGAGCCTCTGGCCGACGAACACCTGGCCGTGCGCGTTGAGCAGGATCACTCCGGCGCAGGGGCGGTAGGGCAGGGCATTGCGATCGATCATGCGGCGGCCTGCATCATCACGCGATTCGCCTCAGCCTCGGTCAGCAGCGCGCGGAATGCGACGAGCATGCTCGCAACATCGCCCTGTCCCGACGGGATCGCACGGCGCAGGGTGATGAAGCCATGGATATTGCCCACCGCCTCCCGGAAGACGACCGGCACGCCGGCTGCAGCCAGCGCGCCGGCATAGGCGCGGCCCTGATCGCGGATCGGGTCGAGGCTGGCGGTGAGGATCAGCGCCGGGGGCAGCCCTTCCAGCGTGGCATGGCGCATCGGCGAGGCGCGCGGGTGCGCGACATCGGCGGCATAGCATTCATTGAACCACTCCATCACCCGGGTTGTGAGCAGATAGCCGTCGCCGAAATGGTCGGCCGACGGGTAGCTGCCGCCGACATCCGCGGCAGGGTAGATCAGCAGCTGGCCAATCACGGGGACCGCAGCGGGCGCGTCGCGCAGGTCGATCGCGGCGACGGCGGCGATCTGTCCTCCCGCGCTGTCGCCCGCCAAAGCGATGCTGGTGACGGAACGGCCGAGTTCGGCTGGGCTGGTGGCGACCCAGCGCGCCGCCGCTTCGCAATCGTCCGACGCGGCGGGCCAGGGGCTTTCGGGGGCGAGGCGATAATCGACCGACACCACCGGCATGTCGAGCGCACGGCTGAGTTCGGCGGTGAAGCTGGCATGGCTGTCGATATTGCCGATGACGAAGCCGCCGCCGTGGAAGAACAGCACGACCGGGCCCGGCTCGCGGGTCTCGCGCACATCGAATAGGCGGGCGGGGATCGCGCCGGCGGGGCCGGGGATGGTCAGGTCCTTGATTGTCGCCAGTTCGCCCTGCGGGAGGTCGACCAAA
This sequence comes from Sphingomonas sp. CCH9-E2, assembly GCF_001557215.1. Classification (GTDB taxonomy): domain Bacteria; phylum Pseudomonadota; class Alphaproteobacteria; order Sphingomonadales; family Sphingomonadaceae; genus Sphingomonas. The sequence goes on along the minus strand of NZ_LSJM01000130.1, from coordinate 22,761 downwards.
TCCTTCATCGCCAAATATTGCGCGCGATACGCTTCGGGCGTGGGCGGCCAGGGCGTTTCGGGCATCGCGGCGAGCATGTCGAGGAACGCGCGGGTATCGGGACGGACAAAGGGCGTGGCCAAGATCAGGTCTCCTCTTCTGCGCCGGGTCATAGGCGAGGCAACGCGCCGCCGTCCACCGCGCAACCCGCGCTTTGGCGCCCAACCGCCCCTTTCAGGCAAGAAAAGAAGAATTTCGCTGTCCTGCGCGCAATAGTGCTGCTAGAGGCGCGACTATGTTTCGAAAACGGCCCATTATCACCACCCGGACCGCGACCCGCCGCTGACAGGCCGGTCGCGCGGGTCCGGGTATCCGCCGCGAAACATTCCTCTCAGCGCGCCGAACCGGGCGCTGACTTCCCACCGAAGAATGACTATGTGGCCGCCTGTATTCCGGGCGGCTCGACCGCATGAAAGGGTCTATTGATGGGTTACCGTGTCGTAGTCGCAGGCGCCACCGGCAATGTCGGGCGCGAAATGCTCGCCATTCTGGCCGAGCGCGAATTTCCGATCGATGAGTTGGCCGTGCTCGCGTCCTCGCGCTCGACCGGCGACATGGTCGATTTCGGCGAGACCGGAAAACAGTACAAGATCCAGAATATCGACCATTTCGACCCCACCGGCTGGGACATGGCGCTGTTCGCGATCGGGAGCGAGGCGACCAAGGTGCATGCACCGCGCTTTGCCGCGGCGGGCTGCACGGTGATCGACAATTCGTCGCTCTATCGCATGGACCCGGACGTGCCGCTGATCGTGCCGGAAGTGAACCCGGAGGCGATCGACGGCTACAAGGCGAAGAACATCATCGCCAATCCGAACTGCTCGACCGCGCAGATGGTGGTGGCGCTCAAGCCGCTGCACGATGCGGCGAAGGTGAAGCGCGTGGTCGTCGCGACCTATCAGTCGGTCTCCGGCGCTGGCAAGCAGGGCATGGACGAGCTGTTCGAACAGTCGCGCAACATCTTTGTCGGCGATTCCGCCGAGCCGAAGAAGTTCACCAAGCAGATCGCGTTCAACGTGATCCCGCATATCGACAGCTTCCTGGACGACGGGTCGACCAAGGAAGAGTGGAAGATGGTGGTCGAGACCAAGAAGATCCTCGACCCCAAGGTCAAGGTGATCGCCACCTGCGTCCGCGTGCCTGTGTTCGTCGGGCACAGCGAGGCGGTCAATGTCGAGCTGGAGAACGAGCTGTCGGCCGAGGACGCGCAGAACATCCTGCGCGAGGCGCCGGGCATCATGCTGGTCGATAAGCGCGAGGATGGCGGGTACGTCACCCCGGTCGAATGCGTCGGCGATTATGCCACCTTCGTCAGCCGCGTGCGCGAGGATGCGACGGTCGAAAATGGCCTCGCCTTCTGGTGCGTCAGCGACAATCTGCGCAAGGGCGCGGCGCTGAACGCGGTGCAGATCGCCGAACTGCTGGGGCGGCGGCATCTGAAGAAGGGCTGAGCTTGCATTGTGGAGATGCTATCGTTGTGATAGCATCTCCCTATGGGCCAAGTCTTGATCCGCAACCTCGATGACGAGGTGATCGCCGCTTATCGCGAAGCGGCGAAGCGCAACCAGCGTTCGCTGGAGGCTGAGTTGCGCGAGGCGCTCAGTCGTATGAAGCCGCGCACCGAACGGGATATCGCTGCTATTCGCCGTCGATTTCTGGAAATTCAGGCCATGACGCCGAATGTGGCGCAGACGCCGTCGGAGATTCTCCAACGCGAAGCGCGCGATACGGAAGGGTTTCGTGAAACGTGACCCTGCTTGTCGATGCGAGCGTCGCGGCCAAATGGATCACCGCTGAAGTGGACAGCGATCGGGCAATGCAATGGCTGGCGACGCCGTTTGCCGCGCCGGAATTCATGATTCTGGAACTTACCAGCATCCTTTGGAAGAAGAGTCGGCAGGGGCAGATCACGCCCTTGCAGGCATTGGCGGGGCTGGAGCAGGTTGAGGAAACGGTTGATCTGGTAAGGACCTTCGGTCTCGAGCGACGTGCGCTTGAGATCGGGATGGAACTGGAGCATTCGCCCTATGACTGCCTGTACCTCGCCTTGGCCGAAACGATGGATGCCAAGATATTGACGGCAGACGCGGCGCTGGTGCGGAACTGCATGAACAGCCGTTTCAAAGATCAACTCGTCCTTCTAAAATGAACGTCAATGCCCCGCCGCCGCCGGATCGTGCGCGACCGGACCCTTTGGACGCTTGAGGAAGATGACCAGCGGGATCGCTGCGGCGGTCAGGATCATCATCGCGTAGAAATCGTTGAGATAGGCGATCATTGCCGCCTGCCGCGTCACTTCGGCATTGGCCATCGCCAGCAGCGCGTCAGCCTGGCCGCCGAGATTGGCGAGCAGGCCGGGGTCGAGCGTCTGGAGGCGTTCGGCGGTAATGCTCGGGGCGAGATCGGCATGGCTGACCTGCGTGCTGCGCGCCAGGATCGTAGTGACCAGCGAAATGCCGATCGACGCACCGATGTTGCGCGACAGGTTGGTGAGGCTCGCCGCCTCGGTGCGTTGATGCGCGGGGAGGGTGGCAAAGGCCATGCCGTTGAGCGGCATGAAGATCATGCCCATGCCGAGGCCCTGCACGAAGCCGGAGACGATGAACGGCGTCGATCCCATCTGCAACGTCCAGGTCGTCATGTCCCACAATGACCAGGCGGCGAGTGCGAAGCCGGTGCCGACCAGCAGCCGTGGATCGACGCCCCGCGCGACCAGCCGTGCCGACAGTCCCATGGTGATGAGCACGCCCACCCCGCGCGGCATCAGCAACAGACCGGTGTCGATCACCGGATAGCCGTAAAGCGACTGCAGCATCGGCGGGAGCAATGCCATCGTCGCCATCATCACGACGCCCACGACCTGCATGAAGGCGAGCGCGGTGACGAGGTTGCGGTTGCGCCACAGGCTGCGTTCGAACATCGGGTTCTTGCCCGTCGCCATATGCACGACGAACATCCAGATCGCAGTGCCGGCGACGATTGTCTCGATCCAGATTTCGGGCGAAGAGAACCAGTCGGCATGCTGACCCCGGTCGAGCATCAGCTGCAGCGCGCCGATGCCGATCGCAAGCAGGGAGAAGCCGAACACGTCGAATGCGCGCTTGCGCACCGGGCGGCTGGGCAGCAGCCACCACAGGATGACGACGCAGATCAGCCCGAGCGGCAGATTGACGTAGAAGACCCAGCGCCAGTCGAAATTTTCGGTCAGCCAGCCGCCGAGCACCGGCCCCAGGATCGGGCCGATCATGATCCCCATGCCCCATACCGCCATCGCCTTTTGCTGGTCCTTGGGCGCGTTGATGTCGAGCATCACGGTCTGGCTGAGCGGGTTCATGAACGCCGCCGCGATCCCCTGAAGGATGCGGAACAACACCATCTGCTCCAGGCTCTGCGCCGCGCCGCACAGGGCGGAGGCGGCGATGAACCCGACGATCGAGATCAGGAACAGGTTGCGCGACCCGATCCGGTCCGACACCCAGCCGGTGATCGGGATCGCGATGGCCGATGCGACGATATAGCTGGTCAGCACCCAGGTAATCGTGTCCGCCGTCTCGACCTGCAGCCCATCGAGCAGCCCCGCCGCAACATCCTCGGGCCGGATGCCGAGGCGGTTCATGCCGGTATCGACCATCACGTCGCACGCCCCGCCGCCCGCATCGCGCCAGCGCCGCAGCTGCTGCACGCTGTTCAGCACCGGCCGGGCATGCGTCGCGGTCAATGCGACCGCCATGTCCTCCTCGCGCACGCCATGCAGCACCGACACCGCCACGCCCGCATCGACCAGCGCCAGCGCCTCGCTCCAGGTCGCGACGAAGAAATCGCGGCACCCCGCCTCTGCCAGATGCCGCACGACTTCGCGCGCGCCCAGTCCATAGCCATTGGCCTTCACCGCCGCCCCGCACGCCGCGCGCCCGCTCAACGCGGCAAGCATGCGCCAATTGGCGACCAGCGCGTCGCGGTCGAGACGCAGGCGAAGCGGAGAAGCGATCATCCCGCCCGGTTAGGCATCGCGCGCGCGCACCGCAATCACTCCTGAACCAGATCGCGTTCCCTGAGGAAAAACAACGTCACCAGTAACGCCATCGCCACCACGGCCCAGGTGTACCAGAGGCCAGCATAGGGATCGCCGCTCTTGGCGACCATGTACTGGCTGATCAGCGGCAGGAATCCGCCGAAATAGCCCGTGCCGATATGATAGGGGATCGACATCGAGCTATAGCGGATGCGCGGCGGGAACAGCTCGGTCAGCAGCGCCGCGACCGGTCCATAGGTCGCCCCCGACAGCGCCGCCAGCGCGACGATCGCGATCAGGATCAGCACCAGATCGACCGCGCCCGGCGTCACCTTCGCCAGCGAATAGCCCGACTCGGCCAGCGCCTTGTCGATGTCGACCGAGGTATTGGACACGACCGGAACACTGCCGATCGCGACCGACGCCGATGGGGTCTCCGCCTGGGTATAGGGGATGCCCTTTTTCGACAGGTAATCCATCAACTGGCCGCAGGTCGTCGATTGCTGGGCGGCGAACGGGTCATAGGCGCAATCGGGGCCGGACACGACCACCGGCGATCGCTTGGCCGCCTCGGCCAGCCCCGGATTGGCGGCATGCCCCATCGCCCAGAATAACGGGAACAGCAGCAACAGGGTAAAGCCATAGCCGATGATGATCGGCTTCTTCCGACCGATCTTGTCGGAGAGCTTGCCGAACAGGATGAACCAGAACAGCCCCGCCGCCGCGCCCCCGGCGGCGAGCAATTGCGCGACCACCGGCTCGACCCGCATCGGCCCCTGCAGGAACGACAGGACCGAGAAGGTCGCGGTGTACCAGATCACCGTCAGCCCGGCCGCAATGCCGAACAACGCGACCATCAGCCGCCGCCAGTTGCCCGGGTAGGTAAAGCTCTCCTTGAGCGGATTGCGCGCAATCTCACCCGACGCCTTCATCGCCTTGAACACCGGGCTTTCATTGAGCTTCACCCGCATCCACAGCGAAATGGCGAGCAGCGCGATCGAGAAGATGAAGGGCAGCCGCCAGCCCCAATCGTCGAACGTTGCCGCCGACATGCCGAACCGCGTGATCAGGACGACCGCCAGGCTCAGGATAAACCCCGCCGACACGCTCGCCTGGATAAAGCTGGTGTGATAGCCGGCCCGCCCCGGCGGCGAATGCTCTGCGACATAGATCGCCGCCCCGCCATATTCGCCGCCCAGCGCCAGGCCCTGCAGGATGCGCAGGCCGATCACGATCATCGGCGCAGCCACGCCGATACTGGCATAGGACGGCACCAGCCCCACGCCCGCCGTCGCAACGCCCATCAGCGTGATGGTGACGAGGAACGTGTATTTACGCCCCAGCTTGTCGCCCAGATAGCCGAACAGCACTGCGCCGAGCGGCCGGAACCCGAACCCGACCGCAAACCCCGCCCAGGCGTACAGCGCCTCCAGCACCGGATTGCCGGTCGCGAAAAAGGTCCGCCCGATGATCCCTGACGCGGCGAGCGTGCCGTAGATGAAGAAGTCATACCATTCGAACACGGTGCCCAGCGACGACGCGGTCACCACCTGCCGCATCTCCGCCCTGCTCGGCTCGCGCTGCGCCAGCGCCTCGTCCGCGGTTGTCGCCATGTCCAGAATCCCCCAATCCCTTTGGGGCAAAGGTTTAACGGGAATGAAGGGGGCGGCAAGCACCCAAAATCCTTCCCTGAGCTTGCTCAGGGGAGGATTTGGATTGCGCCGCAGTTGGGCCTAAAGCCCCCACATGCTCCGTCTCTCCGGCCTCAACCTCCCCCTCAACCACGCACCCGAGGCGATTCCCGCCGCCATCTGCGACCGCCTCGGCATCGCGCGGGACGATCTCAAGAGCTGGACGCTGTTCAAGCGCGGCAATGACGCGCGCCGCCGCAATGCGATCCAGCTGGTCTACACCTTCGACCTCGACCTGGCCGACGAGGCCGCGGTGCTCGCGCGCTTCCCGGGCGACAAGGACGTCCGCCCCACCCCCGACATGGTCTATCGCCCGCCGGTCACGGCACCGGCCGGCTGGTCGGGCAAGCGCCCCGTCGTCGTCGGCGCAGGGCCGTGTGGCATCTTCGCCGGCCTCATCCTCGCGCAAATGGGCTTCCGACCGATCATCCTCGAGCGCGGCAAGGTGGTGCGCCAGCGGACCAAGGACACCTGGGGCCTGTGGCGGCGCAGCGAACTCAACCCCGACAGCAATGTCCAGTTCGGCGAAGGGGGCGCGGGCACCTTTTCCGACGGCAAGCTCTATTGCCGGGTCAAGGACCCCCGCTTCCTCGGCCGCAAGGTGCTGGAGGAGTTCGTCAAAGCCGGCGCGCCCGACGATATTCTCTGGGAAGCGCACCCGCATATTGGCACCTTTCGCCTCGTCACCATGGTCGAAAGCATGCGCGCGGCGATCGAGGAGCTGGGTGGCGAATATCGCTGGGAGACGCGCGTCGACGATATCGACCTCGACGCCAACCGCAATCTGCGCGGCCTGCATCTTCACGACGGCAGTTACCTCGAAACCGACATGGTTGTGCTTGCGGTGGGGCACAGCGCGCGGCCGACCTTTGAAATGCTCCACCGTCGCGGCGTGCATGTCGAGGCGAAGCCGTTCGCGATCGGCGTGCGGATCGAACATCCCCAAGCATGGATCGACACCGCCCGCTTCGGCAATTGCGCGCGTCACCCCGATCTCGGCCCCGCCGCCTATTCAGTGGTGCACCACGCATCGAACGGGCGCAGCGTCTACAGCTTCTGCATGTGCCCCGGCGGGCGCGTCGTCGCCGCGACCAGCGAAGAGGGCCGCGTCGTCACCAACGGTATGAGCCAGTATAGCCGCGCCGAGTTCAACGCCAATTCGGGCCTGGTCGTCGCGATCGATCCGGCACGCGATTATCCCGACGGTCCGCTCGCGGGCATCGCGCTGCAGCGGCAGTTCGAGGATCTGGCGTTCATCGCCGGCGGCTCCAACTACAACGCCCCGGTCCAGCGCGTCGGCGACCTGCTCGCCGGCCGCGCCTCGACCGCGATCGGAGAGGTGGTGCCGAGCTACAAGCCCGGCGTCACCCCGACCGACCTGTCCGCCTGCCTGCCCCCCTTCGTGATCGAGGCGTTCCGCGAGGCGCTGCCCGTGTTCGGCCGCCGCATCGCCAACTACGCGCACCCCGACGCGATCATGACCGGCGTGGAAACCCGCACCTCCAGCCCCGTCCGCATCACCCGCGGCGGCGATTTCCAGAGCCTCAATACCCCCGGCCTGTTCCCGGCGGGCGAAGGCGCGGGCTATGCCGGCGGCATCCTCTCCGCCGCGATCGACGGGATCAAGGTCGCCGAAGCGGTGGCCGCGCGACTGATCGAGGTGCGCTGATAGCGCCTTATTGCAACTAATTCGCACGAGCAAAGATTTCTTGACACGGCGCAATTCGTCGGTTGCCCCGTCTCTATAAAGGGCCTAAGGCGCCCCCGTCCCTGCGGCCAATAAGTAGGACCGGCCGCCCAACGCATGTTCAGGGAGGCTCATTTGGCCCGCAAGAAGATCGCCCTTATCGGCGCCGGCAATATCGGCGGCACGCTTGCCCATCTCGCTGCACTCAAGGGACTGGGCGACATCGTCCTGTTCGACGTGGTTGAGGGCGTTCCGCAGGGCAAGGCGCTCGACCTGTCGCAGTGCGGCCCGGTCGAAGGCTTCGACGCCACCATCACCGGCAGCAACGACTATGCCGACATTGCGGGTGCAGACGTCATCATCGTCACCGCCGGCGTGGCCCGCAAGCCGGGCATGAGCCGCGACGACCTGCTCGGCATCAACCTCAAGGTCATGAAGGCCGTTGGCGAGGGCATCGCCGCCAACGCCCCCGACGCCTTCGTCATCTGCATCACCAACCCGCTCGACGCGATGGTGTGGGCGCTGCGCGAATTCTCCGGCCTGCCGCACAGCAAGGTCGTCGGCATGGCCGGCGTGCTCGACTCGGCGCGCTTCAGCCACTTCCTCGCCGACGAGTTCAAGGTGTCGGTCAAGGAAGTGAACAGCTTCGTGCTCGGCGGCCATGGCGACACGATGGTCCCGGTTGTCCAGTATTCGACCGTCGCGGGCATTCCCGTCCCCGACCTCATCAAGATGGGCCGCACCACGCAGGAGCGCATCGACGCGATCGTCCAGCGCACCCGTTCGGGCGGCGGCGAGATCGTCGGCCTGCTCAAGACCGGCTCGGCCTTCTACGCCCCCGCCACCAGCGGCATCGCGATGGCCGAAGCCTATCTCTACGACCAGAAGCGCCTGCTCCCCTGCGCCGCGCACCTGACCGGCCAGTACGGCGTCGATGACCTTTATGTCGGCGTTCCGGTGATCATCGGCGCGAACGGCGTCGAGCAGATCGTCGAAATCGAGCTGGACGACGAAGCCAAGGCCAACCTCCAGGTCTCGGTCGACGCGGTCAAGGAACTGCTGGTCGCGTGTAAGGCCATCGACAGCTCGCTGGCCTGATGTCGGCAGCCGCCCTCATCGCAGCATTCGGAATGGCGCAGGCGGCTCCCGCCCCTGCGCCATCGCCGCTGTTTGCGGCGTTCAAAGCGGCGTGCTTCAACCTCAAGAGCGCGGACGGCAAGTCGGCGTTCGACACGGTGGCCCACGCCGCCAAGGCTGCAGGCTGGATCGAGGTCATGGAGGCCGATGCCGATCCGCGCATCGCCAGCATCACCGCCAAGGGTCGCGCAGCGGTGCAGGCCGAGGAGCCCGATGGCACCCAGTCGGGCCAGATCTTCCGCCACAGCTTCGACGGCCGCACCGTCTGGCTCGTAACCAGCCGCTTCGTTGCGAAGGAAGGCTATTGGGGCAATGGCTGCCGCGCCTACGACCTCGACGCCCCTGCCGCACCGCCGCGCGAAGTGATCGATGGCTGGGTCGGCTCTGCACCGACCGGCGTTCAGGCCAACGGCACTGCGACCAAGCGCCTGTGGGAACCGTGGCAGACTGGCGTCACGCTCGAAATTACCTATGTCCCGCGCGGTCACCCGCTGGGCTCGTCTTACGGCATCCAGGGCCTGGTCCTGGTCTCGCAATCTATCGGAGGGTTCTGAATGTCCATTCTCATCGACCGGAATACCAAGGTCATTACCCAAGGGATGACCGGTGAGACCGGCACCTTCCACACCCAGCAGGCGCTGGCATACGGCACCCAGATGGTCGGCGGCGTGACCCCGGGCAAGGGCGGCACCACGCATATCGGCCTGCCGGTGTTCGACACCGTCGCCGAAGCGAAGAGCAAGACCGGCGCCGACGCATCGGTCATCTACGTTCCGCCGCCCTTCGCCGCGGACTCGATCCTTGAGGCGATCGACGCCGAAATCCCGCTGATCGTGTGCATCACCGAAGGCATTCCGGTGCTCGACATGGTCAAGGTGAAGCGGTCGCTGTCGGGCAGCAAGTCGCGCCTGATCGGCCCGAACTGCCCCGGCCTGCTGACCCCGGGCGAGTGCAAGATCGGCATCATGCCGGGCAACATCTTCTCGAAGGGCAGCGTCGGCGTCGTCTCGCGCTCGGGCACGCTGACCTATGAGGCGGTGTTCCAGACGACCAATGCCGGCCTGGGCCAGACCACCGCAGTCGGCATCGGCGGCGACCCGGTCAACGGCACCAACTTCATCGACGTGCTCGAGCTGTTCCTGGCCGACGACGCGACCGAATCGATCATCATGATCGGCGAAATCGGCGGCGACGCCGAAGAGCAGGCCGCGCAGTTCCTGATCGACGAAGCCAAGCGTGGTCGCAAGAAGCCGATGGCCGGCTTCATCGCGGGCCGCACCGCACCTCCGGGCCGTCGCATGGGCCATGCCGGCGCGATCGTGTCGGGCGGGAAGGGCGACGCCGAAAGCAAGATCGCGGCGATGGAGGCAGCGGGCATCCGCGTGTCGCAGTCGCCCAGCCTGCTCGGCGAAACGCTGCTCGAGGCGTTGAAGGGCTGACGATCTTCCTTCTCCCCTCGTGGGAGAAGGATACGAAGCCTTGGCAACTTGTTGCCTAGGCGGAGTTGGATGAGGGGGACGACGGCTATACCAGCCCCCTCACCCTCCCGTCGCTGACGCGACGGCCCCTCCCTCTCCCACAAGGGGAGAGGGAATAGAGGACAAAGATGATGGGCGTTGATGGGTTGGATTTCGCGGAGATCGCAGGTGGCGTGAGCCCCGCTTTCGTCGAGACGATGTATGCGAAGTTCAAGGTGGACCCCGCCTCGGTCGAGGCCGGCTGGCGGCAGTGGTTCGAGGGGCTGGAAAGCACCGCGACCGGCCCGAGCTGGGCCAATCCGCGCTGGCCGCTCAAGGACACCGACGCGCTGACCGCGGCGCTCGACCCGACCCAGATGGAGCCCGCGCCCAAGCCTGCGCGCGGTGGCGCCCCGGCTCCGGCAGCGGCCCCCGCCCCGGCTGCATCGAGCGCCGACATCGCGCGCGCCGCGAACGATTCGATCCGCGCGATGCTGCTGATCCGCACCTATCGCGTGCGCGGGCATCTCGCCGCCAATCTCGACCCGCTCGGCCTCGCCAAGCAGGAACTGCCGGCCGATCTGACGCCGGAATATCACGGCTTCACCGACGCCGACATGGACCGCCCGATCTATCTCGGCGGCACGCTTGGCCTGGAAAAGGCGACGATCCGTGAGCTGGTCGCGATCCTGCGCCGCAATTACTGCGGCAATGTCGGCCTCGAATATATGCACATCGCCGATGTCGAGGAGCGCCGTTTCCTGCAGGAGCGGATCGAGGGACAGGACAAGGCGATCGAATTCTCGCCCAACGGCAAGAAGGCGATCCTGTCCAAGGTGATCGAAGCCGAGCAGTGGGAAAAGTTCCTCGGCAAGAAATATGTCGGCACCAAGCGCTTCGGCCTCGACGGCGGTGAATCGATGATTCCCGCGATGGAAGCGATCATCAAATATGGCGGCCAGTACGGCGTGCGCGAGATCGTGTACGGCATGGCGCATCGCGGCCGCCTCAACATGCTCGCCAATGTGATGGCCAAGCCCTATCGCGTGATCTTCCACGAATTCGCCGGCGGTTCGGCCAACCCCGACGATATCGGCGGTTCGGGCGACGTGAAATATCACCTCGGCACCAGCACAGACCGCGAGTTTGACGGGATCAGCGTCCATATGTCGCTGGTCGCCAACCCCTCGCACCTCGAAGCGGTCGACCCGGTCGTGCTCGGCAAGGTCCGTGCGCAGCAGACCAACCGCAACGACCTTGAGAACCACGAGCAGGTCCTCCCCGTGCTGCTGCACGGCGACGCGGCGTTCGCGGGTCAGGGGATCGTGTGGGAGTGCCTCGGCTTCTCGGGGATCCGCGGCTACAACACCGGCGGTTGCATCCACTTCATCATCAACAACCAGATCGGCTTCACGACGAGCCCGCAATTCGCGCGCTCCTCGCCCTATCCGTCGGACGTGGCGAAGGGCGTGATGGCGCCGATCTTCCACGTCAATGGCGACGATCCCGAGGCGGTGACCTTCGCGTGCAAGATGGCGATCGAATATCGTCAGAAGTTCAAGCGCGACGTCGTGATCGACATGTGGTGCTATCGCCGCTTCGGCCATAACGAAGGCGACGAGCCGTCCTTCACCCAGCCGCTGATGTACGCCAAGATCAAGGGCCATCCCGGCGTCGCCGACCTCTATGCCAAGCGGCTGGAGGCAGAGGGCGTGATCGATGGCGGCTTCGCGGCCAAGCATATCGCCGACTTTACCGCGCATCTCGAGGAAGAGTTCAGCGCCGGCGCGACCTACAAGGCGAACAAGGCCGACTGGTTCGGCGGCCGCTGGACCGGCCTCTCCGCCCCGGTCGATGCCGAGAATGCACGCCGCAACGTCGAGACCGGCATCGACCGCAAGCTGTTCGACAGCCTCGGCCGCACGCTGACCAGCGTTCCCGACGGGCTGACCCCGCACAAGACGCTGCTGCGCGTGCTGGACGCCAAGGCGAACATGTTCAAGTCGGGCGAGAATTTCGACTGGGCGACCGGTGAGGCACTCGCCTTCGGCTCGCTGCTGTCGGAAGGCTATGGCGTGCGCCTGTCGGGCCAGGATTCGGGCCGCGGCACGTTCAGCCAGCGTCACGCCGTCTGGGTCGACCAGACCGACGAGCGCAAGTATGTGCCGCTCAGCACCATCCCGCACGGCCGGTTCGAGGTGCTCGACAGCCCGCTCTCCGAATATGGCGTGCTCGGCTTCGAATATGGCTACGCCCTCGCCGACCCCAAGAGCCTGGTGCTGTGGGAGGCGCAGTTCGGCGACTTCGTCAACGGCGCACAGATCATGATCGACCAGTTCATCGCGTCGGGCGAGTCCAAGTGGCTGCGCGCCAACGGCCTGGTGATGCTGCTTCCGCACGGCTATGAAGGCCAGGGCCCCGAGCACAGCTCGGCACGTCCCGAGCGCTTCCTTCAGTTGTGCGCGGGCGACAATATGCAGGTCGCGAACGTCACCACCCCGGCGAACTATTTCCACCTGCTGCGCCGCCAGATGCACCGCACCTTCCGCAAGCCGCTGGTCATCATGACGCCCAAGTCGCTGCTCCGCCACAAGCTGGCGGTGTCGACTGCCGACCAGTTCCTCGGCGACACGCACTTCATGCGCATCCTGTCGGACCCCTCGGCTCCGGCGGACAAGGATGTGAAGCGCGTCGTGCTGTGCACCGGCAAGGTCGCCTATGACCTGATCGAGGCACGCGATGCCGCGGGTGACACGAACACCGCGATCATCCGCATCGAACAGCTCTACCCCTTCCCCGGCGATCCATTGGTCGCGCGCTTGGCGCGCATGACCAATGTCGAGGAAGTGGTGTGGGCGCAGGAAGAGCCGCGCAACAATGGCTACTGGTTCTTCGTCGAGCCCTATATCGAGGCTTGCATGGTCGAAGCGGGCATCAAGCCGCAGCGTCCGCGCTATGCCGGTCGCGCAGCGGCGGCATCGCCCGCCACCGGCCTGATGAAGCGCCACCAGGCCGAACAGGGCGCGCTGATCGCCGACGCGCTCGGCCACAATGTGCGGGAGGAAATCCGCCGCGCACGCACCACCGAAGACCCCAAGACCGCCGGCAAGGCGGGCGCCTGATCCCCAGGAAGGACCCAACGAGATGGCCACCGAAATCCTCGTCCCCGTGCTGGGCGAATCGATCACCGAAGCGACGCTGGGCGAATGGCTCAAGCAGCCGGGCGAGCCCGTCGCGGCTGACGAGCCCGTCGCCAGCCTCGAGACCGACAAGGTCTCGGTCGAAGTCCCCGCGCCCGTCGCGGGCGTGATGGGCGCGCACGCCGTCGCCGTCGGCGACACCGTCAATGTCGGCGCGCTGATCGGCACGATCGAGGCCGGCTCGGGCGCCGGAGCATCGCCCGCCGCTGCGACCCCGGCCCCAGCTCCCGCCACCGCCGCGCAGCAGGCTCCCGCCGAGCCCGCCGGCGAAGCCGCCGCCGCCCTCTCCCCCGCGGTGCGCCGCGCGGTGCTGGAGCATGGCGTCGATCCCGCGACGGTCACCGGCACCGGCCGCGACGGCCGCATCACCAAAGAAGACGTGATCGCCGCCGCCTCGTCCAAGCCCGCCGCCGCCCCGGCTGCGGCCCCTGCCGCGGCTGCGACCAGCGCCGCCCCGGCCGCAACCGGCGGCCGCAAGGAAGAGCGCGTGCGGATGACCCGCCTGCGCCAGACCGTCGCCCGCCGCCTCAAGGACGCGCAGAACACTGCCGCGCTGCTCACCACCTTCAACGACGTCGACATGACCGCCGTCATCGAAGCGCGCACCAAGTACAAGGATCTGTTCGAAAAGAAGCACGGCGTCCGCCTCGGCTTCATGGGCTTCTTCGTGAAGGCCGCGTGCATGGCGCTCAAGGACATCCCCGCCGTCAACGCGCAGATCGACGGCGATGAGATCGTCTATCACGACTATGCCGACATCTCGGTCGCGGTCAGCGCGCCGCAGGGCCTGGTCGTTCCGGTGATCCGCGACGCCGACCAGATGAGCGTCGCGCAGGTCGAAAAGACGATCGGCGACTTCGGCAAGCGCGCCAAGGACGGCACGCTCAAGATGGAAGAGATGAAGGGCGGCACCTTCACCATCTCCAACGGCGGCGTGTTCGGCTCGCTGATGTCGACCCCGATCATCAACCCGCCGCAGTCGGCAGTGCTCGGCCTCCACCGCATCGAGGATCGCCCGGTCGTCCGCGATGGCCAGATCGTCATCCGCCCGATGATGTATCTCGCGCTCAGCTACGACCACCGCCTGATCGACGGGCGTGAGGCGGTGACCTTCCTCGTCGCGCTCAAGAACGCGATCGAGGATCCGACCCGCCTGCTGATCGACCTGTAAGGAAGCGCGCGATGAGCATGGTCGTCTATCTGCGTCGCGCGACGCCTGAACAGGTGTCCGCGCTGGCGACCGGCTCGTTACAGTTGGAATCGGTCATGTTCGATGGGCCGAAGGATGGTCTGTTTGATTGCGAAAAGGCATGGCATGCTTTGCATTTCATGCTCACCGGCCACTCCGGGCATTCCGACCACCCTCTTAGCGTGCTGGAGACAGGCGACGAGAATCTGATCGGCACCGACGACCTTGGTCTGGGCGGCTACTGGCTCATTGAGCCCTCGCAAGTGCGGCGGTTCGCCGCCGAACTTGAGGTGCTGTCGGATGCGGAAATCGCGAAACGATATGACCCCGTGGCGATGGCAACGGAGCATGTCTATCTAAGCGATATGTTCGAGGAAGAGGGCGACGCTGCGTTGCCCTATGTGATGCAAGGGGTTCCCAAGTTACGGGCAGTCTCTCGCGCCGCTGCGGATGCCGGTGATTATCTCATCGGCATACTCAGCTAGGATTGAAGGCAGAAACAATGGCTGAATACGACTTCGACGTCCTCGTGATCGGTGCCGGACCCGGCGGCTATGTCGCGGCGATCCGCGCGGCACAGCTCGGGCTCAAGACCGCGTGCGCCGAGGGGCGTGAGACGCTGGGCGGCACCTGCCTCAATGTCGGCTGCATCCCGTCCAAGGCGCTGCTGCACGCGTCCGAGCTGTACAACGAAGCCGCCAGCGGCGCGCTCGCCAAACTCGGTGTGAAGCTCGGCAGCGTCGAGCTCGACCTCGACGCGATGCACGCGCAGCGCAAGGACGCGGTCAAGGGCCTGACCGGCGGCATCGAATATCTGTTCAAGAAGAACAAGGTCGAATGGCTCAAGGGCTATGCGGCGTTCACCGGCAAGGATTCGGTCCAGGTCGGCGACCGCACCGTCCGCGCCAAGAACATCGTCATCGCCACGGGCTCGAGCGTCACCCCGCTGCCCGGCGTCACCGTCGACCAGCAGGTCGTGGTTGACTCGACCGGTGCGCTCGAACTGGCCAAGGTGCCCGAGCATCTCGTCGTCATCGGCGGCGGCGTGATCGGCCTTGAGCTGGGCAGCGTGTGGCGCCGCGTCGGTGCGAAGGTGACCGTGGTCGAATATCTCGACCAGATCCTCCCCGGCTTCGACGGCGACGTGCGCAAGGAAGCGCAGAAGCTGTTCAAGAAGCAGGGCATCGAGTTCAAGACCGGGACCAAGGTGACCGGCGTCGCGGTCAACGGCGGCAAGGCGACGATCACCGTCGAACCGGCCAAGGGCGGCGATGCAGAGACGATCGAGGCGGACAACGTCCTCGTCGCGATCGGCCGCCGTCCCAACACCGAAGGCCTCAACCTCGAGGCCGCCGGCCTCACCGTCAACGCGCGCGGTCAGATCGAGGTCGGTCACGAGTTCGAAACCGCGGTCGACGGCATATGGGCGATCGGCGACGTCGTCCCCGGCCCGATGCTCGCGCACAAGGCCGAGGATGAGGGGATTGCGGTCGCGGAGAATATCGCTGGCCTCACCGGAATCGTGAACCACGACCTGATCCCGTCGGTCGTCTACACCATGCCCGAAATCGCCGGCGTCGGTCTGACCGAGGAAGCCGCCAAGGAAAAGGGCGAGATCAAGGTCGGCAAGTTCCCGATGGCCGGCAACAGCCGCGCCAAGACCAATCACGAACCCGACGGCTTCGTGAAGGTCATTTCGGATGCCAAGACCGATCGCGTGCTCGGCGTGTGGATCATCACCAGCCTCGCCGGCACGATGATCGCCCAGGCGACGCAGGCGATGGAATTCGGCGCGACCAGCGAAGACATCGCCTATACCTGCCACGCCCATCCGACGCACAGCGAGGCGATCAAGGAAGCGGCGATGGCGGTCACCGGCAAGCCGATCCACATCTGATCGCGACAGAGGGGGACGACATGATCGCACTGGCGCTGGCCCTGATGGCCATGTCCGACGACAAGCCGGTGCGCAGCGTCGATCTCTACGTCACCCCGCTCTACTCCAGCGCGGCCAAGGCATCGAAGCGGGTGGTTCGGGTCGATCCCGATCTCGACCCCCTGCTCCGATCCGACCGCGCGGAGGATGTGCTGACCGCGCAGGAGCGCGTCCGCGCCAATCCGGCCGAGGTCAGCCCGCTGGCAATGATGGTGCTGGCGGCGCGCCTCTACGATGTCGGCGCGCGCGATGAGTCGGTATTCTGGTTCTACGTCGCCAAGGACCGGTTCATGGCGATGGCTGGCGTGCTCAGCGGCTATGACAGCCCCGGCATGTTCGCTGCAGGCGGAGAGGCGCGCGCGGCGATGGGGGCGTTCGTCCAGCTGGCCGGGCCGACGATCAACGGCTACGCTTTCTGCAACATCGACAATCAACAGGCGCTGCGTCGCAGGGCCTATGACTGGGTCGCCGCCAACCCTTATGCGCTGATCTTCGACACCGCCCGCCCTGCCAAGGGCGAGGACCGCCAGGCCTTGCTCGACGCGGCGCTGGGGCGATTGCGCGAGGATATGGCCAAGGAAACGGCCTATCTTACCGACGCGGAAAACCGCGCCAAGCTTATCGCCGGGCGCAAGGAAAATGGTGCCGACGCCCGCTTCTGTTGGTAGAAACGATGTCGCGCTGCGCCCATTAGCTGCAGTTTAACCCGCCACCGCTAATGCGGAGCGATGTTCGCACGCCCATCTGCATTTCTACGCGACATGTCGATCTCGACACGGACGGCAATCACGCTTTCCGCGCTGATCGGGCTGATCTTCGTCCTGGCCGGCATCGTATCCTATCACGACAGCGCCCGCCGCACGCGCGACAGCGGGCTCGCCACGCTCGACCATTATGCCCGCGAGGTAGCGCAGCAACAGGAGGCGCGCTTTGCCCGCATCCGCGCGACCCATAATCGCGCCAGCGACCTGTTGCGGGCCGAGCTGTCCGCCAATCCCCGGCTCGACGATCCCGCAGCGTTCGACACGTTGTTTCCAGTCGATCCACGTGGCGGTCGCCGCAGCGCCGATGGGCTCTATACCGGCGCCAGCACGCCGTTCGGCCATATCCGCACGCTTGGCGGCTTTATCCCGCAAGAACCCGAAGCAGACGAACGCCGCCGTCTGATGGCTGCGACCGGGGTCGTCAGCCGTCTGGGCGAGGGCGTCAGTCCCGAGCTCGAGAGCCTCTATTACTTCACTCCCGAAAATGCGCTCGTAATCTTCGCCCCCGACCGGCCGGACCGGCTGCGCTTCTACCGCAAGGACGTGCCGAGCAGTTTCGGTTTCCAGCAACAGGAATTTGCGACGATCACCACCCGTGCCGCCAATCCGGCGCGCACCATGCGCTGCACGGCGCTGCGCCACATCCTGTACGATCGCACGGGCGGCACCTGGACAACCGGCTGCATGACGCCGGTCGATATCGACGGCCGGCACGTTGGCAGCTGGGGGACGAGCGTCCCGCTCGACGACCTCATGCCGACGCATGACCTGAACGATGTACCGGGAACCGGAGTGATCCTGATCTCGCGTGAGGGTCGGCTGATCCATCACCCCAGCTATACCCGTCAGAAGCGGTCCGGCCCCGAATCGATGCTCGATCTGACGACGACGCGCGACCCGCAGTTGGCGGCGCTCTGGGCGTTCGTGCAGCAGCATCGCGATGGCAATTATCTAGGCGAAGCATTCGACAGCTTTGTTGCGATGCGGCGGATCGATACGCCGGGCTGGTATGCACTGGTGGTGCAGGATCCGGCGGTGATGCAGGCCGAATCCAACCGCCTGATCCTGCGCATCGCGCTTACCGCGGCGGTCTGTCTGGTGCTTCAAGCGCTCGCAATCACCTGGCTGCTGCGCCGCCGCGTTGGTGCCCCGCTCGCCCGCCTGATCGAGCGCGCCCGCGCCCTTACCCGCCGCGTGCCCAGCGCCCGCTTCGTCGATGTCGATCGCGTCGCCCGGCGCGACGAAGTGGCGCAGCTGACGCAAGACTTCGACGTGATGGCCGAGCGGATCGGATCGGCGCAGAGCGAGCTCGAGCGCAAGGTGGCCGACCGGACCAAGGCGCTCCGCCGCGCCAATCTTCAGCTCAAGCTGATCGCGACGCGTGACCCGTTGACCGGCATTCCCAGCCGCCGCCATCTGGCGAGCGAGATCGACGCCCGGCTCGCCGTGCTGGGCGGCGAGAGCCATTACCTGCTCGCCTTCGACATCGATCATCTCCAGCGCGTCAATGTCGAGCATGGCGAGGAGGCTGGCGACCGCGCGCTGATCAACATCGCCAACGGCATCGCCGCGCTGCTGCGCGAGGGCGATCTGTGCGGACGGATCGGCGGCGCGGAGTTTGCCGCGTTCGTCCGCGCGGACAGCCAGGCCGAGGCGATGAACGTCGCCGAACGCGTCCGCACCGGTCTCTACGGCCTCGAAACGCCCGGCCGTTACGGCGAGATGGTCCGCGTGACCGTCAGCGCCGGTGTGACCGGCGCTACTGCCGGCGACCGGTTCGACTCGCTGCTATTGCGGGCCGAGGAAGCGCTTGCCGAGGCAAAACGCGGCGGGCGCGACCGCGCCGTGTGGCACCGCCCCGCCGGGCGGCGGCACAACCCGATGCAGCGCTCGGGCTGATCGCACGCGGGCAATTGCCTTCTCCTGCCCCACTGCTATAGTTGAGTAATACACAGGGGGAGAATCGTCCATGCGTCGCTATGCCACCATCGCACTTGCCGCAATTGCGCTCACCCCCCTGCCCGCGCTCGCCCAGGATCCCGCGCGCATGGATGCAGTGGTCCGCGCCGACGCCGACACGGGCGAATTCATGGGTGCCGTACTGGTCGCGCGCGATGACGTGGTGCTGCTGGACAAGGGCTATGGCTCCGCCAATCTCGAATGGAACATCCCCAATGACGGCGCGACCAAGTTCCGGCTCGGCTCGGTCACCAAACAGTTCACCGCCGTCGCTATCCTGTTGCTGCAGGACCGCGGCAAGCTGACGCTGGATGCGCCGGTCAAGACCTACCTGCCCGACGCCCCTGCGGCATGGGACAAGGTAACCGTCCGCCACCTGCTGACCCACAGTGCGGGGATTCCGAACTTCACCAACTTCCCCGATTACGGCGCAACCAAGACCCTGCCCGCGACCCATGCCAGCCTGATCGCGCGCTTCCGCGACAAGCCGCTGGAGTTCGCGCCGGGCGAGAAGTTCGCCTATTCCAACTCGGGCTATGTCCTGCTCAGCGCGATCGTCGAGAAGCTGAGCGGCCAGAGCTATGCCGCCTTCGTCGCGGAGCATCTGTTCAAGCCGCTCGGCATGGCCGACACCGGCTATGACAGTGCTGCCACGATCCTCCCGCGTCGCGCCTCGGGCTATGCCCCGACCAAGGAGGGTCTGGTCAACGCCGATTATATCAGCATGACCATTCCGCAAGGGGCCGGCGCACTCTACTCCACCACCCGCGACCTACTGAAATGGCAGCGCGGCCTCTATGGCGGCAAGCTGCTCAAGCCCGCCTCGCTCACCGCCTTTCGCACGCCGTACAAGGACGGCTATGCCCTCGGCATCGGCGTCCAGAGTGCGGGCGGCGTGACAACGATCGAACATGGCGGCGGGATCGAGGGGTTCAACACCTCGCTCGCCTATGACCCCGACCGCAAGATCACCGTGGTAGTGCTCGGCAACCTCAACGGCCCCGCGCCGGGCAAGCTGTCCAAATCGCTGCTCACCCTCGCCCGCGGCGGCACCGTGACCCTGCCCAGCGAACGCAAGGCCGCGACCGTCGCGCCCGATCAGCTCGCCGAATATGCCGGCGTGTACGAACTCGCCCCGACCTTCGCGCTCACCATGCGTATCAAGGACGGCAAGCTGATGACCCAGGCGACCGGCCAGCAGGAGTTTGAGCTGTTCGCCGAGAGCAAGGACCGCTTCTTCCTCAAGGTCGTCGACGCCCAGGTCGAATTCACCCGCGACGCCAGCGGCAAGGTCACCGGCCTGATCCTGCACCAGGGCGGACGCGCGATGCCGGCACAGCGGAAATAGCGCTGGAGGTTAGAGCCGCTCCCCCGGCTGCGCCGCGAAACGGTCGATCGCGGCGAGTTCTTCCGCGCTGAAGTCCAGCACCTTCACCGCGTCCAGCGAATTGTCGAGCTGCTCCACCGTCCGCGCCCCGATCAGCGCAGAGGTGACGCGCGGGTCGCGCAGCACCCAGGCGATCGCCATCTGCGCGAGCGTCTGGCCGCGCGCCGCCGCAATCGCGTTCAAACCCCGCAGCCGCTCCACGAGCGCATCCGTCACCCGCTCGCGCCGCAGCGAGAAGTCCTTCGCAGCGCGCCCGTCCTCCGGCACGCCATTGAGGTAGCGGCCACCCAACAGCCCCTGCGCCAGCGGCGAAAAGGCGATGCACCCCGCCCCTGCCCCGTCCAGCGCGTCGAGCAGACCGTCCTCGATCCAGCGGCTCAGCATCGAATAATCGGGCTGGTGGATCAGCAGCGGCACGCCCTCGGCACGCAATATTTCCGCCGCGCGCCGCGTCGCCTCGGGCGTGTAGCTCGAAATCCCGACATAGAGCGCCTTGCCCTGCCGGTGGATCTGCACCAGCGCGCCGATCGTCTCCTCGATCGGCGTGTCGGGGTCCATGCGGTGCGAATAGAAGATGTCGACATAGTCGAGCCCCATGCGGCGCAGCGACTGGTCGAGGCTGGCGATCAAATATTTCCGGCTCCCGCCATCGCCATAGGGGCCGGGCCACATGTCCCACCCCGCCTTGGTCGAGACGATCAGCTCGTCGCGATGCGGCTTGAGGTCACTCGCCAGCACCCGCCCGAACGTCTCCTCCGCCGATCCATAGGGTGGCCCATAATTGTTCGCGAGATCGAAATGGGTGACGCCGCGATCGAACGCGCGCCGCAGCATCGCGCGGCCGGTCTCATACACATCGACCCCGCCGAAATTCTGCCACAGCCCCAGCGAGATTGCGGGCAGCACGATCCCGCTGCGCCCGCACCGGCGATAGGGCATGCCGCCGGCATAGCGGTCGGCGGCAGGGACATAGCTCATCGGGTCACTCCTCGGGTCAGTCCGGCCGCGACCAAAGTCAGCCCGCCCGCGGCAATCGCCGCAATCCATAGCGCCGCGTCCGCCGCCGCCAAGCCCTGCTTCGCCCCCAGCACCACGCCGACCGCAAAGCCCAGCCACAGCATCAGATGTGGCACGAACGCCCAGCGGTCGGGGTCGCCCATCAGCGCGCCCGCCAGCCGCTGCGCCATCCGAACCAGCGATCCGGTCATGTAGGACACGCCGATCGCCACCTCGCCGTCACGCGCGAACACGCCATTTTCCATCCCCATCGCCGCCGCGACCAGCAGCAGCGGCAACGGCCCCGGCACCGCCATCCACAGTGCCGCCGCCAGTGCCAGCGTGATCGTCACCGCGCTCAACACCGCCACCTTGCGCCGCTCCGCAAAGCGCCGCGCGACGATCGTCGCGACCATCACCCCGGCAACGAACGCCAGGATCAACCCCGCCGCCAACGCCGCCGTCCCGTCCGCCAGCCCGATCCCGACGCCCAGCCGCGTCGAATTGCCGCTCATGAATGACACGAAATAGCCCCCCAGCCGAGTAAAGGCGATCGCATCGACAAAGCCGGCGAGCGCGGCCAGCGCGACGGCCAGGCCGATCAGGCGGGGCGGATAATCCTTCATCCCCGCCTTTTCCCAGCTTTGGCCGCGCACGCCAAGCCCGCGTTGACCGGAAGCACGCGGAGTGGGACAGGACAGCCATGTCGCCCACCCCGCTCCCGCTCGGCACCGTCCTGCCCTGGCTCGACCTGTTCGGCATCGCCGTATTCGCCGCGACCGGCGCGCTCGCGGCGGCGGGACGCGGGCAGACCTTCGTCACCGCCGCCTTTTTCGCGCTGGTCACGGGCGTCGGTGGTGGCACGATCCGCGATCTGCTGATCGGCGCGCCGGTCTGGTGGGTGCACCACCCGTTTGTCGCCGCCCTGTGCCTGGGTGTCGCGGCGGTCATCTGGGTGACGCCGCAACGCTGGTGGCAAGGGCAGGGGTTCGACTGGCTCGATGCGCTCGGCCTCGCCGCCTATGCCGTATTCGGCGCGGCCAAGGCGTTGAGCTTCGGCATCCCCCCGGTTCCGGCGATGCTGATGGGCGTGCTGACCGCGTGCGCGGGCGGCATCATCCGCGACGTGCTGGCGGGCGAACCGTCGATCCTGATGCGCCCGGAGCTATACGTCACCGCCGCCGCGCTCGCCTCCGGCCTGCATGTCGGCCTGACGCTTCTGGGCCTGCCGCTCTACGCCGCTGGCCTGCTCGCCGCGGGCGCGGGCTTCGCGCTACGCGCCGCCGCGATCCGCTGGAAACTCGCCC
>NZ_LSJM01000129.1 GCF_001557215.1 Sphingomonas sp. CCH9-E2 | reverse complement strand
GGCTGGCGCAGGCGGATCGCGTGACGCATCGCGCGGACGTCCCCGCCGCGATTCTCGACCGTGCGCGCGCCGATGCCGATCGCCTGCTCTGCGATTCGCCGCCTGCGGGCTTGCCCGGCCTCACCGTCGATGTATCTACCGCGCGATGAGCGGATTTGCCTATCGCGTGACGGCGCAGGCCGTGGAGGAGATGGCTCCGCGCGATGCGCTGACCTGCCCGGCGGAGTTTGTGTGGATCCACCTTACCTCGCGCGACGAGGAGGTGCAGGCGTGGTTGCGCGATCATGCCGCGCTCGACCATTTCACGATCGATGCGCTGACCGCGCTGGAGACGCGCCCGCGTTGCGAGCAGGTCGATGGCGCGGCGTTGCTCAACCTGCGCGGCATGACGCAGGCGCAGATGGTGAGTAGCGATCCGCTTGCCTCGATCCGCATGCGCGCCGATGGCAAGCGGGTGATTTCGGTCACGCGCCTGCCGCTCGATGCGCTCGACGCAGCACGCGCGGCGATGACCGCGGGCGAGGTTCGCGACGCGGGCGACCTGATCGCGACGCTGGCAACCGCGATCACCGAACAGCTCGATCCGCATGTCGCGCGGCTCGGCGACTCGCTCGACGATTGCGAGGAGCGGCTCGACCCGCGCGCCGCGTTCGACCTGCGCCGCAATGTCAGCCGCGTGCGGCGGCAGGCGATCGGCTATCGCCGCTTCCTTTATCCCCAGCGCGTGGCGCTGGAAAAGCTCGCAGGACTACCGGTGGCGTGGCTCAGCGACGACGACCGGCTGCATATCAATGCTGCCGCCGACCGTGCGGCGCGCATGGCGGAGGAGCTGGAGAGCATCCGCGAGCGTTCGGCGCTGATCCATGAGGCGCTCACCGATCTGCGGGCCGAGGTGATCGACCAGCGCTCGCTGCTGGTCGCGGTGGTGGCGATGATCTTCCTGCCGCTGACCTTCATCACCGGGCTGTTCGGAATGAATGTCGACGGCATTCCCTATGCCAAGCACCCCGAATCATTCTGGGTGATCACCGGGTTCAGCTTGGTGGTGGCGGCCGGGGTCGGCCTGTATTTCGTCAGGCGACGCTGGTTCCGCTGAGCGCGGCGATCGATCCCTGAAGCCGCGCGCGATCGGCGCGCGTGACGGCGAGTTCGCTGCGCGCTTCGCCCAGTTCGATCGCGCGCGCGGCGATGCGCGCGTCGAGCGCGGCAACGGTGCGTTTGAGTTCGGCGATGCGCGCGGCGCGCTCGAGCGTGCGTTCGATCCGCGCCTGCAGCACGCCGAAATCGAATGGCTTGGCGAGATGGTCGTCGGCTCC
>NZ_LSJM01000013.1 GCF_001557215.1 Sphingomonas sp. CCH9-E2 | reverse complement strand
GTCCTCCACCTCGTCGGGCGCATCGTCGAGCTCGACCTCTTCGGGTGGATCGTCCTCCTCGACCAGCTCGGCATCGGGCGGCTCGTCTGGCGATGTATCGTCCTCGTCGAGCGGCAACGTGTCCTCGTCCACCTCGGCATCGTCTTCGGGCGATGTGTCGTCTTCGACCTCGACCTCGGCCAGCTCGTCGGGTGACGTGTCGACGTCGTCGTCCAACTCTTCGGCCTCGTCGACCTCGGCTTCGTCCTCGGGTGACGTGTCGTCGTCGACTTCGAGCGGGTGGAGCACGTCGAGCGGCTGGAGCACCTCGACCAGCAGCTCGACCTCGTCGGGCACGTCGAGCGGCACGAGCAGTTCCTCGGGTGGCCCCGAGCCGGTTCCCGCGCCCCCGATGGTGCTGCTGTTCGGCGCGGCCGCAGCGGCGCTGGTGGTGCGCAAGCGGTTCCAGAACCGCAAGGCAAAGGACGCCGCGGCAGCCGAATAAGCGCCGCGGCGACCAGCGCAGGCTTACTCCGCGTCGATCAGCGCCTGCTCGATGTCGGGGATCGGGTGGCCGGTCAGCGTCTTGTCGATCTCACCGGTCAGCCGCTCGCTCACTTCCTTGTGATAATGTTTGCGCAATTCGCCGAGCGTGCGCGGCGGGGCAACGATGATCAGCGATTCGAAATCATTGTTGAGCGCGCGTTTCTTCAGCAACTCCGCCGTCTCCGCGGCAAAGCGGTCTTCCTCCAGCTGGTGGAAATCGGTCTCCTCATAAGCGCTGCGGCCCGGCCCGACGCTTGAGAAACTCCGGCCCGGCGAGTCGGTACCCTGTTCGCGATCGGGCGGATTGTCCTGCTCGCGCTTGCGCTCGACCTGAAGGTTCAGGTGGACGTTGTCGCCCGCGTTCCTGAGGAACAGCATCTTGCGGCCATCGGCGACCACCACCATTGCGTTGTGCGGAACCTGCATCGCTCTCTCCTGATTGGGTTGCACAGGGTGAACGCATGCCGCGCGCGCCGGGTTGCCTAGTCCCGCATGGCTCGCCATAGCCTGCGCCCATGCACGATATCCGCGCCATCCGAGAGAATCCTGAGGCGTTCGACGCCGCCCTTGCCCGTCGTGGCACCGAGCCGCAGGCCGAAATGCTGGTCGCGCTCGACGAAGCGCGCCGCGCGCTGACCACGCAGCAGCAGGAGGCGCAGACGCGCCGCAACGACCTGTCGAAGCAGGTCGGCCAAGCCAAGGCGGCGAAGGACGAGGAGCGCGCGCAGGCGCTGATGGCCGAGGTCGCGGGGCTCAAGCAGACGCTGGAGGACCTCAACCTCGCCCAGAGTGCAGCGGACGAGGCGCTGCGCACGGCGCTCGCCGCGATCCCCAACCTGCCTGCCGCCGATGTTCCGGATGGCGCGAGCGAGGACGACAACCAGCTCGTCCACACGATCGGCACCCAGCCCGCCTTCAGGTTTGCGCCGCGCGAGCATCACGACTTCGGTCCCGCGCTGGGGCTCGACTTCGATACCGGCGCGGTGCTCGGCGGATCGCGCTTCACGCTGCTGCGCGGCCCTGCGGCCAAGCTGCATCGTGCGCTCGGCCAGTTCATGCTCGACACGCTGACCGGCGATCATGGCTATGACGAGTGCGTACCCCCGGTGCTGGTGCGCGACGAGATCATGTTCGGCACGGGCCAGTTGCCCAAATTCGCCGAGGATTCGTTCCGCACGACCGATGGCCGCTGGCTGATCCCGACATCCGAAGTCAGCCTGACCAACAGTGTGCGCGAGCAAATCCTGAGCGGCGAGGAACTGCCGCTGCGCCTCACCGCACTCACCCCCTGCTTCCGGTCCGAGGCCGGTGCGGCGGGCCGCGACACGCGCGGCTTCATTCGCCAGCACCAGTTCGAAAAGGTCGAGATGGTCTCGATCACGACGCCCGAGCAGTCCGAAGCGGAGCATGAGCGGATGACCGCCTGCGCCGAGAATATCCTGACCCGGCTTGGCCTGTCCTTCCGGCGCATGCTGCTGTGCGCCGGCGACATGGGGTTCAGCGCGACGCGGACCTACGACCTTGAAGTCTGGCTGCCCGGGCAGGCGCGCTATCGCGAGATTTCGTCCTGCTCGACCTGTGGCGATTTCCAGGCGCGCCGCATGAACGCGCGCTACCGCACCGCAGAGGGCAAGCCGGCGTTCGTGCATACGCTCA
Source organism: Sphingomonas sp. CCH9-E2 (assembly GCF_001557215.1). Lineage (GTDB taxonomy): Bacteria > Pseudomonadota > Alphaproteobacteria > Sphingomonadales > Sphingomonadaceae > Sphingomonas. The sequence continues at coordinate 12,646 of NZ_LSJM01000013.1, read as the reverse complement.
ACGGTTCGGGCCTAGCGGTCGGTCGCACGCTGGTCGCGGTGCTGGAGAATTACCAGCAGGAAGACGGCGCGGTCGCGGTGCCGGAGGTGCTCCAGCCCTATCTGCGTGGGCTCAACCGGCTCGAGCCGCGCGGGTGAGGATCCTCCTCACCAACGACGACGGCGTGCATGCGCGCGGGCTGCAGGTGCTGGAGCGCCTCGCGCGCACCCTTTCCGACGACATCACCATCGTCGCGCCGCTGGAGGAACAATCGGGCAAGGGCCGCTCGCTCAGCCTGACCGATCCCGTCCGCCTGCGCCGCTTCGGCGAGCGGCGGTTCGCGGTCACCGGCACGCCGACCGACGCGGTGATGATGGCGCTGGCGGAGATCATGAAGGACGGCCCGCCCGACCTGATCCTGTCCGGCGTCAATCGCGGCGCGAACCTCGGTGAGGATGTCAGCTATTCCGGGACCGTCTCGGCGGCAATGGAGGGCGCGCTCGCAGGCATCCGCTCGATTGCGCTGAGCCAGCGTTACGCGCTCACCGCGCCGGGCGAAAAGGTCAGCTTCGAGGCGGCTGAGCTTTGGGGCGAGCGCGTGCTGCGCCCGTTGATCGCAGCCGACTGGGCGCCGCGCACGCTGATGAACGTCAATTTCCCGCCACTGCCCGCCAGTGAGGTGGCCGGGATCAAGGCGGTCGGGCAAGGGCTGCGCGACTATGGACGGCTCAAGCTCGACAAGCGCACCGACCCGCGCGGGTTCGACTATTACTGGTTCGGTCTGGGCCGCGTTCCGCACACGCCGGTCGCCGACACCGACCTAGAGGCGATCGAGCAGGGGTGGATTACTGTTACGCCCCTGCATCTGGACCTGACGCATCGTGAATCGCTTGTTATGCTCAACCGGACATTTTGCTAAGTCGGGTGGGTCATGCGGGGCAGTGGGAACAGGGCTGGATGGATCGCGGCGCTGCTGCTTGGGCCGCTTGTTGGCGGATGCATCCCGCCGGGTGCCGGACCATCGGTCCGCACCGCCCCGGCTGAGGACCCGGCAGATCCGACCGTCGCGCCGCGCCGCGACGATGTTCCCGCGCTGCCCGCCCCCGTATCGGCCTGGGAAGCACGCCGCGTCACGGCTGATGCGCGCACCATCCCGGCGTCGGAATATGTCGTGGTTCCGGGCGACTCGCTGCGCCGCGTCGCAGACAAGACCGGCGCGGGGTCGGAAGCGATTGCGCGGGCCAACAACATCCCCCCGCCCTACACCATCCGCGTCGGACAGCGGCTGTCGATCCCCGGCGGGCGTTATCATCTGGTTCGGGCGGGAGAGACCGGCATCGCCATCGCCCGCGCCTATGGCGTGAACTGGGGCCGGATCGTGACCGAGAATGATCTCGCCGAACCCTATATCCTGCGGACCGGAATGCGCCTGCTCATCCCGGGCGATCCGCGCACGATGACGTTGGAGGAGCGCGCCGCGGCCTTCCGTCTCAACATCGACGATATCGTGACCGGCGGTCAGCCTGCCATTGCCGAAACAGCGCGCCCGACGCGCCCGACCGCCTCGTCGGCGCGTATCCTGCCGCCCGACGCCGCGGTTGCAGGGCCGACCACGTTGCGCGGCGGCTTCGCCTGGCCCGCCAAGGGCAATGTGATCCGCCGCTTCGGGCCGATTGCGAGCGGCGAGCGCAGCGATGGGATCAAGATCGCAGTGCCGCTCGACACCCCGATCCTCGCCGCCGCTGATGGCACGGTCGCCTATGTCGGCAGCGAGATCCCCTCGCTCGGCGGCCTCGTGATCCTGCAGCATGGCAGCGGCTGGACCAGCGTCTATGGCCATGCCGGGCAATTGCTGGTGCAGCGCGGTCAGAGCGTGAAACGCGGACAGATGATCGCGCTGTCCGGCGACAGCGGAACGAACCGGGCGCAGCTGCATTTCGAGCTGCGTCAGGGTCGCACCCCCGTCGATCCGCTGCCGAGACTGCCCGCCCGTTGAACCGTTCCCGCATCCCGCCCCACGCCGCGCTGCGCCGCAAGTCGCGCGTGTCGCCCTGGGTGTCGATCGCGTGGCGGGTCGGGGCGGTGATTGGCTTATATGCCTTCGCCGTCGCGTTTCACTGGTTCGATCGCGAGGGGCTGCGCGACAATTTCGACCAGCACATCACCTTTCTCGACATCATCTATTTCACGATGATCTCTATCACCACGACCGGCTATGGCGATATCGTGCCGATCTCTCCCGGCGCGCGCATGTTCGACGCACTGGTGGTGACGCCGATCCGCATCTTCGTGATCCTGATCTTCATCGGCACGACCTATCAATTCATCCTCAAACGCACATGGGACAGGTGGCGCATGGCGCAGATCCAGAAGATGCTCACCAACCACATCGTCGTCGCGGGGTTCGGCAAGACCGGTTCGGACGCGGTCAACGAACTGATCGCGCGCGGGATCGACCCTGCCTGCATCGTGGTTGTCGATGGCGATGAACATGCGCTGACGCGGGCCGAGGAAGCGGGCTGCAACGTGCTGGTCGGCGACGCGACCCGCGATCAGACGCTGCAGGATGTGCGGATCGATCAGGCAAAGACGCTGATCGTGGCAACCGGACGCGACGACACCTCGATCCTCGTCACGCTGACCGCCCGCCATCTCGCGCCCAACGTGCCGATCTCGATCATTATCAAGGCGGATGACAATGAGTTTCCGGCGCGCGCGGCTGGCGCAAACACCGTGATCAACCCGGTCAGCTTCGCCGGCCTGCTGCTCGCCGGATCGGTCGAAGGCACGCATGTTGCCGACTATATGCTCGACCTCGCTTCGGTCGATGGGCGCGTGCATCTGGCGGAACGCTGCGTCAAGCCGGACGAGATCGGCAAGCCGCTATCGGCGATCACCACGGGCTTGGGCGTACGCATTTATCGCAGTGGCGAGCCGCACGGCTTTTTCGATGCTGCGGCGAAGGCACTCGAGACAAATGACGTCATTGTCGAGATCGTGGCACCGGGTTCCGTCACCGCGCGATAATCTACGCCACAGCGCGCAGCACCGCCTCGCGCTTCACCGTAAAGCTCACACTCGCCCCGGTTGGCCGGTTCCACGCTTTCAGCGTGCCGCCATGCACTTCGATGATCCGGCGGCAGATCGACAGGCCGATGCCGAGCCCGTGCGCGGCCTTGGTCGAGATAAACGGCAGGTTGAACTGCTCCAGCACGCTGGGCGGAAAGCCGGGACCGTCATCGTCGACCCGGATTTCCAGCAGCTCTTCCGACTGCGGTTTGACCTGAATGCGGATGGCGCGCCGTTCGATCGGCATAGCGGCCATCGCTTCCTCGGCATTGCGGATCAGATTGACCAGCACCTGCTGGATCTGGACCCGGTCGATCAGCACCCGGTTCGCTGCCTGCCCGCCTGCATAGGCGATTCGCGCATGGCTCACCGCGTTCGCGCCCTGCGCCAGCGCGATTGCGTCGAGGATCGTCGCATCGATCGGCTCGATGCGCAGCTCGGCATTCCCCTTGGACAGATAGTCGCGGATGCGCCGGATGATGTCGCCGGCACGCGCGATCTGCCCGCGCACCTGATGGAGCTGGCCAGCCATGCCTTCACGCGTGCCGTCACCCCGGTTCATCAGCTCCGCCACGGCGAGATAGTTGGACGCGGCGGTCAGCGGTTGATTGAGCTCGTGGGCCAGTCCCGCGGCCATTTCGCTCAATGAGGACACGCGCGCCGAATGCGCAAACTCGTCACGCATCAGGTCGAACCGCCGCTGCGCCAAGGCCTGGTTGTGGATGTGCCGGAAGTACAGCGCGAGCAGCGCGCCGACGACCAGTGTCAACGCCGTGGTCAGGCTGAGGAACCAGCCCGCGCGGCGGTTCGCCGGCCCCAGCACATCGGCCTCGCCCACGCCCGAGGTGACAAAAATCGGATAGTTGGCCAACCGCTGATGGCTGAACAGTCGCCGCTTGCCATCGAGCACGCTGGGGCCCCAATATTCACCATTCGGCGCCGCCGCCTGACGCTGCATCACCAGCGTGCCCTTGAGGTCCTGTCCCCAGCTGACGACCCCGCCTTCGCGTCGCGCGAGCGTCAGGCCGCGCAGCGAGATGATCGAGATGAGGTCGGCTGGGCGATAGACCAGACCCGCATTGAAATCGACGAAGCGCCGTGCCGGGATCTCGACCGCGACTGCACCAACAAACCGGCCCCGTGCATCGCGCAGCGACCGGGCGACGAGTAATACCGTTTCGCCGGTATCGGGCTGCAGCGTCGGACTGGAAATGGCACGGGCAACGCCCGCCGTGTCCCGAAGCTCGCGAAAGACCCGGCGGTCGCGCACGCTCGGGGCCTGGCCGCCATGCGTGCTGAACCGCACATTGCCCGCCGCATCGGCAATCTCGGCACCCACGATGACGGGATCGAAATATTGCGGCAGGACAATCTTGCGCGTTGACGTGACGCCCCCGGCGCCCAGCTCACCGCGAAAGCGCTCGTCGAGATAGACGCTCGCCAGATCCGCCGCCTCCAGCGTCCGCCGCACATATTGTTCGAAGGCGACAACACGCCCGCGATTTTCCCGCACCGCCGCTTCCATCGCCGCGCTGCGATCTTCGACGATTTGCCAGATCACCGTGGCCCAGGCGATGACGACGAACAGCACGCCCGAAACGGTCACGAGCCGTGCTGCTGGCTGACGCAGGATCGTCAGTAGGATGTTCGGTACCTGCACCCGTCACCAGCCGTTCGAGCTGCTCCCCGACGCGACGCTACAGCGCGCGCGAACCGAAAACCAGACCCCTTAGCGCCGCTGCGCCAGCCTCCAGGCAGCCGCCACCTTGAACTGGAAGATCGGGGCATATTCCCGTGTCTCCCGCAGCGCCGCAGGATCGAAATCCCGATAACTGGCCAGGCGCTCCATAAACAGCGCACCAGCATCGGACAGCAGCGGATAGGCGCGCGCAGACTTGTCGGTCAGCAGTAGCATCGTCCCGGCATACATCTGAAAGTCGATCAAAATCCTGTCGCTGCCCGCGCCGGTGCTTTTGGCAAGCGCGACCAGGCGCTCGATTGCCGGCAGCGCCCGGTCAAACCGTCCTTGATCGAGCTTCAAGAGCAAAGTGACCTGCCCCGTCAGCAATTTGATCCGGAACGCCGGCGGTGTCGCTTCATTGGCTGCGGCCGCCGAAATGCGCGCCAGATAGGGTTCAGCCTCGGCCGCTCGTCCAGCCTCGCTGAGTGCCACTCCCAGGTTCGCCGCTGCCATGTCGGCCATCACCGACTGCGCCCCATATTGCGCCTCGGCCTTGGCCAGCTCGGCGCGGGCCGCACCCACCTGATCGGCAGCGCCCGGTGCCGCCCACCACGCGATCCGTGCGCGCGCCGCTGCGTCGGGTTTGGCCAAAGCAGCGACCCGCGCCGCCATTGCCCGCGCATCGGCATCACGCCGCAGCCGACGCAGGGTATTGGCCAGACTCGCCATGACATCGATGGCGCGCTCGCCCCGTTCCCCCTCGGCCTGTTCAAACAACGCCAGCGCCTTCCGGAACGCCGGCCCCGCCTCGCGGTCGCGATCCATCGCGTAATATGCGGTACCGGTGCATTCATAGACGCTCCCCGCGAGCAGCGCCTCTTGCGGGGTCCTGGTGGGGAGCTTGTCCAGCAGCGGCGCGAGCAGCTCCACCGCTTCCTGCCCTTTGCCCAGGTTCCACTTGACCACGCACAAGCCGATAGCCGCGGCGACCGAGGTGCGCGCAAGCGGACCGTTGAGCTTGCGGGACAGGGTCAGGCGCCGTTCGGCGTGCGGCAGATTTTTTTCCATCTGGACCAGTCGGTCATAATAGCTGGTTACGGCGCCGAGCACCCCCAACGCCTCCGTCGTGTCGCGTCCGACCTGCGCATCGATATAGCTCTGCGCGCTCAGGATGTTCGACTCGACCCTGGCGTTACCCGCAGTCGCCACCAGCACCGCCACAGCCATCGCCAGATCTGCGCAGGCCCCGTCCTTGGGCCGCGTGGTCCTGCAATGCTCGAACGCGGGGATGATGAACTCCGCCGCCTTGCCATATTCACCTTTGTCGAACGCGGCGATTCCTTCGGGTGGCACCGGAACGCGCCCGGCTCCTTGCGCCAGCGCAGGTGCAGCGACCGCCATGCCGATCGCGATCAGCCCAGCTGCGACCAAGTTCCGCCCACATCCTGACATCGTACAGCGTCCATCCGGCCGGAGCCCCCGCTCCTCAGGTGAAAACCACGCACTTACAACGCGCTGACAGCGTGTGCGGGGGATTTGCGGATGGCAACAGACAAGTTCGGTGCGCATGGGCACCGGATCATCCCCGCCCCTATCTTTTTTCGCAAATTCACCTATGTCGCGCACCGATCATGGCAACGCGTCTTCCCGAAGCCCCCAAGGTGGGCATGGTGTCGCTCGGCTGTCCCAAGAATCTGGTCGACAGCGAGCGTATCCTGACCAAACTCCGTTCCGACGGCTATGCCATGTCGGCCGATTATGCCGGTGCCGATGTGGTGCTGGTCAACACCTGCGGGTTCCTCGACAGCGCCAAGGAAGAGTCGCTGGAGGCGATCGGTGAGGCGATTGCGGAAAATGGCCGTGTCATCGTCACCGGATGCATGGGCCAGGAGGCCGATGTCATCCGCGCCCGCTTCCCCAATGTGCTCGCGGTCACCGGCGCGCACCAATATGAGGAAGTGGTCGGCGCGGTCCACGACGCGGCCCCGATGCCGCCCAACGCCTTCCTCAACCTCGTCCCCGAAAGCGGGCTGAAGCTCACCCCGCGCCACTACAGCTATCTGAAGATCAGCGAGGGGTGCAACCACCGCTGCTCCTTCTGCATCATCCCCGCGCTGCGCGGCGATCTGGTCAGCCGCCGCCCCGACGCGATCCTGCGTGAGGCGGAGAAGCTGGTCGAGGCCGGGACCCAGGAACTGCTGGTGATCAGCCAGGACACGTCGGCCTATGGCGTCGATATCCGCAAGGAACCGCGGATGTGGAAGGGGGCGGAGGTCGTGCCGCACATGACCGATCTCGCCCGCGAGCTCGGCAAGATCGCTCCATGGGTGCGGCTGCACTATGTTTATCCCTACCCGCATGTCGATCAGGTCATCCCGCTGATGGCCGAGGGGCTGGTCCTCCCCTATCTCGACATCCCGTTCCAGCACGCCGCGCCGTCGGTGCTGCGCACGATGCGCCGGCCGGCGAACGAGGCAAAGGTGCTGGAGCGGCTCCGCAACTGGCGCAGCATCGCGCCGGACATCACCATCCGATCCACCTTCGTCGTCGGCTTCCCCGGCGAGACCGAGGAAGACTTCCAATATCTGCTCGACTGGCTGGACGAAGCGCAGCTCGACCGTGTCGGCGCGTTCCGCTTCGAGCCGGTCGAAGGTGCAGCCGCCAACGACCTGCCGGGCGCGGTGCCCGAAGAGGTCAAGGAAGAGCGCTACGCCCGCATCATGGAAAAGACCGCCGCGATCAGCGCCGCCAAGCTGCAGGCCAAGATCGGCCGCACGCTCGAGGTGATCGTCGACGAGGTCGAGGGTGACGGCGCCAATGCGCGGTCACAGGCCGATGCACCCGAAATCGACGGCACCGTCTTCCTGCGCGACGCGGGCCATTTGAAGCAGGGCGATATCGTCAAGGTCGAGATCGAGGACGCGGACGATCACGACCTTTACGGCGCGCCGCGGGCCTGAATGAGGCGCCTGCTCCTCGCCCTTCCGGTCTGGCTTGCGCTGGCCGGGATCGCGCCGGAGCCGGGTGTGCGTAGCGAGCCGGTCGATCCCCTGACGCTTTCGGACGATGACTTTGCGCGCCATCGCGACCCCGCAACGTGGCACGGACTGTCGGTCAGCAAGGTCGAATTTCGCGAAGAAAGAGGGTCTTGGCGGCTGTTCCGCATTGTGAATATCAAGACTCCGCGCGGGCCATTGTGGTTCGTGCCGCATGATAACGAGAATGCGGGGTTCGAAGCCGGGCTGGCCGGGGTGCGCGCTTATGGCGGGGTGATGATTGTCGTCGATTCCGGGATTGCCGAGGATGGCCGCCGCCGCAACGCCGCGGTGGATCGCGGCGGACCGATCGACCCCAATCGAAACTTCCGCGACGGTACGCCGCTCTACGCCAACACCATTCTTGCCGATGCGCGGCGCGGGGCGCTGCCGATCATCGCGCTGCACACCAATTCGCCCGGGTTCGACACGCGCAACTCACGCTGCAACCAGTCCGACCCGCCGGGGCGCGGTGAGGTGTCGATCCGCTTCTGCGATGACGTCATGCAGCCATCGGCGTCGCAGGCCCGCGCATGGCCGTTCGATGACGACGACAGCCTCGCTTATGTCGCCTATCGCGCGGGCGCCTCGCCCTATTCCGCCTGGTGCGGCAAGGCGCTGGCGTTGGCCGACTTCAATGTCGTGTTTGAGCGCGTGAGCGTCAGCGATGGGTCACTGTCCAATTATGCCCTGCTGCGCGGCCTGCCCTATGTGAATTTCGAGACGCAGGAGCGCGGGTTGGACCCGGCGCGACTGGCGGAGAGCGGCAACCGGCTGGTTGCGATGATCGACCGGGCGATGGAGCGCTGCACCGCGCCAACGACGCGGCTCGCCCGCTAGTTGCCGTTGCCGAGCGCGCAGCTTAGATCATCGGCAATGACCGACCTCTCCCTGCTGCTACAGCCCGATCGCGGCCAGTCCGCGCGCACCATCCATGTCGTCCACCCCGATCAGTGGCAGGAGTGGCTCAAAGCCCAGCCGCCACGCATCCGCACCGCCACCGCCGCGCACAAGCTGACCGGCAAGGCGGGCAACCGCGCGGTGCTGCCCGGCGAAGGGCCTGAGGATTGGGCGATGCTGCTGGTGTGCGACGAGGCGGAGACCTCGCCCTTCCGCATCGCCTCGCTCGGCGAGCAGCTGCCCGAAGGCACCTATCGCCTTGCGACCGGCGAGCCCGGCGCGGCGATGCTCGGCTGGGTGCTCGCGCAATATCGCTTCGACCGCTACCGCAAGGACGAAAGCGCGCAAGGACCGCGTGTCCTGCTGACCGGCGAACCCGGGCGGATCGAGGAGACGCTGCGCCTTGCCAGCGCGACGTTCAAGGTGCGCGATCTGGTCAACACCCCCGCCTCCGACATGGGACCGGCGGAGCTGGAGGCCGAGATCGAGGCGCTGGCCAAAGCGCATGGCGCAACGTCGACCGTCACGCGCGGCGATGCGCTCGAGCAGGGCTATCCGATGATCCACGCGGTCGGCATGGCGGCGGCGCGCGGGCGCGAACCGCGGTTGATCGAGCTCGAATGGGGCAATCCCGACCATCCCCGGCTGGCGCTGGTCGGCAAGGGCGTCTGCTTCGACACGGGCGGGCTGGACATCAAGCCGAGCGCTGGCATGCGGCTGATGAAGAAGGACATGGGCGGCGCGGCGCACGCGATCGCGCTGGCCGGGCTGGTCATGGCGCAGCGGCTGCCGGTGCGGCTGCATCTGCTGGTGGCAGCGGTCGAGAATTCGGTCGCCGGCAATGCCTTCCGACCCGGCGATGTGCTGAACACGCGCAAGGGCCTGACGGTCGAGAACACCAACACCGATGCCGAGGGGCGTCTGATCCTCGGCGACGCGCTGACCAAGGCGGGGGAGGGCAAGCCGGGGCTGATCCTCGATTTTGCCACACTCACCGGCGCGGCGCGCGTCGCGCTTGGCCCTGACCTCCCTGCCCTGTTCGCCAATGACGATGCGCTGGCGGGCGCGATGCTTGATGCCGGGGACAGTGTGAAAGATCCGCTGTGGCGTTTACCCTTGTGGGACGGCTATGACGAGATGCTGAAGTCGGACATCGCCGACATGGTCAACGCCCCCGACGGCCCCTTCGCCGGCCCGATCACCGCCGCCCTCTTCCTCCGCCGGTTCGTCCCCAAGCACATCGCCTGGGCGCATCTCGACCTGTTCGCGTGGCGTCCTGCCGCCAAGCCGGGTCGCCCCAAGGGTGGCGATGCAACGGGCCTGCGCGCGACCTGGGCGATGCTGAAGGCGCGCTACGCCGACAGGTCGTAACCGCCGCAACCGGCTCGACTTCGCGCGCTCGCGACGGCAAGGTGCTCCGATGACGAATTCGCGCAACGGTGGCCGCATCTTGGTCGACAACCTCGTGGCCCAGGGCTGCGACCGCATCTTTCATGTGCCGGGCGAGAGCTTTCTCGCGGTGCTCGACGCGCTGCACGATGTGCCGCAGGTCGATCTGGTCACCTGCCGCCAAGAGGGCGGCGCGGCGTTCATGGCGTGCGCGGACGGGGCGATGACCGGCAAGCCCGGCATCTGCTTCGTCACGCGCGGTCCCGGCGCGACCAATGCCAGCATCGGCGTGCATGTCGCGATGCAGGATTCGATCCCGATGATCCTGTTCATCGGCGACGTCGACCGGACGATGCGCGATCGCGAGGGGTTTCAGGAAGTCGATTTCCCGGCCTTTTTCGGCCCCCTCGCCAAATGGGCGACCCGGATCGAGGATGCCGCGCGTATCCCCGAATATGTCGCACGTGCGTGGAACGTCGCGATCAGCGGGCGACCCGGTCCGGTCGTGGTGGCGTTGCCGGAGGACATGCTACTGGATGTCGTCGAGACGCTCGACCGTCCGCGCCTGACCCGGCACAGCGCCGGGCTGGACCCGGAGGACTTCACCGACGTGCTCGACCTGCTGCGCACTGCCGAGCGCCCGGTGGCGATCGTCGGCGGCGCGGGCTGGGACATTGCGACCGGCGCGGCGTTCGACAGCTTCGCGCGAAGCTGGGGCATCCCGGTCGCGGGCGCTTTCCGGCGGCAGGACGCGATCCCGAACAGCTCCCCGGCCTGGGCGGGCAATCTCGGCTACGGCCCCAACCCCAAGTTGGTTGCGCGGATCAAGGCCGCTGATCTGCTGCTCGTCGTCGGCGCACGGCTGGGAGAGGCGACCACCGACGGTTATACTTTGGTCACGCCGGACCATCCCGGACAGACTCTGATCCATGTCCATCCCGATGCGGGCGAATTGAACCGCGTCTATCGTGCCGACCTCGGCATCGCCGCGCCGGTGTTCGAATTCGCCGCGATGCTGGCCGCCGCCGATGCACCCGCCACTCCCCGCCCCGCTGGTGCCGAAGCGCATGCCGAGTGGCAGGACTGGTCGACGCCAAAGCCACGCGACGGCATCGCGCTCGACCTTGGCCAGTGCGTCGCCGCGATGCGGGAGCGGATCGACGCGGATCACGCGATCGTCTGCAACGGCGCGGGCAATTTTTCCGGCTGGTGGCACCGCTATTGGCGCTATGGCGCGCAGCCGTCGCAATTGGCCCCGACCGCTGGCGCGATGGGCTATGGCACCCCCGCCGCTATTGCCGCCGCGCTGCGCCGCAAAGACAAGCTCGCCATCGCGCTCGCCGGCGATGGCGATTTCCTGATGAACGGGCAGGAGTTGGCGACCGCGGTCCAGCATGGCGCGGACATGCTGGCGCTGGTGATCGACAACGGTGCCTATGGCACGATCCGCATGCATCAAGAGCGCGAATTTCCCACGCGCCTGTCGGGCACCACGCTGCACAATCCCGATTTCGCCGCGCTCGCCCGCGCCTATGGTTGCTGGGCCGAGACCATCGAACGCACCGAAGACTTCGCACCCGCGCTCGACCGCGCGCTCGCGGAATGTGGCGTCCGCCTGCTGCATCTGAAAACCGATGTCGAGATCATCACCCCGGCGACGACGATCACCGCGATCCGGGGATAAGCGTCAGGCGCTGGCGAGGCGGCGTGCGTCCATCAGCGCGGCCTCCACCGCCTCGACCGCCCAGCGTTCGCACAGGCCAACGGCGCGGGCGAACGCTTTGACGAAGCCCTTGAGATAGATCAGGCCCGGAAACACGTCGAACCGCTCCGCCTCGATCGCGGCGAGGTATCGGATCGGCACGCGGGTTTCCGCCGCGATATCCTCGATCGACAGCGCACGACGACGCCGGGCTTCCGCGAGCGCGCTGCCCACGCTCCCACGCGGCTCGACCCGCCAGTCGCCCCTGGCAAACGGCAAGATCGGCTGTTCCATCGCGGCGTTCATCGTCGTCAAGCCCCCCGGCAAGCTGACAATACCGGACTGTCCCGGTGCGGAACGCCTTCATGACTCGAATCGCGCAGCGAGTCGATTCGATTCGCCCACGAAAAAGGGCCGTTTCCCGCAGAAAACGGCCCTTTCCGATCTTAAATGCAGCGACGCGCGTCAGATATCGTCGCCAAGCGCGCCCTTGATCTTTCCGCCAAGCTGCTGCGCCTTGCCCTTGCCTTCCTGCTGCGCACCTTCCGCACGCGTGTCGGGATCGTTGCTCTGCTGCTTGGCCTTGCCGATCGCTTCGTTGACGTTGCCTTTGATCTTGTCGACGAGTTCGCCCATGATGGTCTCCATTGGCCCGGGGGTCGGGGTTTCCCTATCAACCAACGGTCCCGGTATGCGTTCCGAAATATCCGCCCTTGCTCCGGAGGTTCGGACGATGCCCCACCGGATTGTCGACCTGTATCAGCGCCACGCCGCAGCCTTTGATGCCGCGCGCCGCACCAGCTTTCCCGAACGCACGTGGATCGAACGGTTCGAACGGATGTTGCCACCCCGGGCCGAGCTGCTCGATCTGGGCTGCGGCGGGGGCGAGCC
>NZ_LSJM01000128.1 GCF_001557215.1 Sphingomonas sp. CCH9-E2 | reverse complement strand
CTTTCATGGTCCAGACTATCATAGTCTCTGGGCCACTCAGCGGGGGGCAGATCATTCCAACGGTCTTGCGCGCCGTTCAAGTCGCATCATCTTAATCCCACAACGGTTTGGCGCAGGGACTCGAATTGGGGGTACCGTTGGGGGTATTTTTGGCTGGCTGGGGGTATCGGGCGAAAAATCTTCACATAGAATCAAGCTACTAACGTCCGCCCGTGGATCCCTCCTCCGCTACCAGGTTCGAGTCCCACTTTTGTGCGCTTGCATCTGTATGCGTCCGGATTTTGGATGCAAATCACTGACGACAATAACAGAGGTGCCATCGCGCGAGTCCGCTTGATGCCGTATGCGTCCGCATGGGTTCGCCTGAAGCGTGGAGCCTCCTGTGGGTAGCAGTGGGCGTATTTTCGGCAGCATTTGAAACTGGCGATACCCCCAGCTGCAATCTCGGGGCGAGCAGCAATTTTCCATCAAAACACAAGGGCTTTGCGAAGACGATCCAAGCCCGGATTCTCCGCAAGGTTCCTGGAATTCGAGTTCCGCATGACGAGTCGACCAAGGGCATAAATGCTCGAGCAGGGGAGGCCATAGCCTGCGCAACCGAAATGACTGCTTTGCGGCAAAGCCGGACGTCGGACGCTGCCGGCGAGCTTCCGGGTAGCGGACATTTTGTCGTGGCGAGTGGCTGTGTCAGCTATGCCAATGACCGGACAGTGAGAGCCACAGATCCGCGCCCAAGCTACATATTCTTTGCTGCTTCCCGATGGGCTTTGAGCGCATCGTGGCTTGGCCAGTGCTCACATGAAGCTGGCATCGTCAGCGCCTTGCCGTCGAGTTCCCGTTACGCGGTGGATTTCATATCTTGCCTGACCCGAACGCACATCTGCTCGTCGATCCACAGCAGCATCAAGTCGAAAAGGGTGTGCAGGTCCGAGCGGAGCAACAGGCCGTTCCTGACATCGTCGTTGGGGTCACCTCGATAAGGTGATATGAGCTGCCTCTAAGACCGCTTACGCCTCACAACCGCTAATCGCACATTTTGCGGAATAAGCTTCAACAAGTGAACTTCGGAATCTGGATTGGCCTCGCCGCTCCACGATCGATCGAAGGACGCGCGTTCGCACATCTTCATCAGCGGTCGTGTCGAATAGGGCAACGCCGATGGCAGAGACGATCAAGTCGGCCTCGTCGTGCGCCGGAGCACACGACTTACACGCCGCCGTGATGCACCGTGCATCCGGAAGGTTAGCAGAGATCCAGCCCGCTAGCTCAGCGACGGTCAGGGCGCCAACTTTGCGATAGCCGCGCTCCGTCGAGGCGCCATGATGGTATGGATACGCGATGTGTCGGCAGGTCGGCTTGTGCAGCATAATGTACTCGGGGGACAAGTTGGCGCGAAGATCGAGCACGAACCCAGTCGGGAAAGCGCTGGACCATTCACGGAAGGACGCATCAGACGAGAAGAGGACAGGCGGCGCGGAGGCGGAAGCTTGAGGCATGAAGATGGCTCCATTGAACGCAGCGGACTTAGATCGGACACCCGAACGATGGAACCGCCCGGACCTTCCCCGCGAGATGCACAGCCAAAAAAGTGTTGGAGCCGGACTCGGTGCCTCGTTGGCACCCTACGTGCTGGAGACGACGCTCGCGGACACTACGAACAACGGCCTGTTCGGCAGCCGCTTCGATTCATGCATGTTTGGTTAAAGCTATTCATCCGTCACCGCCTCCGCGTCCGGCTCCTCTCCAGGCTTGTAGCGTGGCTTGGGCTGCGGCAGCAGAAAGAAGGCGACACAGAGCAAGGCGACGGTCACCCCGACGCGCGGCGCCGCCTGCGCCCCACGCCCCACCCTTAAGACAGGGCCAGCTGTCAGGTAGGTGCCGAGAATGGGCGCGGAGCCTTCGTGATGATGACATCGGGAAGGCTTATGAGCACCGCGACCCGCACCCCGAATGGCAGAAGTGGGGGGCGACGGTGTCTAAGACGTCGATCAAGTGATTTCGGGAGCGCCCGTTAGAACGACGGCGAGGGTCGCTGTGGTCACCGAACGGTTGCGCCAGGCGTGCCGCGTTCCGTTCTGGACTACCGAGTCGCCGGCGCTCAGCCGCGTGAGGCTGCCGTCGCCCAATTCGAGCCACAGCTCACCGGCGAGCAGGACGGCATAGTCGATGCTCGGCGTTCTGTGCATTCCCGGGGCCTCGGGATCGAAGGCCTCGGCAAAGCCGGGGAGGAGATCCAGCATCTCCTGACCTGCTGCCGCGGGATCGAAGTCGGACGCAGACATCACCGCGTCGGGCGGAAAGTCGATGATGACGAAACTTGCTCCTCCGGCGGCGGGGACGATGGGGCCCTCGGCAACGTTCGGCCGGGCGGCGTTGGCGTTTGCGGAAATAGCGGGAGGAGTCGCCGCCAGGAAGGTGGTCCGGAAGCCAGGGGTCTGCTGGAAGGCGGTCGGCCTAACCTGCTCATCCGCAACGATACGCGATCTTCCCTGCGCATCCGCGCCCGTCACGACCCGTCGATAGCCTTCCACCAGCACCTCCTTGATCCATACGGATGCGAATGGTAGCCGTTCCTGCAGCCGATGAAAAGGCACGGCGAGCGTAGGCAGGGCGATGCACGAAAAATCGATAAGGATCGCAAATCGGTTCCAGGGGCCGAGCGGGAGCGGGAATGGCGGCTATGTCGCCGGCCTGCTTGCCCGCGAACTTGGCGGTTCGAACTGCGTTGTCACATTGCGTCGCCGGACCCCGCTCGATCACGACATGCGGATCACGATCGAGGGTGGGGAAGCCGCGCTGATGGATGGAAATGACCTCGTCGCATCCGCCGCACGGGCGCCGCTGGTCCTCGAAGTGCCGCCGCCCCCGACGATGGCCGAGGCCGAGGCCGCGAGCGCGCGCTTCAGCGGCTATCATAAGCATCCGGTGCCGGACTGCTTCGTCTGCGGGACGAACACGCCGGAGGGCGACGGCCTTCGCATCTTTACCGGGCCTGTCGAGGGCCGGAAGATGGTCGCCGCGCCCTGGATAGCCCATCCCAGCCTTGGCGACGGAGCGGGCCGGGTCGATATCGAATATCTCTGGGCGGGTCTCGATTGCGCCGGCTTTTTCGCCATCGAGGATCGGGTCGACCTGGCGATATTGGGGAGAATGACGGCGCGCATCGACGAGCGTCCGCGGGTCGGCGATACGCTCGTCGTCAGCGGATGGCGGATCGAGAGCGACGGGCGCAAGCACCAGGTCGGCACGGCGATACACGGCGAGGACGGACGCCTCGTCGCGGCGGCCCAAGCGACCTGGATAGCCCTCCAGGTGTGAGGCCCAAGCCGCGCCTCAGAGCGGGGCTTGCATCATGAGGCGTCGAAGCTCCTCGGATAAGGGCCGAGCCCCCTCAGAAGCAAGGCGGCAATGACCAGCATGGCGGCAGCCAGCAGCAGGTAGACCAGATAGTCGCCTGTCCCGGCGTAAAGGCCGCCGATGATGAAGGGGCCGGCCACGCCTCCGAGCATCGTGAATGCATATTGCCAGCCATAGATGCGGCCGTAATGAGCCATGCCGAAATAGCGCGAAACGAGATAGGCGACGAGGTCGTACTCCGCCCCCATGGCGGCGCCGACGAGAACGACGCCGATCGCGGAAGTCACGGCTCCCCCCTGCAGAGCGAGCAGGAGGAAGCCGGCGGCTCCCATCGCGCAGATCATCTGGAAGACCAGCGGGGCGAAGACCCTATCGACGATATATCCGCACAGCAGCCGGCCGAAGATGAGGCCAATGCCCATCAGAGACTGCAGGAGGATCGCCGCTTCGGTGCTGAGGCCGCTACCGCGCAGGATCGGCGTCATGTGCGCGATGGCGGCGAGGATGGCGGTGCTGGTGAGGAAGAAGCCGCCGCCCATCAGCCAGAATCCGCGGGTTCGCACCACTTCGGAGAGGGAACGGCCGGCGAGCGGGGCAGCGGGACTTTCCTCATCTCCGGCCCCTCTGGGTGTCGGTCTCGCCGGATCCTTCAAACCGAGAAAGAGGAGCGGGAAGAGCGCGAGAGAGAGAAGGGAAAAGGCGATCCAGCTTCCGTGCCAGCCATAATTCTCGATGGTCGCCGCCACGACGAGCGGCGTCAGCAGACTCGCAAGCGCGGTGCCCGTCACCGTGATGCCGAGGGCGAGGCCCCGTGCCCGTTCGAAATAGGCGCAGACGGTCTTCGTGAAGGCGATCGGCGACGTCCCGGACCCGGCAAAGGCGAGGAGGGCGTAGGCCGCATACAGCGTCCAGATCTGCTCGTTCACCAGCGAGGTTGCGGCAAACATGCCGGCCAGGAGCAGGAGCGAGATCATCGCGGGCGCCCGCGACCCGAACCTGTCGATCAGGCGGCCGGTAATGGGGGCTGCGACGACCATGGCGATGGTGAAGCTGCTGTTCGCGAGACCCATTTCAGGACGCGACCAGCCGAACTCGCGGCCCCACGACTCCATGAACAGGCTAACCGAATAGATCGGGATCGGAAGCATCGCACCGCCGAGGAGCGCGGTGAGCAGCAGCAGCCAGTTGCGCTTCAGCTCTTCTCCCTTGGTCAGCGTCGGATCCTTTCCTGATATGCACATCCCTCTTGCTACCATACCCATGCGAATGGTAGCTCCTCAAGAGGAAAGAAGAGGCCACCATGCTGCGCGATGTGACACTCCAGGATAAGTTCGGGCTGGAAGAGGGGCGGGTGATGATCTCCGGCACCCAGGCGCTCAGCCGTATCCTGATCGACCAGCGGCGCTCCGACGCTCGTCATGGCCTGCGGACTGCGGGATTCATCTCGGGTTATCGGGGCTCGCCCCTCGGCTCGCTCGATTCGGCATTGTGGGCCGCGCAGCGCCAGCTCGACGAGCACGGGATCGTGTTCAAGCCGGGAGTCAATGAGGAGCTTGCCGCGACGGCAATCTACGGCACCCAGCAGGTCGGATTCTTCCCCGGAGCCCGGCATGACGGTGTCTTTGCGGCCTGGTACGGCAAAGGGCCGGGCGTCGACCGTGCGGGAGACGCGTTGAAGCACGGCAATTTTGCCGGCACATCGGCCGCGGGAGGCGTGCTGGTCTATGCCGGTGACGACCATGCGGCAAAGTCGTCCACCACGTCACATCAGTCGGAGCAGGCGCTGGTCGCGGCACTGATCCCAGTCCTTTACCCGGCTTCAGTGGCGGATTTCCTCGAATACGGCTCCTTCGGTTTCGCCCTTTCCCGCTATTCCGGACTCTGGGCCGGCTTCAAATGCGTCAACGACACGGCCGACGCCACCGCGGTCGTCGATCTCATGGATCCCGCCCGCACATGGGCATTACCGGAGGAGTTCGAGCGGCCGCCGGAGGGGCTCAACATCATCAGGGGCGAAACTCCGCTCTCGATGGAGAGGCGGACGGTGGATTTCCGGCTGCCCGCCGCCCAGGCCTTCGTCCGCCGCAACCGGCTCGATCGGGTGCTGCGCGACAGCCCGCGCCGCACGCTGGGAATCGTGACGGCGGGCAAGGCCGCGCTCGATGTCATGTCGGCGCTGAATGCGCTCGGCCTTGACGAGCGGCGCTCGGAGGCTCTCGGGATTCGCGTTCTCAAGCTTGCGATGACCTGGCCCGTGGAGCCTCTCGCGATGCGCGAATTTTGTGCCGGTCACCGCCAGGTCCTGGTGGTCGAGGAGAAGCGGGCGTTCATCGAGCCGCAGGTCGCGACGATCCTCTTCCACGAGCCGGCGGATCGCCGTCCGCAGCTGATCGGAAAGGTGGACGCATCCGGGCGGCCTCTCCTCCTGCAGGTAAATGAGCTCAATCCGCCGCTCATCCAGGAAGCCCTGATGCGCGTCCTGGAGGAGCTTGGCTTGGTCGACGAGCCGCTCCGGGCCTGCTACGCGGAATTGAGCCAGCGCATGCAGGACATTGCCGGTCCGGCGACCGAATTCGCACGCATGCCCTTCTTCTGTTCCGGCTGCCCCCATAACAGTTCGACGAAGGTGCCTGAGGGGTCGATCGCCCTGTCGGGAATCGGCTGTCACGCCATGGCTGCATTCATGCCGCACCGGCCCCATCTCTGGCCGGTTCAGATGGGTGGTGAAGGCACCAACTGGATTGGAATCGCCCCCTTCACGGACCAGCAGCACGTCTTCCAGAACCTTGGTGACGGTACCTATTATCATTCGGGCTTCCTTGCGATCCGCGCGTCAATCGCTGCCGGGGTCAGCATCACCTACAAGCTTCTCTACAACGATGCCGTGGCGATGACCGGTGGCCAGCCGATCGAGGGTCAGCTGGCGCCTTGGCAGATGGCATCCGAGTTGCTTCAGGAAGGTGCGAAAAAGATCGTCATCGTGGCTGACGATGTCGGCCGATATGAAGGCGCACCCGTTCCCTCGGGCGTCGCCGTGCGGCCACGCGGAGAGCTGGAGCTGGTGCAGCGCGAGCTGCGCGAGACGAACGGCGTCACTGTCATCATCTACGATCAGGTCTGCGCCGCGGAAAAGAGGCGGCGGGGAAAGCGTGCCGCCCAGCCGGCACCGTTCAAGCGCGCCTTTATCAACGACCTCGTCTGCGAAGCCTGCGGCGACTGCTCGGTGAAATCCAACTGCGTCAGCGTCCAGCCGCTCGAAACGGAATTCGGCCGGAAGCGGGTGATCGATCAGTCGAGCTGCAACACGGATTTCAGCTGCGTTGAGGGCTTTTGCCCGTCCTTCGTGACGGTCAAGGGCGGCTCGTTGAGGAAGCGCAAGGCAGGCAGCGCTCTCGATCTGTCCAATCTGACCATCCCGAACCCTCCGCCTGCGGTGGACGAAGACCGCGCGGTCCTGATCCTGGGCATCGGCGGGACCGGCGTGGTAACGATTGGCGCTATCCTCTGCATGGCGGCGAACCTCGAGGGCAAGGCCGGTGGTGTCATCGATCAGACCGGCCTTTCGCAGAAGAACGGCGCCGTCTCCAGCCACCTGCGGATCGTAAGCGATCCGTCCCGTCTGTCGGCAGCACGCATCTCATGTGGCGAGGCTGATCTGCTGCTCGGCTGCGATATGATCACGGCAGGCGGGGGTGAAGCGATGAGCCTGCTTCGCCCCGGATCGACTGTGGGCATCGTGAACCAGAACCTGACCGCCACCGCCGCCTTCACGATCAACAACAGCATCGACTTCCAGGGCAACAGGATCCTCGAGCGGCTGAAAGCCGTGCTGGAGCCAGGCCGCTCGCTGTTCATCGATGCCACCAGAGTGACGACGCAGCTGCTCGGCGATAGCATCGGGACCAACATGTTCATCGTCGGCGCGGCCTTGCAGCGGGGGCTGCTTCCGGTGTCGCTGGAAGCGGTGGAAAGGGCGATCAGCCTCAACGGCGTGGCGGTGGATTTCAATTTGCAGGCGCTCCGCCTGGGCCGCCTGGCCGTGTCGGATCCCACCGCCTTCCAGTCCTTGCTCGGGCGCGAGGAGGAGTCGCGCGCGCCCGCTTGCACGCGTCTTTCCTCCTCCATCGAGGAACTGGTCGCGCGGCGCGTTGCGTTTCTGCGCGATTATCAGAATGAGGCTTACGCCCGCAGATACGAACAATGCGTCGAGGATGTCCGCGCCGCCGAGGCGCGGGCGATGCCGTCGTCGACCTTGCTTGCCGAGACGGTGGCCCGTAACCTCTTCAAGCTCATGGCCTACAAGGATGAATATGAGGTCGGCCGCCTCTACACGTCGGGCGAGTTCGAGGCCAAGCTGAAGGAGCAGTTCGCCGGGGACTATAAGCTGTCCTTCCACCTTGCGCCGCCGCTCCTCGCTCGGCGCGATCCGGTAACCGGCCATCCCCGCAAGAAGGCCTTCGGCTCCTATATGCTGCCCATGTTCCGGCTTCTGGCGAAGGCGAAGGTGCTGAGGGGAACCCCCTTCGACCCCTTTGGCTATACCGCGGAAAGGCGAACCGAGCGGCGGCTGATCGAGGAATATGTGGAGCTGGTATCCGGCATCCTCGCCGATCTCGACGCGGCCAATCACGACCGCGCAGTGAAGCTCGCCGCCTACCCGGACTCGATCCGGGGCTTCGGCCACATCAAGGCACGCAATCTGGCGGCCGCGATGCGTGAGCGCGAAGAGAGCCTCGCCGCCTTCCAGAACCCCGCGGTCCGGGAGCTCGAAGCTGCGGAGTGAAACCGCTCGGAGTGTTTCTAGCCAGATGATCTGGCCAGAAAATCGCGGAAAGGAAAATAGGCTCGTGGCTCGGTTCGAGTTGATCGCGAACGAGGCTAGTCGGTGCAGTCGATCCACAGCTCCGCGAAACCGCTCATCTTGAGCGTGTAGCGGTGACCGGACGCCATCGGGGCGAGGGATCCGAAGGCGCCGGACAGCACAAGGTCGCCGGCGCCGAGAGGCCGGCCGACCGCCGCCATCTTTCGGGCAAGCCAGGTGAGCGCCGTCACCGGGCTTCCCAGGCAAGCGCTCGCCGCTCCCGCCGAGACGACCCTGTCATCCTCCAGAAGCTCCATGGAAAGCCCGTCCGCCTCCGCCCGGCGAAAGGTCCGGCGGTCGCTCCCCACGACGAACATGCCCGAGGACGCGTTGTCGGCGACCGTGTCGACGATACGGATCTGCCAATCGCGTACCCGGCTTCCGACGATTTCGATGGCCGGCGCCATCCACTCTATCGCTTCTTCCACATCCGCTTCGCTCGCGTCGGGATCGTTAAGGGCGGCTTTGAGCCCGAACGCCAGCTCCCCCTCGGCCCGCGGCTGATGGACGCTCGCGGCGGAGAAGCGGCCGCAATCGGGCACCTCCATGTCCTTGAAGAGGATCCCGTAATCGGGCTCATGCACGCCGAGCTGCGACTGGACAGCCGGGGAAGTGAGGCCGATCTTCCGCCCCACGATCTTGCGCCCATGCGCCTCCCAAAAGCGCGTGTTGATCTCCTGAACCTCGTAGCCGAGCTCCGGGAGGTTCTCGAGCAGACGCTCGCGGATCGGCTCCACCGGTTCGGATCCATAGGCTTCCCGCAATTCCCGTGCGGCTTGTTCGATTGCGCTTCTGCTCATTTGTCCCTCTTCAGATCCTGGCCAATAGTCCGCCGTCGCTCACGATGATGCTTCCGGTCATGCCGCGCGAATTCTCCCGCGATGCGAGAAGCACATAGAGTCCGGCATGATCCTCGGGCGCGGCGGCGAAGCCCAGCGGGGTCGCCGAGCCGATCGCCGAGATGATGCGTTCGTCGCCGTTGACCCGCCGATCCGCCGAACCCAGCGCGTCGAGCCCCGAAAGGGAGGTGACGGTGCCCCCCGGCGCGACGCCGTTTACCCGCACCTCCGGCGCCCACTCATGGGCAAGCTGATAGACCAAGCCGCGCAGGGCGAACTTGGTCGCGGTGTAGAGTGCTCCGCCGCCGCCGCCACGGAAGCTGGCGGTGGAGCAGGTGATGATGAGGCTGCCGCCGCTGGCCTTGAGCGGCCCATAGGCCTCGCGCGTCAGGAACAGGTGAGATTTGAGGTTGATCGCGACCATCTCGTTCGCCGCCTTTTCGAGCTCCGCGGCCGTCATTCGATCGAGCCGCTTGTGCCAGTCGAACACGCCGACATTGCCGATCGCCGCATCGATCCGGCCGAAACGCTCCATCGCGAGTCCGACCGCGCGCGCGACCACGTCCGGATTGGCTGCGTCGCCCGTTATGGTCGCGCATCCGGAGCCGAGCTCCTCCTCGAGGCTAGCGAGGCGCTCTTCGTCGCGATCCAGCACGACGACGGTGGCGCCCTCCCGAAGGAAGCGCGTGGCGACCGCGCGTCCGATGCCGGATCCGCCGCCGGTGATGAGGGCTATCTGCCCCTCCAGCCATCCCATCTGTGGTCTCATTCCGCTTTGTTGCGCGCAGAACATACCTTTAGGTATTGACGCGTGCAACGCATTTGAGGAGGAGTTTTTCGGCGGCGCCGGTAAGCGGCGGGATTGACAAGGGCTCCGGCTCGGCTAGTTTCAGTACTCTAAAGTATGGAAAGCGCGCTATGACTTCTTTTCTTCCCGACGTCGGCCGCTCGATCGAGATCGACGGCATCACCACCAATTATCATGAGGCCGGCTCCGGACGGCCTCTGGTGCTTCTGCATGGTTCTGGCCCCGGAGTCAGCGCCTGGCAGAATTGGCAGCGTGTCATTCCCCGCCTCGCGCAGAAATATCGCGTGATCGCTCCGGACATCGTCGGCTTCGGCTTTACCAAGCGCCCGGAGGATCGCGAGCCGAACATCAAGCTGTGGGTCGCTCATCTGTCGGGGTTGCTTGAGGCGTTGGATCTCGATCAGGTGACTCTGGTGGGGAATAGCTTCGGAGGCGCTCTTTCGCTCGCGATCATGGGCCGGCACCCCGAGCGCATCCACTCGCTCGTCCTGATGGGCACGCCGGCTGGCGAGTTCGAGCAGACCGGCGGGCTCGCCGACAGCTACAATTTCGAGCCGACGCTGGAGAATATGGAGGCGATGATGCAGCGCTTCCCATATGATCCGGCGATCGTCACCCGCGAGATGGTCGAGGCGCGCTTCGCGGTGGCGAAGGTGAACAGTGGGATGGACACGATCCGCAAGCTCCAGCCGAAGCCATCCGAGGGTGACAAGCCGCGCATCGTCCGGGGCGTGCCGCTGGAGCAGCTCGACGCGATCACGGTTCCGGCCCTGATCCTCCATGGCCGGGAAGACCGTGTCATCCCGCTCGACGTCGCCGTGCGCATGCACCGTCACCTCGCCAAGTCGGAGCTGCACGTCTTCGGCCAATGCGGCCATTGGGTGCAGCTGGAGCGCGAGGACCGGTTCGTCGGCGAGCTAGAGGCGTTCCTTGAAGGGGTGGCGGCGTTATGAGCTCGAACGGTCTGGAACAGTGCCTCTACGACATCGGCTGCTCGGGGAAGGCGCGGCGCACCTACAGCGAGCAGCCTGAGGAATTTCTCGGCCGCTATGCGCTCGACGAGGAAGAGCGCCGCCTGGTGGCGCAGGAGGAGGTGGCGGAGCTGTTCCGGCGCGGCCTCAATCCGATGCTGCTGATGGGCTTCTACATGGGGCTCCACGGCCCCCGCTCGATGCCCGAATATCTCGGCAAGATGCCGACGCTGCAGTCGCAGCTGGAGGCGGCGTCGTGAGCGCGATCGTCGGCGGCTTCATCATGTCGCATGACCCGCTGGTGTTCATCAACCCGCGGAAGAAGGACCCGGGCTCGGTCCTCGAGGCTTACGCGGAGATCCGGCGCCGCGTCGCCGAACTGCGTGCGACTTCGGCAATCATTATCGGCGCCGACCATTACATCCTGTTCGGTCCCAAATGCCTTCCGCAGCTCCTCATCGGCCTCGGCGAGATCAACGGCCCGGTCGATCAGCTCCCCGGCGTCCCCAACAAGGCGATCCCGCATAATCCCGGGCTGGCGAAGCACATCTTTTCCTATTCGCAGGAGGCCGGCTTCGACCTCGCCGTCTCCAAGGGTCTCGCGGTCGACCATGCGATCGGCGTGCCCGCCCAGCTCTGCCTGCCGGAAGACGGATCGGTGAAGACCGTGCCCGTCTACATGGCGAGCGGGGTGGAGCCGTACATCCGCCTTCAGCGGGCGCATCAATTCGGCGCGATGCTGAGAGCCGCGGTCGAGGCGCAGGACGGCGATGAGCGCGTCGTGATTTTCGGAAGCGGCGGGATCAGCCACTGGGTCGGAACCGGCGAGATGGGGAAGATCGAGCAGGATTTCGACCGTTTCGTGCTCGACGCGATTGCGTCCGGCGACGCCCGATCGCTCCTCACCCTTTCCGACCGCGAGACCATGCTGCGCGGCGGAAATGGTGCACTGGAGATCCGCCATTACCTCGCGGTGATGGGCGCGCTGCCGGGCGCGCAGGGCGAAGTGCTCGCATATCATGCCTGGGATGGCGGCGTGACCGGGCTCGGCTTCGCGCAGATCCACGCCGGTTCGCGGTCCGCCGGCGATCCTGTCTTTCAACGCGCAACCGTCGAGGCCTGAACATGTCGCTTCTTCACCCGCGAAGCCATCAGGCCGACAATGTCGAGGCGCTTCGGGCGCTGGTCGATCCCGGTCAGGGCTGGCTGGACCGGAGCATCTTCTGGGATTCGGACATTTACGCGCTGGAGCTCGAGCGGATCTTCGCGAGAAGCTGGATCTTCGTCGCCCATGACAGCCAGATTCCGAACGTCGGCGATTTCCTGACGACCTATGTCGGCGAAGACGCGGTGATCGTCGCGCGCGCCCGCGACAACCAGGTTCATACCTTCATCAATTCGTGCAGCCATCGCGGCAACCGGGTCTGCTTCGCGGAGGCTGGCAGCGCGCGCCGCTTCACCTGCAACTTTCACGGGTGGTCCTATGGCCTGGACGGTGCGCTCGCCGGGGTGACGGCCGAGCATCTGTACAAGGACAATCCCACTTTCGACCGCGAGAAGCTCGGCCTCCACAAGGCACGGGTCGAAAGCTACGGCGGAATGCACTTCGCCAATTTCGATCCCGAGGCTCCGTCGCTCGCCGATTATCTCGGCGACTTCCGCTGGTACCTCGACGTGCTGCTGGACAATGACGAGGGCGGAATCGAATTCGTCGACGGCAACATCAAGTCGCGCCTCAAGTGCAACTGGAAGTTCCCCGCCGAGAACTTCATCGGCGACGCCTATCACGCCACCTGGACCCACAGTTCCGCCTTGCTCGCTTTGTTCGGGAAGGCGCCCAGGATGCACCCTGATCGGTCCTTCCAGGTCAATGCCAATGGCCATGGCTGGGAGTTCGGGACCGATTTCATCGGCAATGCGGCGACGCTGGGCGAACCTGAAATCGTCGATTATCTCCGCGACAGCGAGGCCAGGTTCCAGGAACGGCTGGGCAAGATGCGCAGCCGGATGATCGGCTCGCTCAGTTCGGCCACGGTGTTCCCCAATCTTTCCTTCCTCGCCGGCCACAACACCTTCCGCACCTGGAATCCGAAAGGGCCGACGGAGACCGAGCTTCACACCTGGGTGTTCCTCAACAAGAATGCCCCGGAGTCGTTGAAGGAAAAATATCGCCGCGGCGTGATGCTCACCTTCTCCCCGGCCGGTGTGTTCGAAATGGACGATGGCGAGAATTTCGAACATTGCACCGCCTCCAACGCCGGTGTCGTGACTCGGCGTCGCAAGCTTCACACCGGTCTCGGCCTGGGGTCTGAGATCGACCATCCGGAGCTGAAGGGGCATGTCCACAGCAATCAGGTCAACGAAGCGAACCACCGAGCTTTCTACCAGCGCTGGCTGGATCTGATGACCGCCGCCAGCTGGGCGGACGTGCCCGCGCGCTAGGAACGACCAGGGATGGACATTACCAACACTTCGGCAGCACGGCTCAACGGGCCTCCCGTCGATCGGGATCTCGCCTTCGAGATCGAACAATTTCTCTATCGCGAGGCGAGGCTGCTCGACGAGGAGCGCTACGAGGATTGGCTCGGGCTGATGGCTGAGGACATCCATTACTGGATGCCCGGGATTCAGGCGCGCTACCGCGCCGACAAGGCGGAGAAGATCAGCCTCAGCCGGATGGCCTATTTCGATGACGACCTCGACTATCTGAAGAAGCGCGTCGAACGCGCGCTTCAGACGACGGCATGGGCGGAGGACCCGCCGACGCGCCACTTTCACATGGTCGGCAATATTGAAGTGGAGCCAACCGAGCGGCCGAACGAATGGACCGTCTACTCCGTCGTGTTCAACGTCCGCCACCGCAACGAGGCGGAGCAGCTTGAGCTGACGGCGCGGCGTCGCGACCTCATCCGCCGCGACGAGAGTGGCGATCTGAAGATCGCCCGCCGCTTCATCCAGCTTCAGCAGACCGTCCTCCAGGCCAAGAACATCAACACCTTCCTATGACGAAGCCAGCTTCTCCGACCGGCCCGGGAAGCGCCCCCGTGGCGGGAGATCCCGCTCACCGGCGTCTGCCCTTCGCCGATGCCGTGAGCATGTTCTGGCATGCGATGGACGAAGCCGGGCCCAGGACGGCCCTGATCGATGGCGACCGGCGGATCAGCTACGCCGACTATGGCCGGGCCGTCGCCGCGGTCGCGCAGCGTCTGACCCACATCGGCGTCGCCGGGGAACGGGTCGCGGTCCTGATCCCCAATTCGATCGAAGCCAATATCGCCATTTACGCCGCCCTGGCCGCCGGTGCGCAGGTGACGATGCTCAACCCCGCCTACACCGCGTCCGAGCTCGCGCCGCTTCTGGCTTCCTCAACGCCGCGCGCGATGCTCGTCCGCGCGGGTTTCGAGCAGCACGCGCCGGCCGCCGCCAGGGCGCAGGGTATCGAAGATCTGATCGCGCTGGGGGAAGGGGATTTGGCCCTCGAAGCCCTCGTCGCGGCGGAGGCGCCCCGCCCGACGGTGCCGATCGATGCCGAGACGATGGCGACGCTGATGTTCACGGGCGGCACCACGGGCATCCCCAAGGGCGTCGAGCGGCCGCACCGCACGCTGATGAACATGGTCGCCGGCATGGAGGAAGCGTGGCCGACGCGGCTCGACGACGAGATGTGGCTCAATGTCGCCCCGACCTCCCACGTCTGGGGCTTTCTCATGGGCTGCATGAACCCCGTCTACAGCCGTTCGCCGCTGGTCATCATTCCCCGCTTCCACCCGGACCTGGTTCTGGAGGCGGTCGAGCGCAACGGAGTGACCGTGTTCAGCGGCGGGCCCGCGGCGATCTATGTCGGTCTGCTCGCCTCGGATCGGCTCGCCGCGGCCGATCTGTCGACCATGCGCGTCTGCCCTGGCGGCGGCTCGTCCTTCCTCCTCGAGACGCTCAAGGCCTGGGAGCAGCGGGTGGGGGTGCCGATACTGGAGGCTTTTGGTTCGACCGAGGCCGGTCCGATCACCGCCAACCCGGTCGACGGCACGCATCGCTTCGGGACCGTCGGCCGGCCCCTGACGGGCATCGAGCTGCAGGTGGTCGATCTGGCGGATCAGGAAAAGATACTGGCGGTCGGCGAAGTCGGCGAGATTCGCATTCGCGGCCCTCGTGTCGTCAGCCGATATCGCGGCGATGCTGAAGGCCATCCCGAAGGCTGGCTGTGCACCGGAGACGTCGGCGTCCTCGATGAAGCTGGGTTCCTCACGCTCGTCGATCGCAAGAAGGACATGCTGATCGTCAACGGCTTCAACGTCTACCCGCGTGAGGTGGAGGAAGTGCTGGCGCGCCACCCCGCCGTCGCGGAGGCGGCCGTGGTCGGAATTCCGGACGAGCGGAAGGGCGAGGTGCCGGTGGCCTTCGCCATGCTGCGCCGGCCCGGCGCCGTGACGGGCGAGGAGCTGCTGTCTTTCTGCGCCGAGCATCTCGTCGCCTACAAGCTTCCCCAGCGCGTCGCTCTGGTCGACGCCATCGAGAAGACGGCGGCGAACAAGGTCGACCGCAAGCGGCTCGCCCAAATCGCAATTCAAATGGATGCCGATGGAGAAATCGGATGAACAAGATAAAGGCCGCGATCATCGGATCCGGCAACATCGGCACCGATCTGATGATCAAGATGGTCGAGCGGCCGCGCAACCTCGAGCTGGTCGCGCTCGTCGGAATCGACGAGGCTTCGGAAGGCCTGGCGATCGCCCGGGAGCGCGGCATCCAGACCACGCATGAAGGCGTCGAAGGCCTGATGCGGATGGAAAGCTATGGCGAAATCGGCATCGTCTTCGACGCCACCTCCGCTTACGCGCACAAGCAGCATGACGAGCTGCTGCGCCGCGACGGCAAGCGGCTGATCGATCTCACGCCGGCGGCGCTCGGGCCCTTCACCGTCCCCCCGGTCAATGCCGGCGCGCATCTGGATTCACCCAACGTCAACATGGTCACCTGCGGCGGACAGGCGACGATCCCGATCGTCGCCGCCGTCGCGCGGGTGGCGCGGGTGCGATATGCCGAGATCGTCGCTTCGGTCTCCTCGCGCTCCGCCGGGCCCGGCACGCGCGCCAATATCGACGAGTTCACGCGCACCACGGCGCGCGGGATCGAGACGGTCGGCGGCGCCGAGCGCGGCAAGGCGATCATCATCTTGAACCCCGCCGAGCCGCCGATGATCATGCGCGACACCGTCTTCACCCTCTCCGACATGGCCGACGAGGAGGCGGTTCGCGCCTCGGTGGAAGCGATGGTCGAGCAGGTGCAGAAATATGTCCCGGGCTATCGGCTGAAGCAGGACGTGCAGTTCGAGCGGTTCGGATCGAACCGGCCGCTCCACATCCCCGGTCATGGCGACGTCGAGGGGCTGAAGACGACCGTCTTCCTCGAGGTCGAAGGCGCGGGAGACTATCTGCCCAGCTATTCGGGCAATCTTGACATCATGACCGCGGCCGCCAAGGCGACCGGCGAGGAGATTGCGGACCGGCTGCTCAGCGCGGGAGCGCCGGCATGAGCTTCGATCCGACCCAGACGAAAATCTATGTGCAGGACGTCACGCTGCGCGACGGCATGCATGCCATCGGGCACAGTTACGGCCTCGATCATGTCCGCGCGATCGCCAAGGCTCTGGACGAGGCCGGAGTGGACGCGATCGAGGTCGCGCATGGCGACGGACTTTCCGGCACCTCGTTCAACTACGGCTTCGGCACGCAAACCGATTGGGAATGGATCGGCGCCGTCGCCGAGGTCCTCGAGCGCGCGGTGCTCACCACCCTAATCCTGCCCGGTATCGCGACGGTGGACGAACTGCGGCGAGCCTATGACCTCGGCGTCCGCTCGGTCCGCGTCGCCACCCACTGCACCGAAGCCGACGTTTCCCGGCAGCATATCGGAATGGCCCGCGAGCTCGGCATGGACGTCTCCGGTTTCCTGATGATGAGCCACATGAGCGGCCCAGAGCAGCTCGCCGGGCAGGCGCGGCTGATGGAGGAATATGGCGCGCAGTGCATCTACGTCACCGATTCCGGCGGTGCGCTCGACATGGATGGCGTCGCCGACCGCCTCCGTGCTTATGATCGCGTGCTGAAGCCGGAGACCCAGCGCGGCATCCATGCCCATCACAACCTTTCGCTCGGCGTCGCCAATTCGGTCGTCGCGGTGCAGGAGGGGGCGATCCGCGTCGATGCCAGCCTCGCCGGAATGGGCGCGGGCGCGGGCAATGCGCCGCTCGAAGTGTTCGCCGCCGTCGCCGACCGCAAGGGATGGAAGCATGGCTGCGACGTCATCAAGCTGATGGACGCGGCCGAGGATCTCGTCCGGCCGCTTCAGGACCGGCCGGTGAGGGTCGATCGGGAGACGCTGACGCTCGGCTATGCCGGCGTCTATTCGAGCTTCCTTCGCCACGCGGAGAGGGCCGCGGACGAGTATGGGCTAGACGCGCGCGAGATCCTGCTCGAGCTTGGCCGGCGCGGCATGGTCGGCGGCCAGGAGGACATGATCGTCGATGTGGCGCTCGATATCTGCAAGTCCAAGGCCGAGGCCGGCGCGGCGGCGGTGCTTCCGTGACCGGTCCGAGCGTCTCTGGCCAGCGCATCCTGGTCGGACCGGCCGATTCGCTTCCCGTCGGGGAAGCGCGCAAGATCTGCGTGCCCGGATCGGGGCCAATCGCCGTCTTCCATTCGGACGACGGCTTCCACGCCTTGAACGACACCTGCAGCCATGGCCAGGCGTCGCTTTCCGAAGGCTGGCTCGAAGGCCATGAGATAGAATGCCCGGTCCATTCGGGCCGCTTCGACATCAGGACGGGCGCGCCGCTCTGCTTCCCGGTGACGGAGCCGGTGGCCTCCTACGCGACCTTCGTCGAGGACGGCCTGCTCTACGTGGTTCTGCCTTAGCATTTTCAAGTCGGTCGGAATCGACTGACGACTCGGAAAATGCGGTCACCAAGAAGCCTTCGGCGACTTAAGCCTCCTCGGCCCGCGCCGCGGCTTCCCGCTCGCGCAGCGCCTGCTTCGAGATCTTCATATTCTCGTTCTTCGGGATGTCCGCGACGATCTCGAGCTGCTTGGGGATCTCCATCGGCGACAGCTTGCCGGCCAGGAACCGCTGCAGCTCTTCTAGGTCGAGATCGCCTTCGCGAAGGCTGATGATCGCCTTCACCGTCTCGCCGCGATAGCGGTCGGGAACGCCGATCACCGCCACTTCCCGCACTCGCGGATGCTGAAGGATCGCATTCTCCACATCGGCCGGATAGACATTGTAGCCGCTGGCGATGATCATGTCCTTCAGCCGGTCGAGCACCGTCACCACGCCGTCCTCCGACATGCTGCCGATATCGCCGCTCCGGAAAAAGCCGTCGATGAAGGCGCTCTCAGTCTCCTCGGGGCGCTGCCAATAGCCTTTCATCACCTGGGGTCCGCGGATGCAGATTTCCCCGGCCTCGCCTGCGGGAACGCGGCGCGTTGGATCGGCGGGCGAACGGATATCGACCTCGGTCACCGGCAGCGGAATGCCCGTCGCGCCGGCATGCTCGGGATGCGGGGACGAATAGACCGCGGCCGGCGAGGTTTCGGTCATTCCATAGACGGTCGTGATCCAGATGCCGCTCGCCTTCTGGAAACGTTGCTTCAGCTCGAGCGGCACCGGGCTTGCGCCGCATTGGGCGCTGCGGATGTTCGACCAGTCGAAGCCGGTGCCGGCAGTCACGTCGAGCAGGGCGATATACATGGTCGGCGGGGCGAGCAGCACGCTCACCTTGCGCTCGCTGATCAGGCGGAGCGCCTCGTTCGGCTCGAACCGCGACATCCACACCAGCTCGCCCGCGAAGCGCGTCGTGAAATTCTGGGTCGGCCCCACGCCCACCACATGAGTCGGAGGCGCCGCCGCGAGCAGGACCTCGCGCCCCGGCTCGAGCTGCGGGAACCAGGACGCCATCTGCAGCACGTTGGCGGCGAGGTTGCCGTGGGTGAGGATCGCCGCCTTGGGAGTGCCGGTGGTGCCGCCGGTATATTGCAGCGCCGCCGCGTCATTACCCGGATCGATCGCCGCCCGCTCGACTGAGCCTGAGCCGCCCGCCAGATCGCGGAGCTTCACGCCTCGCGCCGCATCCGCCACCAGGCTGTCCGCGGTCGGGTCGCAGCGCCTTGCATTGGCCGAGATCACCGGGATCGGCCGGGGGAGGGCGGCGGCCGCCTCCGCCGCCTTCGCCAGCAGGGCCGGATCGTCCAGCGTCAGGATCGCGGAGAGGCCGGCATCCGCCGCCTGGGCCGCCAGCCTCGCCACCGAGTAGAGCGGGTTCATCCCGACATGGACGGCGCCGAGATGCCACAGCGCGAAGCAGTTGAGCGTGAACGAGGGATGCGCCGGACCCAGGTAGCCGACCCGGTCGCCCTTGCCGATGCCGAGCTCCGCCAGCCCGGCGGCGAGCTGTCCGATCAGCTGGGCGCCTTCCGAATAGCTGAGCGTCTCGCCCTCGTAGGTCAGGAAGGGGCGGTCGCCATGCCCCGCGACGGCATCGTCGAGCAGCTTCGAAAGCGGGAAGGGGCGGGCGTCGACCAGTGCCGCCGCCTCTTCATGGTAGAAGCGGCGCCAGGGCGCGTCGCCGGAGGTCTGTCTTTGCATTTTCTCGTCCGATTCGTGGCTTGCGAAATTCCATAACATACGACACCGTATGCTAGGTTAAGGCAAGCGGGATGTATGCGGATGATGAAGGCGTGGGTCGTGAAACGGTGGGGATCGCTCGACGACCTCGTGCTCAAGGACGTTGCCCGCCCCGCCGCCGGCGAAGGAACGGTCATCGTCCGCGTCAGCAAGGCCGCCCTCAACTTCGCCGACGGGATTGCCGTCAGGGGCCGCTACCAGGTGAAGATCCAGCCGCCCTTCGTCCTCGGCAGCGAGATTGCCGGCGTGGTCGCCGAGGCGCCCCTGGGAAGCGGCTTTGGGCCGGGCGACCGCGTCCTCGCCCAGGTCCCCGCCGGCGCGTTCGGCGAATATTGCCCGGTTGAGACCGGCCGGCTCGTCCGGCTCCCCGACGAGCTCTCCTTCGCCGACGCCGCGGCCTTGCCCGTCTCCTACACCACCGCTCATGTCGGCCTGTTCGGCAAGGGCAGGCTCCAGCAGGGCGAGACCGTCCTGATCCACGCCGCGGCGGGCGGGCTCGGCATCGCCGCCACCCAGCTCGCCGCCTGGCGCGGCGCGCGGGTGATCGCCACCGCCGGGTCGGAAGAGAAGTGCCGGCTCGCCCTCGACAACGGCGCCGACCACGCGATCAACTATCGCGACGCGCAATGGCCGGAGCGGGTCAAGGCGCTTGCGCCGGGCGGGGTCGACATGGTCTTCGACCCCGTCGGAGGGGAGACCAGCCTGCTCAGCCTCCGCCAGCTCGCCTGGGGCGGAAGGCTGATGCTCGCCGGCTTCGCGAGCGGGGCTCCGGCGCAGATCCCCGCCAACCACCTGCTGGTGAAGGCGGCGTCCGCGATCGGCGTGTTCTGGAGCTTCGACAAGGAGGCCGCGTTCATCTCGGCCATCCAGAAGCAGCTCGTCGAGCTCGCCGTCGGCGGACATGTCCGCCCGCATCTCTGGCGGCTCGTCGAGCTCGCCGACCTCAAACAGGGCCTGGCCGCGCTGGAGAATGGCGAGACGACCGGCAAGGTCCTTGTCAACGTGGCCGAAATCTAGTCGGAACGGAGCAGGGCGTTGTGCGGGCGCGCTGGTGCCCGCATATCCAATGGGGGGGTAGAAGATCAGCATGGCCAAGCGACTCACCAAGGCGAAGGGTCCGGAGGCGGACAGGCTTACCAAGCGCGACTGGGTTCGCGCGGCGCTCGTCGAGGTCGGCCGCGGCGGCGTCGCCAACGTCCGCATCGAGGCGCTCGCGCGCGAGCTGGGGGTCACCAAGGGCAGCTTCTACTGGCATTTCAAGGATCGCGACGCGCTCCTCAACGAGATGCTGCGCTTCTGGCAGGAAACCTCGACCCTCAGGATCGCCGAGTTCATCCAGACCAATATCGAGGATCCGCGCGAGCGCCTGTCCTTCCTGATCAAGGTGGCGTCGGAAGACCGCCCCGACATTCCGGGCGGCCCGATCGAGCACGCCCTTCGCGAATGGGCGCGCAGCTCCGAGATCGCCCGCCGCACCCTTTCCGAGGTAGACAGCGAACGGCTTGAGATCATGACCCAGATCTACCTCGATCTCGGTATGTCGCTGCCGAGGGCGAAGGCGGCCGCTCTGCTGGCCCTGTCGCACCTGATCGGGGTCAACGTCATCCACCGCGACGTCGGCCGCCAGGCGCTGCGCTCGCAGCTGGAGATCTGCCTCATTTTCCTGCTGAACCTTCCCGATGCGATGGCCTGACCCGGCGCCGCCTGGGCCCGCGCATCCTCGCCGCGCCGGGTGAGCGCGGAAGGGACGCCCTATCGCGAGGTGCGCTCGCTCGAGCGCGGGCTCGCGCTGCTCGATGCGATGGCGGATCTCGGCTGGTCGACCCCTTCCGAGCTCGCGCGCCGCACCGCGATCGATCGCTCGACCGTCTACCGGCTCCTCGCCACGCTTGTCGCCTCGGGCTATGCGGTGCGGCGACCCGACGACGGCCGCTACTTCCTCGCCGGCAAGCTCGGCAGCATCGGCCTCGGCATCCGCAGCGACGATCTCGCCCTCCAGATCGCCCAGGAGGAGCTTGACGGCCTCGTCGCCGAGGTCGGCTGGCCGAGCGACTATGCCGCGCTCGTCGCCGGGCGGCTGACCATTCTCGCCTCGACCCATAGACTGACCAGCATGACCTTCTTCCGGCGGCTGGTCGGCCAGCACCGGCCGATCGCCCGCTCCGCGCTCGGCCGAGCGCTGCTCGCCGCCATGTCTCCCAGGGAACTCGACCAGGCGCTCGAGTCGGTCCGCGCCTCGAGTGGAGAGGATGCGGCGGAGACGGAAGACCGTCAGGCCTTGGAGCGGATGCTGGAGAGGGTCCGGGAGCGCGGCTACGGCTATAGCGACGGCCTCATCGAGGCGAACATAAGCGCGATCGCGCTGCCGGTCCGCCGAAGATCCCGGGCGGTGGGGGCGGTGAACATCGTCTATTTCCGCTCCGCTCTCTCCACCGAGGCCGCCGCCTCCACCCTGTTGCCGCCGCTTCGCGCCTGCATCGCCGCGATCGAGCGCCGGCTCGACGAACAGCCGGACATTCCCTGACGCTGTTCGCACCATGAACATTTCCGACTCCGCCGTTGAAGCGCCCGCTGCCGCGGCCGAATGAATAGGCAGGCAAGGGCGGTGCCAGACCGCCTTCGAACGGAGTGGAAAAGCGGGATGGGTATCAGGAGCGGCGCCGATTATCTGGAGGGGCTGAGGAGCCGCCCCCGCGAGGTGTGGGTGGGCGGAGAGCGGGTGGCGAACGTCGCCGATCACCCCGCTTTCGCGGCGGTCGCCCGGCAGCTCGCGGCGCTCTACGACATGCAGCTCGAGCCGGCCTATGCTGACCGGCTGACCGGCACCGATCCGGAGACCGGCGAGACTTGCGGCATCTCCTTCCTCGAGGCGCGGTCGCCGGACGATCTGCGCCGCCGCCGCGAGGGGATGCGGCTCTGGGCGGAGGCGAGCTTCGGCCTGCTCGGCCGTTCGCCCGATTTCATGAACGCGACTTTGCTCGCGCTTTGGGAGAGCCGCGATTTCTTCGCCCAGGACGGGCAGAAATTCGCCGACCATCTCGACGCTTATTACCGCTTCGTCCGCAAGAACGACCTGTTCCTCAGCCATGCGCTGGTCACGCCGCAGAACGATCGCACCAAGGCGAGCCACGAGCTCGGCGACCTTCACCTGCGCGTCACCGCCGAGGTCGAGGGAGGGATCATCATGAACGGCGCGCGGATGATCGCGACCCTTGGGCCCATCGCCGACGAGATACTGATGTACAATTTGCCGGGCCTGAAGCCCGGCGACGAGGACCATGCCGTCATCTTCGCCATCGCGGCGGACGCGCGCGGGCTGCGCCAGATCTGCCGCGAGCCCTATACGCTCGACGGCAGCCGCTCGAGTTTCGATCATCCGCTCTCGACCCGCTTCGAGGAGAATGACGCGCTGCTCGTCTTCAACGACGTCTTCGTGCCCTGGGACCGCGTCTTCTGCTATCGCAACGTCAAGGCGGCGGCGGAGATGTATCCGCGCACCTCGATCCGCAACCACACCGCCTATCAGACCAACATCCGCGCGCTGGCGAAGATGCAGCTCGCCACTGGGCTGGCGATGGCGGTGGCGCGGGCGACCGGCGCCGACAGCTTCCTCCATGTCCAGCAGATGCTCGGCGAATGCGTCTGCTTCGTCGAGCATCTGAAGAGCGGTCTCGCCCGCGCCGAGGCCGAGGCCGAAAGGCTGCCGTCGGGCAGCTGGCGGCCGGCTCTCGCGCCCCTCCACAATCTCAGGATCATGATGGCGAGCGCCTATCCGCGAGTGATCGAGGTGCTGCAGACGATCGGCGCCGGCGGCTTCATGTTGATGCCGTCGGGCGCCGATTTCGCGGTTCCCGAGCTCGCCGGCGACACCGGCAAATATTATTGCGGCGCGAAGCTCTCCTCGCTCGACCGGGTCCGCCTGTTCAAGCTCGCCTGGGATCTCGCCGGCGAAGCCTTCGGCCAGCGCCTCGTCCAATATGAGCGCTATTATGCGGGCGATCCGGTGCGCAATCTCGCCGGCGCCTACCTCTCGGTCGACGACAGCGACTATCGCCGCCTCGTCGATGCCGCGCTCGCCTTGGCCGGAGACCCGCCCGGGCAAGCCTCGGCGGTGGACCGCGCGGCATGA
The DNA here is from genome assembly GCF_001557215.1 of Sphingomonas sp. CCH9-E2. GTDB lineage: Bacteria > Pseudomonadota > Alphaproteobacteria > Sphingomonadales > Sphingomonadaceae > Sphingomonas. Next base: position 5,527 of record NZ_LSJM01000128.1, on the reverse strand, counting down.
CAAGCGCGGTGCTCCCCGAAGGCGAGACGCCGCCGGCGATCGATCCCGGCCTGTTCCGCGTCGCCATGGGCCAGTTCCCAACCGGAGTTGCGATCATCTCGACCCTGGACGGGGAGGGGAGGCCCTACGGCCTCACCGTCAGCTCCTTCGCCTCGCTGTCGCTGGAGCCGCCGCTGGTGCAGTGGAGCCTTCGCCGCAGCGCTTTCTCCTATCCCCTGTTCAGCGAGGCGCGTCATTTCGCGGTGAATATCCTCTCCGACGATCAGGAGGCGGAATCCCGCCGCTTCTGCGCTAGCGAGGACCGCTTCGCCGGCGCCGCCTGCGAAGCCGGCCTGTTCGGGCTACCTCTGCTCCAGGGCGCGCTTGCCTGGATCGAATGCGAGCGGGTCAACGAATATGCCGGCGGCGACCATGCCGTCTTTGTCGGGCAGGTGCTTCGCGTCCGCCACTGGCCGAAGCGGCCGCTGCTGCACTGGCAAGGAAAATATCATCGTCTATCGCGGGAATGGACCCCGACGCCGGGGGCCGAGGGCCGCGTCATGGGGAGCAGTCAATGAGCCATCAAAGCATCTGGTCCGACCTCATCGGGCTCGAATTCCGCCAGGGCTATGTCGATGCCGACGGCGTCCGTACCCGCTATCTGATGAGCGGATCCGAGGACAAGCCGCTGCTCCTCCTCCTCCACGGCACCGGCGGCCATGCCGAAGCCTATGTCCGCAACCTTCGCGCCCATGGCGAGCATTTCTGGACCGTCGCCTTCGATAGCGTCGGGCACGGCTATAGCGACAAGCCGGCGATCGATTACCAGATCCCGCAATATGCCGCCCACGCCCTCGCCGTGATGAAGGCGCTCGGCCGCTCCAGCGCGCTGATCTCGGGGGAATCGCTCGGCGGCTGGATCGCCAGCTACATCGCCATCCACCACCCCGAGGCGGTCGATCGGGTGGTGCTCAACACCACCGGCGGCTGGACCGCGCATCCCGAGGTGATGGAGCGGATAAAGACGCTGTCGATGCGCGCGGTGGAGCAGCCCGACTGGGAATTCATCCGTAAGCGGCTCGAAATGCTGATGCACGATCCCGCCAAGGTCCATGACGATCTCATCGCCACCCGCCAGACAGTCTATTCGCAGCCCGGCTATGCCGAGGTAATGCGCAGCATCCTCTGCCTGCAGGAGATGGAGATCCGCCGCCGCAACATGTTCACGGCCGAGGATTATGCGCGAATCGAGGCGCCGGCGCTGGTGCTCTGGACGTCGCACGATCCCACCGCCACGCCGACCGAGGGCAAGCAGATCGCCGACATGATCCCGGGCGCCCGGTTCGTCGTGATGCCGGAATGCGGCCACTGGCCGCAGTTCGAGGACCCCGAGACGTTCAACCGCATCCACATCGATTTCCTGCTCGGCCACCGGGTCGAGACGCTCGGCTGATGCCCTTCGCTCTCGCCTGCGCCTCCCACTCGCCGGTAATGCTGGACGGCACGCTGGCGGAGGAGGCGGTCTGCGCGGCGGTGCGGGCGTCCTTCGATCGGATGCGGGCGCTGGTGGAAGCGTTCGAGCCGGACCTCATCGTCCAATTCTCGCCCGATCATTTCCACGGTTTCAGCTACGCGCTGATGCCGAGCTTCTGCGTCGGCGCCGAGGCCCGCTCCTATGGCGACTGGTCGACGCGGGCCGAGGCGCTGCCGGTCGACAAGACCAGCGCGCTGGCGCTTCTCGACGCGGTCCGCGCCGCCGACATCGACGCCGCCCTTTCCTACGACATGGTGGTCGATCATGGCTTCGTCCAATTGTGGGAGATGCTGTTCGGCCGCGCCGACCTCTACCCTCTCGTCCCGATCTTCGTGAACTGCGCCGCGCCGCCTTTGCCCACCTACAGGCGGGCAAGGCTTTTCGGCGAGGCGGTGGGGCGGTTCGCGAGTAGTTCGGGCAAGCGGATCCTGTTCGCCGCCTCGGGCGGATTGTCCCACGATCCGCTCGTCCCGCGCATCGAGACCGCGCCGCCCGAGGTCCGCAGCCGCCTGATCGGGGCTAAGATGACGGCGGAGCAGCAGGCCGAGCGGGAAGGGCGGATCGCCACGGTCGCGGCCGCCGCGGCGAAGGGGGAGGGACCTGTCCGGCCGCTCAACCCCGGCTGGGATGCGGAGGTTCTCGACCTTCTGGAGCGACAGGACTGGGCGACGCTCGACGCCTTCACCGCCGAGCAGGTCGACGAGGTCGCCGGATCGGGCGCCAACGAGCTGCTCGCCTGGGTCGCGGCGACCGCGGCGATGGCGAGCGCGGGGCCGTTCGAGGTGGTCCAGCGCGACTATGCCCCGGCGCCCGGGTGGATCGCGGGCGTGGCGCATTTCAGCGCGCGCTCGGTCTGAAGCTCCGGAAAGGCGCTTGACACCCATTCGAGGTTTTGCAACATACTCATGCGTATTGTTTAGCTCGTATCGAGCGTTTCGGTGCGGGGAGATTTGCCCGGAGAGGCATCAGAGAAGGCCCTGAGGGGGCCGTTGGGGAGAGTGGGAATGCGGTTCCGGACTATGGCGTATACAACAGCCCTTCTTGGCTCGGTCAGCATCGCCTCGATCAGCCACGCCCAGCCCGCCGCGGACGCGGCCGACCAGCAGGATATGGCCGATCCGGCCGAGGAGCAGGCAACCTCCGACGCCGTCACCACGCCCGGCGCGGCGCCGACCGAAGAGGCCGAGGCCGGCCTTGAGGACATCGTCGTCACCGCCACGCGGCGCGAGGAGCGTCTCCAGGAGATTCCGGTCACCGTGACCGCGATCTCGGGCAACAGCATCGCCGAGTCCGGCGTCCGCGACGTCCGCACGCTCACCCAGGTGATCCCGAACTTCAACGGCGGCCGCAACCAGAACGTCATGCAGCCGAGCATTCGCGGCGTCGGCTCGAGCGGCCTCTCGGTCGGCGACGAAGCCAATGTCGCCGTCTATGTCGACGGCGTCTATCAGGGCGATCCCTATTCCACCCAGATCGACCTCGTTGAAGTCTCCCGCGTCGAGGTGCTTCGCGGCCCGCAGGGCACGGTCTTCGGCCGCAACGCCACCGGCGGCCTGGTCAACGTGATCACGCCGGATCCGAGCTTCCGGGCCCGCGGCCGTATCGCCGCCCGCTACGGCCGCATGCGCGAGGATGCGAGCGACATCGATCTGCGCGGCTATGTCACCGGCGGCCTCACCGAGAACATCGCCGCCGATCTCGCGCTCCTCTACCGCAAGAATGACGGCTACATCACCAATCTCAGCGGCGGGGAGCCGTTCGGCGAGACTCGCGTCGCCTCGGTGCGCGGCAAGCTTCTCTTCGAGCAGGACAATATCAGCGCGGTCGTCACCGCCGCCTATGTCGACACGAATGACGAGACGGCCTCGCAGCAGCCCTTCCAGGGCAATTCCGCCGGCGCTCCCTTCGCCGGCGTCATCCTCCCGAACCAGCCTTGGGAGGCGTCGCTCAACGCGCTCCCGGTCTCCGACTATAGCCGGCTCGATCTCTCGCTGCGCACCCGCATCGAACTCGGCGGCGTAAATCTGGAAACGACCAGCGCCTACATGAAGACTCGGGTCCACCAGGTGGCGGATTCCGACGCTTCCAATCTCCTGCTCGGCGAGACGTTCATGCGCGTCTTCCCGCGCACGCTGACCCAGGAGATCCGGCTGCTCTCGGCCGGCAACGGCCCGCTCACCTGGATCGTTGGCGCCTATGGCTATTTCATGGAGGGCACCCAGCCGGTCACCATCGTCAACCGGACCTCTCCGACGGCCCCGGTCGTCCCGACCCTGCTCTCGCCGAGGGCGGAGACGACCTCCTACTCGGCCTTCGCGGAAGGCACCTACCGCTTCGGCACCTCGCTCTTCCTCACTCTGGGCGGCCGCTACACGACCGAGGAGCGCCGCTTCTCGCAGAAGGTGAACAACAACCAGCTGCCTTTCGGAATGGCGGAAGCCAATTTCAACAAATTCACCTATCGCGCCGCGCTTCGCTACCAGTTCACCGACGATGCCAATATCTACGCCAGCTACGGCACGGGCTTCAAAAGCGGCGTCTTCAACACCTTCGGCACGGCGCCCACCGCGGTCGATCCGGAGACGATCAAGGCGGCCGAGATCGGCATCAAGGCGGATCCCTTGCTTTGGCTCCGCACCAACCTTGCCTTCTTCCACTACAGATATGACGATCTGCAGGCGACCGCCCGGGCGACCACTGGCGCGTTCATCCTTCAGAACGCCGCCAAGGCGAAGATCTGGGGCGGCGAGTTCGAAACCACCGCGCAGCCCGTCGACGATCTCACTCTGCGTCTGGCTCTGGCTTACACCAACGCCAAATATGACGAATTCCCCAACGCCCAGGTGTTCACGCCGCGGCCGACGGGCGGCAACATCGTCGGTTCGGCGGACGTCGCCGGCAACCAGCTGGTGCGCACGCCCGAATTCACGATCAACGCCGGCGGCAATTATCAGTGGGACATGGCCGGCGGGCGCGGGCATCTGGCCGGCAATCTTTTCCGCAGCTCGCGGGTGTATTATGACTATCTGAACGCGCTCTCGCAGGATCCCTATACGATCCTGTCGGGCGAGCTCGGCTGGACCACGGCCGACGAGCAGCTGACCCTCCGGCTCTTCGCCAGCAACCTGACCAACGCCAAGGTCGCGCAGCAGATCTCGCCGGGGCCGCAGGGCACCTACATCATCTACGAGCGCCCCCGCCGCGTCGGCGTCGGCCTCGAATATCGTTTCTAACTGATGGGCTCGTTCGCGGTAGCTTGCCCGTGAACGAGCCTAAAGACACCAGGGTGATCCGGACCGTCGCCATCATCGGCGCCAGCCTAGCCGGCGCCCGGGCCGCCGAAACTCTGCGCGCGCGGGGCTTCGACGGCCGGGTCCTGCTGATCGGCGAGGAGCCCTGGCTCCCCTATCAGCGGCCGCCGCTCTCCAAAGACTATCTGTGGCCGGGCGGGGACGAATCGGCGATCCTGCTCCGCCCCGCCGACTGGTATGAAGCCAATCGCATCGAGGCGCGGCTCGGGGTCAAGGCCGAGAGCCTAGACCTCCGCGCCCGAGAAGTCCGCCTTTCCGACGGAAGCGATGTCCAGGCCGACGCCTTCCTCCTCGCGACCGGCTCGCGGCCGCGGCGGCTGCCCGCGCTGGAGGGCGCGGCCAACGTCCATTATCTTCGCACTCGCGACGACGCCGCTCGGCTCGCCGGCGCCCTGACTCCGGGCGCGCGAATCCTCGTCGTCGGGATGGGCGTGATCGGCGCGGAGGTCGCCGCCACCGCGACCCGGGCCGGCGCCCGCGTGGTGGCGGTCGAACCGGCGCCGACGCCGATGCTGCGCAGCTTCGGCAGCGTTGCCGGCGCCTGGCTCGCCCGCGCCCATGCCGAGCGCGGCGTCGAGGCGCATTTCGGCCGCATGCCGGAGCGTTTCGAGCGGGAAGGGGGCCTCGTCCGCGGCGTTACGCTGGACGGCGGCGAGCGGCTCGATTGCGACGCCGTCGTCGTCGGAATCGGCGTCGAGCCTGC
>NZ_LSJM01000127.1 GCF_001557215.1 Sphingomonas sp. CCH9-E2 | reverse complement strand
GTGGAGGGGGCGGGCTGAACCCGCCCCGACCGGTTAACCGCCGCGCTGGCGGCAATTGTCGTACTGACCCTTCTTGCAGATCGGATATTCCGCCAAGGGCGCGGGCGCAGGATAGGCGACGTCCGGCGCAGGCGCCTGCTGGAACACGACCGTCGTGCCCGGCGCGACCGGGGCCGACAGCGGCGGCGTTGCGGGCTGGTAGCCGCCGACCGGGTCTTCGGTCGAAGTGGCGGTCGTGGTGGCTTCAGGCGCCGCGGGAGCGGGGGCCGCCATGTCCTGTGCAGCGGCGGTGCCGGCCACCGCCAGCGCGGCGGCGAGTGCGATCAGCTTCATCTTCGTTCTCCTGACATTGTTACGCTTCGGAGCGAACTGCTCGTCGCGCCAACGCGTCAGGAGACGAATCTTTCCGGGTGCGTTTGGTCATCCAGCAAGCTGGATGAAGGCGGCACCGGCCCGCTCCCCCACCCGGCCACCCAACGACAGTGTATTCTATGGGT
>NZ_LSJM01000126.1 GCF_001557215.1 Sphingomonas sp. CCH9-E2 | reverse complement strand
CCATCGACCAGCTCGCCCCGCGCCTGCTCGCGCGTGTCGGCCGCGTGGACCATGCCCTTGCCGTCATAGGCGTGGATCGCCTCGCCGGTGCGCCCGGTCGCCAGCGCGCGGGTGGCGTCGCGCTGCCAATCCTCGCGCTGCCGGCGAATCTCGGTGATCTCGGCCGCGCCGTGCCGCTCGGTGACGCTGCGGAACGCCGCGCCCGCCTCGATCGCCTGTAACTGCTCGGGGTCGCCGATCATCACGACCTTGGCCCCGGCGTCACGCGCCTGGCTCAACACCCGCTCCATCTGGCGCGAGCCGATCATGCCCGCCTCGTCCACCACCAGCACGTCACGCGGGCCTAGCTGCTCGCGCCCCTGCCCCCATGCGTGCTCAAGGCTGGCGAGGGTGCGGGACTGGATGCCGGACCCGCCCTCAAGGTTCTCGGCCGCGATCCCCGACAAGGCCGCACCGCGCACCTGGTAGCCCTGCCGCTCCCAAGCCTCGCGCGCGACGCCCAACATCGCGGATTTGCCGCTGCCGGCGTAGCCGACGACCGACGCCAGCCCCTTGCGGCCGGTGATATGGTCGAGGGCGTCGCGCTGCTCGGCCGACAAGACGAGCCCCCTGCCCTGGGCCGCGCCGATCGCGGCGTCACGCTGGCGATCGGCGATGCCGTGACCGTCGCGCGCCGCCAGCGCGCCGGCGCTGCGCTCGAGCCGGGCCTCCACCGCGATCATGTCGCGCGACGTGAACCGCTCCTGGTCGCGTC
>NZ_LSJM01000125.1 GCF_001557215.1 Sphingomonas sp. CCH9-E2 | reverse complement strand
CGAGCCGCTATCACCGCCCGTCGGACGAGATCACCAACCCCGAAATCCTGTGGGATCAGGGCGTGCGCTTCATCGAGGCGAATTACGCGATCGCGCGCGAGATTGCCGATGCGGATGCGCGTCCGGCGTGGAAGAAGGGTGACTTCTTCGGGACGCTGTACAACGGCTATGGCGCGAAGTGAGCTGAACCGGATCGTGGAGGCGTGATGCGCCTCCTCATTTTCGGTCTTGGATTCAGCGCGCGGCATATCGCCGCCGCGCTGCCCGCCGCTCGGATCGTGGCGACGGGTCGCGCGGGGAACCTTGCCTTCGACGATGCCGACCGGGTGCGGTTTGAGATTGCGCAGGCGACGCATATCCTGTCCTCGATCCCGCCGGACGAGGCCGATCCGGTGCTGGCCGCCTATGCCGCGGAGCTGGCGGATAGCGGGGCGTGGCTCGGCTATCTGTCCTCGACCGGAGTCTATGGCGATGCGCAGGGCGCGTGGGTCGATGAGAGCGCACCGACCGGGACCGGGCGGCGCACTACGCGCGCGGCAGCGGATACAGCGTGGCTGGGGCTGGGTGCGCGCGTGTTCCGCCTGCCCGGCATCTACGGACCGGGCCGCTCACCGCTCGACCGCATCTGCGCAGGCGAGGCGCGGCGGATCGATGTCCCGGGGCAGGTGTTCAGCCGCATCCATGTCACCGACCTTGCCGCCGGGGTCATTGCCGGGTTCGATGCGCCGCCCGGGGCCTATAACCTCTCCGACGACGAACCCGCGCCGCAGTCCGAGGTGATCGCGTTCGGATGCCGCGTGCTCGGTCTGCCCGTCCCGCCGCTCGTCCCGCTGGCCAATGCGCAACTGTCGCCGCAGGCGCGCGCTTTCTACGCCGAAAATCGCCGCGTCGCGAACGGCAAGGCGAAGCGCGTGCTGAACTGGTCGCCGCGCTTTGCCGATTACCGCGCAGGCCTGCGCGCCTTGAGCGCGACCACCAGCCCGACCCCGGCCAGCGCCGCGCCCGCTCCCGCCAGCAGCGACCAGCGATAGCCCTCGAAAATCGTCGAGAGCAGCATCGCGATCACCGGGATCAGCACGCTCGAATAGGCCGCCTTGGCCGGGCCGATGATGCGGATGATCCCGAAATAGAGTGGGAAGGCCACCGCGGACGCGACGATGCCGAGATAGAGCACGCCCGCGATATACGTCGCGGTCCATTCGAACACCGGCGGGCCGGTGGTGAGCCAGGCGAAGCTGCCGTCCATTGCCGCGCCGAGCAGCATCGCCCAGGCGATCGTCGTTGCCATCGGATAGCGTTTCGATGTCTCGGTCGCCTGCATCACATTGGCGACCGAGGCGCACAGCACGCCGATCAGGGTCAGGCCGATGCCGTAATAGACTTCGCCGGCGCCCGCCGGATCGCGGCGAAGCTCATGCACGAACAGCAAAGCGACGCCGGTCACCGCCACCACCGATCCGACCAGCAGCTGCCGCCCCATAAGCTGGCCCAGAAAGATGCGCGACAGGATCGCATTGGGGACGAGCAGGAGCGCGAACACCACGGCGACCAGGCCCGAGGTGACGTGCATCTCCGCGCGGTAGACGAAGTTGAAGTTGAGCACGAACTGCATCAGCCCGAGCAACGCCGCGAACCTCATGCCGCGCGCATCGAGCCATAGCGGCTGGCGCGACCATGCCGCCCAAACCAGCATCGCCGCCCCGCCGACGAGGAAGCGATAGGTGACCGACCAGGTCGGTGGCACCACGCCGAGCTGGCCGGTGATGACCAGCCAGGTCGACCCCCAAATCAGCGTGACGATGCCGAACGGGATCAGCACCGCGAGCCGCGTCGAATTGGGCCGTGGGGCCGCTGGCGCGCCTTCGCTCACAGCGCGGCGAGCGCCGTAGCGAGTGGGGCGACCGCCGCATCGTCCTGATCCCAGGCGACGACGAAGCGCGCCTCGCCCACGCCCCAGTCGTAAAAGTCGAAGCCTTGGGCACGCAGCGCTGCGGCCTCCTCGGGGCTGAGCCGCACGAACACGGCATTGGATTCGACCGGATGCACCAGCCGGTGCGGCGCGGCCCGGCCCAGCAATGCCGCCCCGGCATTGGCGGCGCGGGCGTTGCGCAGCCAGACATCGTCGTCGAGCATCGCGATCAGCTGCGCCGCGAGATAGCGGCCCTTGGACTGGAGATGCCCCGCGCGCTTGCGCCGCATCTTGCAGGTTTCGGCAAGGTCGGGGCGGAAGAAGATGAGCGCTTCGGCGCTCATGCCTCCATTCTTGATGAACCCGAAGCTCAGCGCATCGACCCCGGCGCGCCACGTTACATCCGCCGGATCACAGCCGTGATGCACGACCGCATTGGCGAAGCGCGCGCCGTCCATGTGCAGCGCGAGGTTCCGGCTGCGCGCCAGCTCCCCGATCGCCGCGACCTCGTCCGGGCTGTAAGCAAGGCCATATTCGGTCGCGTTGGTGATCGAGATGGCGTGCGGCTGAACCCAGTGGACGCCGGGTTTCACCGCGTCGAGCACCGCGCGGATCGCGTCGGGGGTCAGCTTTGCGCCCGGCCCCTCGGCCAGCATGAGCTTGGCGCCGTGGGTGTAGAATTCGGGCGCCCCGCCCTCGTCCATCTGGATATGCGCCTCGCGGTGGCAGACCACGCCGCCAAAAGGCGGGCAGAGCGAGGCGAGCGCGAGGCAGTTGGCGGCGGTGCCGGTCGGCACCCACAGCACTGCAACCTCCATTCCGAACAGCGCCGAAAACCGCGCATCGAGCGCCGCGCTCCAGCGGTCGCCGTCGTAAGCGGTGTCCTGGACATTGGCGGCGGAGAGCGCCGCGATCACCTCGGGGCAGGCGGGGGCGGCATTGTCGGAGAAGAAGCGCATGGCGGCCCAGATGCGCCGCCATGCGGTTCCGGTCAATCGGCCCTTGGGTCAGCCATTGACGATGATGCCCCCATTGGGATGCAAGACCTGTCCCGACATGTAGCTCGTATCCTCGCACGCCAGGAACAGGAAGGCAGGGGCAACCTCATTCGGCTGGCCCGGGCGACCCATCGGCGTATCCTCGCCGAAACTCTCGAGCTTTTCCGGCGATGCCCCGCCACAGGGGTTGAGCGGGGTCCAGATCGGGCCGGGCGCGACGGCGTTGACGCGAATGCCCTGCTCGATGAGATTTTCCGACAGCGAGCGGGTGAATGCGGTAATCGCACCCTTGGTGCTCGAATAATCGAGCAGCTCGGCCGAGCCCTGATACATGGTCACGGATGTACAATTGACAATCGCGGCGCCCGATTTCAGGTGTGGAAGTGCGGCCTGCACAAGGTAGAACATGCCGAAGATGTTGGTCTGAAAGGTGCGGAGCAATTGCTCTTCGGTAATGTCGCGAATGTCCTTGTCGGGGTGCTGTTCGCCCGCATTGTTGATGAGGACATCAAGCCGCCCGAAGGCGTCGATCGTCTGTTCAACCGCGCGGTCGCACATCTTCCTTGATCCGACATCGGCCTTGATCAGGATCGCGCGGCGGCCCTCGGCCTCGACGATGCGCTTCGTCTCTTCGGCGTCGGCGTCTTCGAGCAGATAGAGGATGGCAATGTCGGCTCCTTCGCGTGCGAACAGTGCAGCGACTGCGCGGCCGATGCCGCTGTCCGCACCGGTGATCAGCGCGACCTTGCCCTCGAGCCTGCCCGAACCTGGGTAGCGCGGCTGCCATTGCGGCTTGGGGTCGAGCTTGCGCTCCTCGCCCGGCAGCGCATCTTCGTGAATCATTTCGGCGGTGTCGATCATGCTGCGCTCCATCTGACCCCCGCCCGGCGTATCAACCGGGGGTGGAGCCAGCGGTTCCGCGCAACCGGGTGAGGCGATGTTCGTTACGGTCGGGATGAACGACACCACCGCCTCCTCCTTTCCGGATGGCATATCCGAATCGCATGCCGATCCGGCGACCGGAACCGGGCGCGGGCGGCGGCGCTGGCTGGCGCTGATCCTGCTGAGTGCGTTGATGCTGGCCGCATTGCTCGGGCTGTTCGGCGGGGGCAAGATACGGCCGGTCATTGCCACAGGCGACATGGCACGGCTTGAGATCCGCACCCCGCGCGTCATCCGCAATGGCGAGTTCTTCGAGACGCAGATCCGCGTCACCGCGCGTGGGCCGATCGATAAGGCGATGATCGCGGTCGATGCGACGCTGTGGCGCGACATGACGATCAACACGATGGTCCCGGCACCGAGCGAAGAATCGTTCAAGGACGGCGCGTTCCGGTTCGACTATGGCCCGCTGAAGCCCGGCGACACCCTCGACATCAAAATCGATGGCCAGATCAACCCGCCGCTGTTCGCCGGGACCAAAGGCAGCGTCGCGGTGCTGAATGGCGAGCGCCAGCTGGCGGCGATCCCGCTGCACGTCACGGTACTGCCCTGATGGATATCGTGATCCGCGCCAGTGTGATGTTCGCCATTCTGTTCGGGCTGCTGCGCCTGATGGGCAAGCGCGAGCTAGGGCAGATGACGCCGTTCGAGCTGGTGATGCTGGTGGTGCTGGGCGACCTGATCCAGCAGGGGATCACGCATAATGATTTCAGCCTGACCGGCGCGACGCTGGCGATCGCGACCTTTGCCTTTTGGGCGAGCGTGCTTGGGTGGGTCAGCTATCGCTGGCCGCGCGCGGAGCGGGCGATCGAGGGCGAGCCGCGCGTGCTGATCCGCGACGGGGCGCTGATCGAGGCCAATCTGAAACGCGACCGGCTGACGCGGCGTGAGGTGGAATCGGAGATGCGGCTGGCAGGAATTGCGCATGTCCGCGATGTTGCCTGGGCGATCCTGGAGCCCGAGGGGCGGATCAGCTTCATCAAGCGCGGGGACGGCGAGCCCGCACAGGCAGAGGATGCGCGACCCGCGTGAAGCGGGGGCGCACCCCCGCCGGTCAGGCGATGAAGCCTGCCGACTGGGGTGCGATGGTGGTGGCGACCATGGCGGCGGTGAGACCGAGCGACACGAGCGCGACGAAGAGATGACGAACCATGTGAAGTCTCCCTGAGTGAATGCGGTGGATCAGGCGACCGGACCGAGGCTGACGGTGTTCGCGATCATCACCAGGGTGAAGGCAGTGGCGCCGAGCAGAGCGACGGCGGAACGAGCGAAGCTTTCGAAACGGAGTGCCATGATGTTATTCCCTCTTTTGCTTCCCGGGGATCATTCCGCCGGGGATGCCAGAAGGATTGCAGGGACCGTGCCAGTTTCGCTAAGTGACTGATTTACTTAGCTTTGTAATTTTATTGTTGAGATTATTGGTGTAATTCGCCGGACGAGTTGGCGAATTTTACCAACCTTCAGCCACCGATGATGCGGTTACGGCCTGCGTGCTTGGCTTCGTAGAGCTTCGCATCGGCGCGCGCGAAGCTGTCGCTCAGCGATTCGCCGATATGCACGCGGGTGAGGCCTGCCGAGAAGGTGATCTCACCAATCGGCAGATCGGATTCGCGCAGGCGATAGCGTTTCGACGCGACCATCGACCGTGCATGTTCCATGATGTCGCGTGCCTTGGCGATGCCGATCCCGGAGAACAGGATCGCGAACTCCTCGCCGCCATGGCGGGCGACGAGATGGCCGACACAGACTTCGCTCAGCGCCTGGGCGATGGTGCGCAACACCCGGTCGCCCACGGCATGGCCGAACCGGTCATTGACCGACTTGAAATGATCGACATCGCACACCGCGATGCATAGCCGCGCGCCTGAAGCCTGCTGCGCGCTGAATGCTTCCTCGAACGCGCGGCGGTTGGGCAATTCGGTCAGCGTGTCGCGCCGGGCATTGTCGCGCGCTTCTTCAAGCGCGCTGCGCAGCTCGCTCGCTTCGCGCGTCGCGCTTTCCAGCTGCGATTCGGCACGATGCACACGTTCGAGCATCGCCCCGGTGATGCGCGAGACCTCTTCCAGCGCGACCCCGATCGGCCCGTCGCCCGAGCGACGGATCGCATCGGCGCTGGCGGCAAGGTCACGGCCAAAGCCGGCCGTCTCGGCGCGCATCGCCTGGACCATGTCCTGAAAGCCTTCGACCTGCATCTGGGTCTTGGCGACCAGGCCATCGACCTTCTCGCGCGCCTTGGCGGTGTTGGTCGGTGGTTCGCAGCCCAGCGCTTCGATGTCGCGCTGGGTCAGCCGGACGCCACCTTCGGTCAGATTTTCGACCGCCTTGGCGAGCGGTCCGTCGGGATCGTGCAGCAGATGCCAGGCAAAGGCGAAGTTGGCGGGGCTGGGTTCGAGCCGCTGGTCGAACAGGAACCTGCCGATGCGCTCGTACAGCAGACGCGCCGGATCAACCGTCTCGTCCGTACGTGACGCCCTTGCCAGCCTCACCTGCCCATCCTCCGCATGATCCCGTGGCCCACCCATTGCGCGCCGATCCGTTCGCCCCCGATCTAGTCCGCAAACTGCTAATATCCGGTGAAACGAGACCGGCCCGGAACGGATCAGCCGCGCTTGCTCGCCCGCCATTTCTGCACGGCGGCGAGGGTGTTGCGGACATGGTCCGCCGGGCTGAGGTCGCTATGCGCGTAGATGATCTTGCCGTTCGGGGCGATGACATAGCTGGTGCGGTTGGTGGCGTCGCGACCCCCGATCTGCCGCCCCAGCGCGACGTCATAGCCGCGGATGACTTCGGGGCTGGCGCTGGCGACCGCAAACTTTCCGGCGCAGTCCTTGGCAGAAAAATCGCGCAGCTTGTCCACCGGATCGGCCGACATGCCGATCACCACGGCACCGGCTTTCTTGAAGTCATCGACCGCAGCGGCGAACGCCGCCGCCTCGGCACTGCACCCCGGGGTGAACGCGGCGGGGAAGAAATAGAGCACGACCGGGCCCTTCTTCAGCTGCTTGGCCAGATGCACGGTGAAGTCGCGCCCGGCGATCGCGCCCTTGGCCGTGAAATCGGGCGCCTTGGCCCCCGGGGCAAGCGCGGCGCTGGCCGGCATGGTGAGCGGCAGCATCAGGGCGGCAAGAGCGAGCTTCAGGCGCATGGATCTCTCCTTGATATCGTTCAGCGGGTCAGGGCGATCCCGATCCGGGCGTGGCTGTCGCGACGGCGATGATCGTCCAATGCTTCGCCATAGCCTGTAAAGCCTTGAGCGAAGAGATAGAAGCCGAGACGGTCGCGGATCCGCGCAAGGGGGTAGGAGGCGAACAGCTCCGCCGCGCCGCGCCCGCTCTCGGGGCTGCCGCGCACGGTCAGCGCGAGCTTGAGGCTGTCGGGCTTGACCAGCGCAAGGCCGAGCGACCCATTGCCCCAATAGCGGTCGAGATCGGGGGCGACCCCCTGTTTACCGACATAGACCCAGGCCTGGGGCGTCACCTCCGCGCGCCAATTGTCGCCCAGGTCGAAGCTCTTGGTCGCGCGCAGGAAGATGCGGTTCGAATCGATCGAGGTCGCATCGCCCTCACCATTGGAATCGTGTCGCCAGCCGAGCCCGATCGTCGCGCTGGAATCGATCGCGCGCTCGACAAAGATTTCGGGCGAATAGGTGGTGTGGGTGAACGGGCCGGAGGGCAGGTCGAGCCGCCAGAACATCGTCTGGGTATAGGCGAAGCGCAGATGGCTGAACGCGCCGTCGCCGCCAATCGGCTGGAACGCGAAGCTGACCTGCAGCTTGCCACCCGAGTCGCCCAGGCCAAATGCACCATAGACGGGTTCGTGCGGGGAGAAGCGGTCGAGAAAACCCGATCGCGTGCCAGCCGAGGTCGGCGCCTCACGCTCGCCGGCGTCAGCGCTGCGCGGAGCGGCGGCGGGGGCATCGGCGGGCCAGGGCGCACCGACCCCGGCGGGGAGCGGCGCGCCGGGCAGCGGCTTGGTCGCCGGGCGGGCGGCATAGCCGGTCGGCACGTAGCGCGCCTTGGCGAAGCCGCCGGGCGCGATCGTGGCAGCCGGCGCGGGCAGGCGCTCGAGGATCAGGCGCGTGCCGTCGGCAGCCGTCACCTCGAGCGTGCGGGGCCCTTCGGCGGGGACGGCGCTGGTGCCTTCATTGATCAGGATCACCTCGACCCCGCGCAGCGCGGCGGCTTCCGATTCGGGCTGGGTCGGCACGGCGCGCAGCTGCGCCGCAGCGGGGGTGGCCAGCGCGGCAGCAGAAAAGAGGATCAGGCTTCGCATCGCGTCACGGGATGCCAGCGCTGCATGACGTTTGCGAGTCGGAATCGCGCGGGCGGTCAGTGGGTCCAGTCGAGCCTGAGCGACTGGAAGTGCCAGCGACGCTGCGCAGCTGTGGCCCCGTCGATATCGTTGACGCGGCGCAACACCGCCTCGCCTTCGATCCGCACCGGACGGCCCGAGGGGTCGGTGCCGGTGATCGTGACCGGCGCAGTGTAGTAAGACGATCCCGCCGCGCCCTCCAGCGTGCCGGTGGGGACCGCGACAATCGGCTTGCGCAAGTCCGCGAACAGGCTTCGGAAGTCCGACCGGCTCCATTTGCGGCGGTCGGCGGGGCTCAGCAGCGCCCAGGCCTGATCGAAGCGGCGCAGCTCGATCGCGCGGGCGAAGTCGAGCAGGACATCGCGCGCGCCGGTTTCGCCCCGCTCGGCTTCGGGCGTGAGCACGGGCTGAGTCGGCGCGCTGGCGGTAGTCGTCGGCGTCGGGATCGGCGGCGGGGGCGACGCAACCGGTGCGGCGGGGGTGGCACTAATTT
>NZ_LSJM01000124.1 GCF_001557215.1 Sphingomonas sp. CCH9-E2 | reverse complement strand
GTGCCGAGGGTTTCGGCGCGGGCGGGGGGGTGGCGCAACGGACGACTCCTTGTTCAGGAGTGCCAGTCTGCCATTCTTCTATTGATAGTCAATCGCAATAAGGATCAGTCGGGGAGTTCGTCGTTTTCCCGGAGCACCTCACCGGCGAGGTAGAGCGAGCCGAGGATCAGGACGAGCGGGGCTTCGGGCTGGATGTTGGCGAGCGCGGTCGGGACATCGGGTGCGGTCGCGGCGCTGGGGATGCCGAGCGCGCGGGCTGTTGCGGCGAGGTCCGCCGGATCGTGATGCGCGTGGCCGGGGACCGGGACCGCAGTGAAGCTGGCGGCGAGCGGGGCAAAGGGGGCGAGCAGGCCGGTCGCGTCCTTGTTCGACAACATGCCGAGGATCAGGTGCGCGGGGCGGCCGTTCGCGACCTGCGCCAGCGTGGCGCTGACCGACTGGGCGGCGGCTTCGTTATGACCGCCGTCGAGCCAGAGTTCGGCTCCGGCGGGCAGACGCGCGTGGAGTGGGCCGGGGGGCAGACGCTGCATCCGCGCGGGCCAGCGGGCGGCGCTGGCGGCGGTGGCGAAGGCGCTGTCGAGGATGGCCAGCGTGCGCTGGTGGCGCAGCGTGGCGATGGCGAGCGCGTGGTTGGCGGGCTGGTGCGGGCCGGCGAGGGTGGGGAGCGGGGTTGCGACCTCGCCCTGCGCGTCGCGGTAAATCAGGCGATCGGGGGTGACGGTGAAGTCCCAGGCGGCGCCACGCGCGTGGACCGGGGCGTTCGCGGCGGCGGCGACCTCCGCAATGCGCGCGGTGACGCTGTCGCCATAGGCCATGGTGATCAGCGGGACGCCGGGCTTGGCGATGCCGGCCTTTTCCCCGGCAATGGCTTCGGCGGTATCGCCGAGGAACGCCTGATGGTCGATGCCGAGCTGGGCGATGGCGCAGGCGGCGGGGGCGGGGATGACGTTGGTGGCGTCGAGGCGTCCGCCCAGTCCAACCTCGATAATGCAGGCGTCCGCCGGGGTGCGGGCGAAGGCGAGGAAGGCGGCGGCGGTGGTGACTTCGAAGAAGCTCGCGCCGATGTCGCCCCCGGCATCGAGCACCTGTTCGAGCAGGGTGGCGAGGGTGGCGTCGTCGATCAGGTTACCCGCCAGCCGAATACGCTCGTTGAAGCGGACCAGATGCGGGCTGGAATAGACATGCGCGGTGAGGCCCGCGGCCTCGACCGCCGCGCGCAGGAAGGCGCAGGTCGAACCCTTGCCGTTGGTCCCGGCGACATGGAGCACGGGGGGGAGGCGCAGGTGCGGGTTGCCGATCCGGTCGAGCAGCGCGGTGATGCGGCTGAGCCCGAGGACATCGGCCCCGGGGCCGAGCGCCCAGAGGCGGTCGAGCTGGCGTTGCACGGCGGGATGGGAGGAGGTCGCGTGGTCGGGCATCGCGGGGGGTATAGCGGG
>NZ_LSJM01000123.1 GCF_001557215.1 Sphingomonas sp. CCH9-E2 | reverse complement strand
GATGAGCTTAATGCACTAACAAACCAATCGGTCCACTCGGTGGGGGCAGACCAATCTGGTCGAGACGGCTGGCATCGGTCCTGCCGGACCGAAGTGTCGGGTAGGTGACGAACAGGATGCCTTCGCGCATCGTCACCGGCTGGCCGAGCTTCCACTGTCCGAGCGGCTGGATGTCGATGGGTAGCCCGCCGAGCGCCGACCAGTCGCGGCGCGCGTCCTCGAGCAGCGCCTCGTTCTTCGAGATCCAGATGTGGCGCCGCTCGCCACGAAGCCACCGATCGAGGATCACGCTGGCGACCTGGCGCCCCTTGCCGGCCCCGGTGCCGTCACCGAGGAAATAGCCCATGCGGTAGACGGCGCCTTCAACGCTCGGTGCCAACGAGCAGCCCTTGTCCTGCGGGACAAAGCGGCCGGGCAGGTCACGTGCGTGGGCGCTCACCGCATAGATCAGCGTCTCGGCCTGGGCAGCCGAGAGCAGGCCGCGCGCAATAGTCCCCGCCGGAAGCTGCGGAACTTCGGTCGGGATCGGCGCGGTGATCGAGCCCATGGCGACCGATTCCACCAGCGGCGTCGGATGCTCGGCTGCGCCCGGAATGGCGATGCGGCTCGGACGGTAGGGCAGGTAATGCCCGACCTGCTCGGCGAGGGGAGCCGGCACATCGAGCGCCTGGTACGCGCACGGTTCGCTAGGTTCTGCAGGCGCCGCTTGCCTGGGCGGTACCGGACGCGGCCGGGCCGTCAGACTCATGAGCCGGACCGGCACAGGGCGCGATGACGTGGCGGGCGGCAGCGGCGAGATCGCCGAGGGGCGTGCCGGGATCGCATCGACGAACTCGCCCAGCGCACCGAAATCGCGGGTGCGAGCCACGACCGGCTCCGCCCGGTCTTCGACCTTGTCTAGCACCAGCAGGCGCGTGGTGATCGAGGTGCCATGCCGCGCGAAGCCGCGCTCCACCGCGACGTTGAGGCGCAGCGTGGCTGGTCCTCCAACGGCACCCAGGAACCGATCCACGTCGAACCACTCGGGCATGATCGCGGCCATTCGCCCGCCCGCGGCGAGCCGGTTCCAGGCCGAGCGCAGATGGCGGGCGCCGGTATGCCCATCGTGCCCGCGCTCGATGCCCTGCGAATAGGGCGGGTTGACAAGGACCGCGCTCGGCACCTGTCGCGCGTCGAGCAGCTCGTCGATGAGCTCGCCGTCGTGGCCGCTCACCATGGCCTTGGGGAACAGGATGCCGAGGCAGTCGCGGCGCAGCGGCGATATCTCGTTGAGGATCAGGCGCGCGCCCGCTCTTGCCGCCCAGATTGCCAGCATGCCGGTCCCGGCCGATGGCTCAAGGACGGTCTCGCCCTCGCCGAGCGCGCAGGCACGCGCGACAAGCCAGGCAAGGCGTGGCGGCGTCGCGAATTGCTGCAGCTCGATCTGCTCCTCGCTGCGCACGGTCTGGCTCGGCAGGAGTGCCTCGAGCCGGGCGAATGCTGCGCCAGCCGTGGCGGCTGGCGAAGCGGCCGTCAGCCCGGCGCTGCCCTGCAACCACAGCACCTGGGCGAGCTCGAGCGCCGCATGGGCATCGCGCACCGACCAGCGGCCATCGGCATCGCTGCCGCCGAATTGACGGCCGAGCACGGAATTCAGCCGCTCGCGGGTGACGGTTTCCTCCGCCTCGATGAGCGCAGCAAGCTCACGAGCCGCGGACAAGACCGGCGGCTCGCTGCAATCGGGAAAGGCTAAGACGGGGGATGAGCGTGACATGGGACCTCCTGACGAGGCCGATCACGATGTCCTGGCCTCGCGGAGGCCAAGGCGCCCTCCTCTCTAACCCGATCAGCTGGCGGCCCGTGCACTGGTCATCAGGACATCGTTCCAGTCCTCGTCGAGGTTGGTGGGCCGCATGGCGACGATATGCCGGTCGGTGGCGGCGTAGGCTTCGCGCGCCCGCTCTTCGGCAAGGTCACCGCCTGCATCGTTGTCGACGAAGAGGTGAAGCTCGCGCACGCTCTCGGGGATCGTCGCGAGACCGAAGCGCTCGTTTCCCAGCGTTGCCCAGCAGGGTACGCCGAACAGCTGCATCGCGGAGAGCGCCGTCTCGATGCCCTCGGCCAAGCCAAGGCGCCCACCCCGCGGCATCGCTAGGCGCACCGCACCGTGCTGCAGGCTTCCGAGCGCCCGCTTGGGCCGGTCGAAGCCGGCCAGGCGGCCCGTCCGCTCGTCGAGGAATGTGCGGTGAACAGCAATGACGCCAAGGTCCGTGCGGACAGCCGCCAGCATCGCCGGCAGGAATCGGACCGCGCCGCGCGGACCCAGCGGTGTCTTGGAATGAAAGCG
The DNA here is from genome assembly GCF_001557215.1 of Sphingomonas sp. CCH9-E2. Lineage (GTDB taxonomy): Bacteria > Pseudomonadota > Alphaproteobacteria > Sphingomonadales > Sphingomonadaceae > Sphingomonas. The sequence goes on along the minus strand of NZ_LSJM01000123.1, from coordinate 26,108 downwards.
CAGGTCGGATGGAAGCTGCGTCAGCCCGCGCTTCAGCAGGTATGCCTCGGCCGGGCTTCCACTGAGTGCATCGGCGCCGCGCCAGAGCCGGCAGGCGTTACGGTCGGCTGCTTCCTTGCGGGGCGCCTCCGGCAGCGGCTCGCCCGAACCGTCGAACAGTTCGCGTGCGTGGACGCCCCGGCGGCCTAGTTCTGCGATGATCTCATCGTTCGAGCAGCCCGCAAAGCAGTGGAACAAGATGGCGCGCCGGCCGAGGCTGACGCTCAGCGATGGGGTCCGATCGTCGTGCGCCGGGCAGCGGCACATCCCGCGACCCCGACGCCATGTTCCGCCAAGGCTGTCGACGATCTCCCGCGCGCGGCGCTCGAGACGCTCTGATTGATGGATTTGGGGCATGGTTTCTCCATTCTGCATGCCTCCCAGCGCAGCCTCCTCTCCGCGCCGGCGCCAATGCGTTTTCCTACAACCGTTGTTCTCTATATGTTCTCTCTCGATTCGACCAGATGAGGAATCGAGAGATGTTCCCGCGGATTGCATTCATCGCAGGGTGGCTGGTGCTGGCTGCGCCGGTCCATGCCCAGACAACTACAGAAAGCAGCAGTCCCTCGCCCGAGGAGCGCAATGGCTATCGCCTGGCCGAGACGGCGGACGGCTTTCAGCTCGTCGAGCATGGCGTCTGGAAAGCCCCGCAGGTCAACCCGGCTCCAGCGTCCGCGCCGGGTCCGGGCGCCTTCGGCTCTCAGGGCGCCGGGCCGCGCCACGAGGGACAGGCGCGCCTGCCGGCGGGCCCCAACGGGTTTCGCCGGGCAGCGTATCTTCCGCATGTCTATGCTGCCGAAGCGCAATTCGGCCTTCCCGCGGGATTGCTCGACGCGCTGATCTGGACGGAATCCCGCTACAATCCGTTTGCAGTCAGCAAGGCAGGCGCTGCCGGTCTCGGCCAACTGATGCCGGGCACGGCGAAGGAACTGGGCGTTGCCAATCGCTTCGACCCGCTCGCCAATCTATCCGGTGCGGCCAGGTATCTGAGGCAGATGCTCGACAGGTTCGGCGTGGTCCATCTCGCACTGGCCGCTTACAATGCCGGGCCCGGGGCAGTGGAGCGGGCAAAGGGCATTCCGCGCAATGGCGAGACGCCGGGGTATGTCCGGAATGTCCTTGCTCGTTGGCGGCCTTGATTGGGATCGAACGTGAGCGGTACTCGAAAGCGCGTGTCCGGAATGTTGGGCCGCGGACCGCGCGGCCTGGTCCTCACGACAGGCGATGAACTCTGGATCATCAACACCGATGTCGACGCCACTCGGTACATCGGACGCCGGGTAATAATCGAAGGAGCGGTCGCCGGGTTGGATCGCCTGAAGGCGGATTGGATCGGAGCCGCGGAACGAGCGCGGCGCGCCCGTAACGTGTCGTGACGACGCAAGGCCGGCGGAGACACGAGCGAGGACTGTTCGAAAAGTACCGGCGTCGTGGTTACTTGATGACCAACTTGGCCGAGAGCCATTCTGCTGTCAGGCCGATACGACAGAATCCCGACGTTCGTACCAGCCGCGCGTGCGCTTCACGATCGCAACGACGGACAGCATTACCGGGACTTCCACCAGCACGCCGACGACGGTGGCCAAGGCTGCGCCGGACTGCAGGCCGAACAGGCTGATGGCTGCTGCGACGGCAAGCTCGAAGAAGTTGCTGGCGCCGATCAGCGCGGCGGGCGCCGCCACGCACCAGGCGACACCGAGGCGACGGCTCAGCCAATAAGCTAGGCTGGCGTTGAAATAGACCTGGATCACGATCGGCACGGCCAGCAGCGCAATGACGAGCGGCTGCGCGAGGATTGCCTCTCCCTGGAAACCGAACAGAAGCACTAGCGTGGTGAGAAGCGCCACGAGCGACACCGGGCCGAGGCGGTGCAGCAAGGCGTCAAGTGCCGGCTGGCCGCCGCTGGCAAGGCGCTGGCGGCGGATGATTTGTGCCACGATCACCGGCACGACGATATAGAGCAGGACCGACAGCAGCAGTGTGTCCCAGGGCACCGTGATCGAGGCCACGCCGAGAAGGAGACCGACCAGCGGGGCGAAAGCGAAGACCATGATGAGGTCGTTCAGCGCCACCTGGCTCAGCGTATAATGGGGTTCGCCTTCGCAGAGATTCGACCAGACGAACACCATGGCCGTGCAGGGGGCGGCTGCGAGCAGGATCAGGCCCGCGATGTAGCTTTCGATCTGGTCGGCTGGAAGCAGGGGCCGGAACAGCCACCCGACGAACAGGGTGCCGAGCAACGCCATCGAGAAAGGCTTCACCGCCCAGTTGATGAACAGGGTGACGCCCACTCCGCGTATATGCTGGCGCACCTGCCCCAATGCACCGAAGTCGATCTTTAGTAGCATCGGGATGATCATCAGCCAGACGAGCACCGCGACGGGCAGGTTGACTCGTGCGACCTCGGCCTCGGCCACAGCGGCGAAGACCTCCGGCACCAACGCACCGAGCGCGATGCCCACGACGATGCAGAGGGCCACCCACAGCGACAGATATCGCTCGAAACTGGTCATGGCCGGACGCGCCGCCGGGGCCGCTGGCAAGGCTTCGCTCATGTCAGGCGTCCTGCCTCGCCGATGGCGTCGCCCCTTCGGCCCTGCCGATAGCCTTGAGTGCAAGCGCATCGATGCCGTCGTCCGGCAGGGCGAGCAGCAGCGATATGCGGTTGCGGAGGTAGCCGAGCGCGCGCTCGAACGCCCTGCGCTGGCCTTCGCCCTCGACGGCGGCCGGATCCTCGATGCCCCAGTGCGCGGCGATCGGCCGGCCGGGCCAGACCGGACACGTCTCGCCGGCAGCGTTGTCGCAGACCGTGATGACGAGGTCGATCGGTTCGGCGTCCGGGCCGGCGAACTCCTGCCAGCTTTTCGAGCGGAGGCCTTCGGCCGGCAGGCCGGTGGCGCGCAGCACCTCGAGCGCCATCGGATGCGGCTCGCCCTTCGGTTGGCTGCCCGCCGAAAAGGCGCGGAAGCGTCCCTCTCCCATGTGGTTGAGCAGCGATTCGGCGAGGATCGAGCGTGCCGAGTTGCCGGTGCAAAGGAACAGGACGGTGCGGGGTGTGCCGGTCATCGCCGCCTTACCCACAGCACTTGATCGCCGCCGACGGGAGCTCGGGCGCACAGCAGGCCTCGGCGGCGGCATTCGCCGACACCAGTCGGTCAAGCCCCGGGCCCCGTCCGTAATCGACCGCCTCGCCGGTGGTGTGGAAGGTTTCCCAAACGACGCCCTGCGGATCGGCGATCCAGCTCTTCTCCGACTTCGCATAGCAGCAGGTGGTCGCGCCCTCCTCGAGAACCGGGCGGTCGGCCGCTTTGAGCCGGCCATAGACCTCGGCCAGCTCGTCCGGGCTTTCGACCTGGATGCCGAGATGCTCGATTCCCTTTCCCGCGTGCTGGCCGCTGGAAATCGCGAAATTGACCCGAGGGTCCTCCAGCATCCACTTGGCATAGTCCGCCTTGGTGACGGTGGGCTCTGCCGCGAATAGGGTGGAGTAGAATCGGATGGAGGCGTCGAGGTCCTCGACTCCAACATGGACATGCAGGCGCTTCATGCGGACTTCCTTTCGGGTTGAGCTGGGCTGGTTTCGACCGCGCAGCCAGTAGCGGCGCCGCAGTCGGCACCAGCGCAGCAATTCTCCGTGAGGTAGCCGACCAGATCGTTCATCGCCGCGTAGTCGGCTCGGTAGATGATGGACCGATGCCGCCTCTCCTGCCACACCAGGCCGGCCTTCTTCAGTTGAGCGAGGTGGAACGAGAGCGAGGAGTTAGGGACGCCCAGCGCCTCGGCGATCCCACCGGCCGGCATTCCATCCTCTCCCGCCTGAACGAGCAGCCGGAACAATGCCAGGCGATGCTCCTGTGCCAGCGCGCCCAAGGCGGAGACTGCCGATGTTGAGTCCATGCGCACCTCTCGATTCGATTTATATCGAAATGATACGCAGCGCGATCGGGGTCAAGTCATTTCCGCAATATTCGAAATGACGCGCTTGGCGCGGTTGGGAGCCTTCGGCTGCTATTGGCCATCGCGATCACGAGTGTCTGGGAAAGGGCACAAGGCTGCGGGACCGGCACATGACTGCAGTGGGTCGGCAAGGAGCCGCATCAACACCGCTCCCGGGCGCCGCGCCCAATCAACTCCCCACCAGTTTCTACGAGCGCGGTACTACAGTGGCTTAAGCTGCTCTCTTCCGGGCGCTTCTGATGTCGACCACGTTGCCCCTCCCGGAAATCTTGGGGCCTCCGACCTCCTTCTCGCCGCCGAGGAAGTCGGCCCAGTCCTGCATCATGCGGCGGCGCGGAACGATATACTCGGCTGCGTTGTAGGCTCCGCGCACCTCGTCCTCCTCCGAATGCGCGAGCTGCATCTCCACCCAGTCCTCGTGGTACTTTCGGATCCACATCGCCGGCTCGCCAAATTCCACCAGCTGCTCGTTGGCCCAGGTGCTCGCCAGCCCGCGAAATCCATGCACCGTCTGACGGCTGTGATAGCCGAGGCGGTACAGCGCATAGATCATCGTGTTCTCCGACATCGGCTTTTCAGACGTCGTCCCGGGGAACAGAAACTCGCTTGAGGAGCTCGCGATGGCCCGTTTGGCAATCTCTGCGGCTTGAACCGAGAGGGGCACGAGGTGCTCGCGGCCCATCTTCATCCGCTCGCCAGGAATCCGCCAGAGCGGCTCCCTGCCATCGAGATCCTCGAACTCCGATTTCACGGCGAAGCGCAGTTCCTTGGTTCTAACCCACGTTAGAAGTGCGAGCATCAATGCATCGCGCGTGGTCGCCGATCGCCGTTCGCCCTCTTTGTCGTAGGTTCGAAGCTTTCCGAGGAGTGTCGACAGCTCGGAGAGGGGTACGCGGCTCATGTGCTTGACCCGCGGCCGCGGCTTCAACGCACCGCGCAAATGCGCGGTGGGGTCCGTCGACGCCAGCCCACAGGCAATCGCGAACTGGAAAATCTGCCCTACACCCTGCTTGGCGCGTCGGCTGATGTCGAGCGCTCCCCTCGCCTCGATCTTGCGAACCATCGCCAGCACGTCGGGCGGCGTGATCTCGTGCATCAACTTGCTGCCGATGACGGGGAACACGTCCCGTTCGAGCCGCGACCAGACCCGCTGGGCGTGGGCAGGGTCGAGCGCTGAAGCCCGATTGGCGTGCCATCGCTGGGCGACCACAAGGAAGGTCTCGCCCTTCTCAGGGTTCATCTCGGCTCTGCTTTGGCCGGGGTCCTTGCCGTCGGCGAGTAGCGCCTTTGCTGTGTCGCGCTTCTCGCGAGCGGCCGCGATTCCGAGCGTGGGATAGGCTCCGAACGACAGCAGCTTCTCCTTGCCGTCGTAGCGATATTTCATGCGCCACAGCTTGCTGCCGTTGGGCTGGACCGACAGAAAAAGGCCGCCCCCATCAGCCAGCTTGTAGGGCCGGTCTCGGCGCTTGGCATACTTCGCTTCGAGTTCAGTGAGAGGCATGGGGGTATCGCTCCTTTCCGGAAGGCCGCAAAATACCCCCAGAAATACCCCCTGCCAAATTTGGCTTCATGCGGATTCAAACGGGCACATGCGGACGCGAATCGCCCGCAACCCTCTGCTTTGTCTGCGCTTTTTGGAAATGTCCGGAAGCTTGCGGAAGCTTCCGGACAGGGACCTGGTAGCGGAGGAGGGACTTGAACCCCCGACCCCAGGATTATGATTCCCGTGCTCTAACCAACTGAGCTACTCCGCCCTACCAAGGCGGCCCGCGCCGTGACCGGGCGGGCGAGAGGGGCGCACATAGGCAGCGATTTCGGCCCGGTCAAGCGAACATGTGCCGAGAAATCGGCTCCCATGGTCCACCGCGATAATACCAGGCGGCGAGCCCGGCGATCTCCACGGTACGCGGCTGAAATTCCTTGCCCAGCGCGTCGAGCAACAGCTTCGCCAGCGAGGGCGCGACCTTGTTCTGGATGGTGACGTGCGGGCGCCAGCCGCCGGCGTCCTGGGGCGTCAGCATCCCCGCGAACGCATCGCACAGGTCACGCCGGAGCGCGGCCAGTTCCGGCGAGTCGATCCGCACCGCGACGCCGCGCCCCAGCGACATCAGCCCCGCCGCCCGCGCCACCGGGGCACGCACGCCGCGCGTGGCAGCGTTCAGGCGATGTTTGAGCTCGTCCAGCGCCGACGGCGGAAGGTGGTGGAACAGCGTCAAATGCGCCGGGAGGACGTTGCGCTCGGGCGGAAAATGCTCCCGCCGCAACGCATCGAACACGGCCTGATCCTGCCGCCCGAATAGCGCCGAGACGATGACGGGGGCGGAAGCGCTCACCTCTTATCCGTCACCCCGGCCTTGTGCCGGGATCCACTGCGCGTCTGACCCTTTTGCCCGAGCCTCATGCTTTGCGCTTGCGGCACGGTGGATCCCGGCACAAGGCCGGGATGACGATGGGGTTTGCCCCCCCTCAAATCTCGACCTGGCTTCCCAGCTCGACCACGCGGTTGGTGGGCAGGCGGAAGAATTCCATCGCGCTTTCGGCGTTGCGCAGCATCCAGGCGAACAGCTTCTCACGCCAGATCCGCATGCCCGGATGCTCCGACGGCAACAGCGTCTGACGCGACAGGAAGAAGCTGGTGTCCATCATGTTGAACGCGCCGCCGCACGCGCTGCACGACTGCAGCGCCGCCGGCACGTCCGCTTCCTGCATGAAGCCGTACAGGATCTTCATGCGATGGAACCCCTGCCCCAAATCGTCGAGCGTGACGCGGTCCTTGTCATCGACATAGGGCTGGTCGGCGATCTTGACCGTCAGCAGCACCACGCGCTCGTGCAGCACCTTGTTGTGCTTGAGGTTGTGGAGCAGCGCGTGCGGGACACCTTCGGGGGTCGAGGTCATGAACACCGCCGTGCCGCGCACCCGCGTCGCCGAGCTGGCGGCGGACTGGATGAACACCTTGATCGGCATCGCGCTCTCGCGCATCCGCTCCACCATCAGGCGGCGGCCCTTGGACCAGGTGGTCAGCAGGGTGAAGATCACCACACCCGCCAGCAGCGGGAACCAGCCGCCATCGGGCACCTTGGTCAGATTGGCGCTGAAATAGGCGAGATCGACGACGAAGAAGAGCGCGAGCAGCGGTACCGCGTAACGCTTCCTCCACTTCCACAGGCTGAACAGCACCACCGCGATCAGGAAATTGTCGATCAGCATCGCGCCCGTCACCGCGATGCCATAGGCGGCGGTGAGGTTGGACGAGGTCTGGAACGTCAGGACGAGCAGGATGATCGCGATCATCAGCGCCCAGTTGATCAGCGGGATATAGATCTGCCCTGCGGTCGCGGCGCTGGTATGGCTGATGCGCAAGCGTGGGATGAAACCGAGCTGGATGCCCTGCTGCGTGACCGAGAAAGCGCCGGTGATCACCGCCTGCGACGCGATGATCGCCGCCATCGTCGCGATGCCCACCAGCGGCAGCCGCAGATATTCGGGCGCGAGCATGTAGAAGGGGCTCTGCAGCGCGCTGGCATCGCGCATCAGCAATGCGCCCTGCCCCATATAGTTGAGCATCAGCGCGGGGAGCACGAACCACAGCCACGACACGCGGATCGGCTTGCGCCCGAAATGCCCCATATCGGCGTAGAGCGCCTCGGCACCGGTCACCGCGAGCACGACCGACCCGAGCGCGAGGAATGCGGCAAAGCCGTCGATGACGAAGAAATGCACGGCATAGCTGGGCAGCAGCGCCCACAGCACTTCGGGCGTCTTGGTCACGCTGAGCGTGCCGAGCGTCGCGATCACCGCGAAATAACCGAGCATGATCGGCCCGAACATGGCACCGACACGCGCCGTGCCGGTGCGCTGGATCGAGAACAGCGCCACCAGGATCCCTACCGCGATCGGCAGGATCCAGCCCGAAAAGGCCGGCGCGGCGACCGCGATGCCCTCGACCGCCGACAGCACCGACACCGCCGGGGTGATCATCGAATCGCCGTAGAAGAGCGCCGTCGCGAACACGCCGAGCAGGACGATCCCGGCGGTCCATTTCTTCTGCCCGCTCGACCGGTTGATCAGCGCGAGCAGCGCCAGGCTCCCGCCCTCGCCCTTATTGTCGGCGCGCATGATGATCGTGACATATTTCAGCGTCACCACCGCCATCATCGACCAGAACATCAGGCTGATCACGCCCATGATGTGTTCCTGGTCCAGCGCGAGGGGGTGATGCCCGGCAAAGGTCTCCTTGAACGCATAAAGCGGGCTGGTGCCGATGTCGCCGAACACGATCCCGATCGCGCCGACCGCAAGCTTCCACAGCGCGGCCTCGCGGCCATGCGTGTGATGCTGGTCGTGTGGGGTCGAGTCGGCCGCCGGTGCGGGGCTACCGTTGGGCTCGCTCACGGGAGGAACTTGCGTGCCGTGGCGAGGAAGCGAGGGGTCATGAGACCAATGCCTGTCCGTTGAAACAGCGCGGGCCGTTAGCATGTGCAACATGGGGCTGCAACTGCGCGCCCCGCAACCGCCTCAGGCCGGGCCCGCGAACAACGCGTCCGCCTCGCTCCGCGTCGGGACCGAGCGGAGGACGAAGCTGGAACTGATCTTAACGACGCCCGGCAAGCGGCCCATCTTCTCGCGGTGCAGCCGTTCATAATCGTCCAGATCGCGGCACAGCACCTTCAGCCGATAGTCGTATCCGCCCGACACCAGCGCGCATTCGACGATGCCGTCGATTTGCGCGACTGCGGCTTCGAACCGGGCGAGGTCCTCGTCCACTTCGGTTCCCAGCGTGATGTCGACAAAGGCGGTGACGCTATAGCCGAGCCGCCGCAGGCCGAGCCGTGCGGCATAGCCCTGAATATGCCCGGACGCCTCCAGCGCCTGTATCCGCCGCGTGCATGCCGAGGGCGACAGCCCCACCTCCCCCGCAATCTGGTTAACGGGGGCGCGGGCATTTTGTGCGAGCAGCTTCAGGATAGCGCCGTCGATTCGGTCCATGTTGCACGTATTTCCCGTCGGGAGAGAAATTGCAGCATAATCGTGCGTGAACGCGCTGACCAGCGCATGACTTTGCAGGGATTTGCGGCGGCAACCTGCGCTACGACCGATGCGAAACAAAACCCGTTCGGAGAGTGTCCATGCGCGTCGGTGTCCCCAAGGAGATCAAGAACCACGAATATCGCGTGGGCCTCACCCCGCCGCTTGTCGCCGAACTGACCGCCGCCGGGCATGAGGTGGTGGTGCAGACCAATGCCGGCATGGGCATCGATTTCAGCGACGCCGATTACATCGCCGCCGGTGCGCGCATCGTCGCCACCCCGGCCGAAGTGTTCGCGCAGAGCGACATGATCGTGAAGGTCAAGGAGCCGCAGCCGAGCGAGATCGCGCTGCTCGAACCGCGCCACACGCTGTTCACCTATCTCCACCTCGCGGCCGACAAGCCGCAGGCCGAGGGGCTGATGAAGTCGGGCGCGACCTGCATCGCCTATGAAACGGTGACCGCCCACGACCGCTCGCTCCCGCTGCTCAAGCCGATGAGCGAAGTCGCGGGCCGTATGTCGGTGCAGGTCGGCGCGCATTACCTCGAAAAGGAACAGGGCGGCCGCGGCGTACTGCTGGGCGGCGTTCCCGGCGTGGCTCCGGCGCGGGTCGCGATCCTGGGCGGCGGCGTGTCGGGCATCAACGCGGCGCAGATGGCGACGGGTCTGCGCGCCGATGTAACCATCTATGACATCAACAATGCCCGGCTTGCCGAACTCGACATGCATTTCGGCAGCACGATCAAGACCGCCTATGCCAGCAAGGCGGCGATCGCGGCGGCTGTCGCCAACGCGCATCTGGTGATCGGCGCGGTGTTGGTGCCCGGCGCGGCGGCGCCGAAGCTGGTGACGCGCGAGATGCTCAAGACGATGAAGCGCGGCAGCGTGCTGGTCGACATCGCAATCGATCAGGGCGGCTGTTTCGAGACCAGCCATGCCACGACGCATGAGAACCCGGTCTATGAAGTCGATGGCGTGATCCACTATTGCGTCGCCAACATGCCCGGCGCGGTCGCGCGCACCAGCACCTTCGCGCTCAACAATGCGACGCTGCCGTTCGTGATGAAGCTCGCCAATCTGGGCGCGGAGAAGGCGATGGCCGCCGATCCGCACCTCGCCAACGGCCTCAACGTCTATCAGGGCAAGATCGCATTCAAGGCCGTGGCCGACGATCTCGACCTGCCGTTCCAGGCGTGGAGCGCCTGAGGGTAACATTCCTCCCCTGCCCCGCAGGGGAGGTGGCATCGCGAAGCGATGACGGAGGGGCCGCCCCGTAGAGGGCGGAATTTTGCCGAGATGCTTACGGCCGTCTGCGCGGCCGCCCCTCCACCACCGCCTGCGGCGGCGGTGCCCCTCCCCTGAGACAAGCTCAGGGGAGGAATGAGGCAAGCCTCAAACCTCCGCCGTCACCCAGGTTTCGGCGGCATTGGGTGAGACGAAGATGTTCTGAAATTCGACCAGCGTGCGGCGCAGCTGCATCTTGAGCAGGCTGGACTCGACGATCAGCGCGATCCGATCGCCGGTGCGATACAGCCGCAGATTGCCCGCGCGCATCTTGTCCGCGGCTTCCTGTGTGCGGATCGGGGCATTGCGCAGATCGGCGAGCACGCGGACGCGGCCATGGCAGGCGCGCATATCGGCCACGATCGGCCCAAGCACCGCGAGGTACCGATCGACCTCGTCGCCGAGGCGCAGTCCGATGCAGCGGATGCGGATGATGCCGAGATGGTCGTCGCGGACAATCTCATATTGTCCCGGTGTCGATGCCACGACACGTCCCTGCACGCCGCCGGACGGCACGGTTACCGCTATCATACACCCTCCCCCCACAGGTCGTATTGGGGCAGCATGATGAAGGTGCGCGGTAAACAATGCGTAAGCAGAGCGATCCTTGCCTTTCGGGCCGTTCCCGTCTATGGCGCGCCCGTTCTGCGAGCGGTGCTTGCGGAGGGAGGCGCGGGGCATTGCTGCCCCAGCGCCGTTTTCGCTTTTGCAGAAAGAGCGTCAGTCCCTTCGTCCGGACCGTTCAACGAATGCCGCGACCGGCGTTCGGCCGCCGCGGCGTTTCGGCCTCAAAGACCGCTGGACCCAACCAGCCGGCCGGAAAAACGATAGTTAGGACTGAACCCTTTTATGGCCACTTCGGCAAACCCCACGCGCGACGATTTCGCCGCGCTTCTCGACCAAACGCTCGGCGGCGCAGAAAGCTTTGAAGGCCGCGTCGTCATCGGCACCGTCACCGGCATCGAAAACGACCTCGCCGTCATCGACGTGGGCCTCAAGAGCGAAGGCCGCGTGCCGCTGCGCGAATTCGCAGCGCCGGGCCAGAAGGCTGACCTGAAGGTCGGCGACGAAGTCCAGGTCTATGTCGACCGCGTCGAGAATGCGAACGGCGAAGCGATGCTCAGCCGCGACCGCGCCCGCCGCGAAGCCGCATGGGACACGCTGGAACTCGAATTCAGCCAGGGCAACCGCGTCGAGGGCGTGATCTTCGGCCGCGTCAAGGGCGGCTTCACCGTCGACCTGTCGGGCGCCGTGGCGTTCCTGCCCGGTTCGCAGGTCGATATCCGTCCGGTCCGCGACGTTCAGCCGCTGATGGACCTGCCGCAGCCGTTCCAGATCCTGAAGATGGACCGCAAGCGCGGCAACATCGTCGTGTCGCGCCGCGCCGTGCTGGAAGAGAACCGCGCCGAGCAGCGTTCGGGCCTGATCCTCAGCCTCGCCGAAGGTCAGGTGATCGACGGCGTCGTCAAGAACATCACCGATTACGGTGCGTTCGTCGACCTGGGCGGCATCGACGGCCTGCTGCACGTCACCGACCTCAGCTACAAGCGCGTCAACCACCCGTCGGAAGTCCTGAACATCGGCGACACCGTCAAGGTTCAGATCATCCGCATCAACCGCGACACGCAGCGCATCAGCCTGGGCATGAAGCAGCTTGAGAGCGATCCGTGGGATGGCGCAGGCAGCAAGTATCCGGTCGGTGCGAAGCTGTCGGGCCGCGTCACCAACATCACCGAGTACGGCGCGTTCGTCGAGCTGGAAGCCGGCATCGAGGGCCTGGTCCACGTGTCGGAGATGAGCTGGACCAAGAAGAACGTCCATCCGGGCAAGATCGTCTCGACCTCGCAGGAAGTCGATGTCGTCGTGCTCGAGGTCGATCAGGAAAAGCGCCGCATCTCGCTCGGCCTCAAGCAGGCTCAGCAGAACCCGTGGGAAGCCTTTGCGGCCGCCCATCCGGTCGGCACCGAGGTCGAGGGCGAAGTCAAGAACGCCACCGAATTCGGCCTGTTCATCGGCTTGGACAACGACGTCGACGGCATGGTCCACATGTCGGACATCGCCTGGGGCATTTCGGGCGAGGACGCGCTGGCGCTGCATCGCAAGGGCGAGATGGTCAAGGCCGTCGTGCTGGCGATCGAGCCCGACAAGGAGCGCATCAGCCTTGGCATGAAGCAGCTTGAGCGTGGCGGCGTGCCGACCCCGGCCGCTGGCGCTGGCGCACGCGTCAACAAGAACGAGATCGTCACGGTCACCGTTCTGGAAGTCCGCGACGCGGGCCTCGAAGTGCAGGTTGGCGACGATGGCGTCACCGGCTTCATCAAGCGCACCGACCTTGGCCGCGACCGCGACGAGCAGCGTCCGGAGCGGTTCCAGGTCGGCCAGAAGTTCGACGCGATGGTCACCGGCCTCGACCGTTCGAAGAAGCCGACCTTCTCGGTCAAGGCGATGCAGATCGCCGAAGAGAAGCAGGCGGTTGCACAGTATGGCTCGTCCGATTCGGGCGCGTCGCTGGGCGACATTCTCGGCGAAGCCCTCAAGGCACGCGAAGAGAAGAAGTAAATGGACCACGGGCGGGCGCTTCGGCGTCCGCCCCTTTCCAATTATTTCAACACGTTCGGACAATTATTTCAAATTCCTGCGCCGGTGAGCAAGATTGTGTTGCCGCCAGCCCCACACCCCGCGTAAACCTCTGGTCCAGTCGCTGCCGTCGGCATCCCGCCGCAGCTCGAACATGGGGACGCACATGATCCGTTCTGAACTCGTACAGATGCTCGCGACGGACAATCCCGATCTGTCGGCGCGCGAGATCGAGCGGATCGTCGACATCTTCTTCGAAGAGATCACTGCGCGCCTGGCCGCCGACGGCCGCGTCGAATTGCGCGGTTTCGGTGCCTTCTCCACCCGCGCGCGCGACGCCCGCACCGGACGCAACCCGCGCACCGGCGAGGCGGTGGACGTGGAGGCCAAGCGCGTCCCCTATTTCAAGCCCGGCAAGGAAATGCGCCTGCGCCTGAACGTCTGACGGCGCGCCAATTCGCTTGGCAGTCCATCAGCGTCCCGATACAGCCAACCGCGCGAGCGGGCGTGGCGGAATGGTAGACGCACCGGACTTAAAATCCGTTGGGCCGCAAGGCCCGTGGGGGTTCAAGTCCCCCCGCCCGTACCAGATGCCTCCGCTTCCGATTTGATCGGTCCCGGCAGCCCTGCTGTTTTTCCCGCCGTCAGTTCGAGGGGAAGCAGCGTTGACGCAGCAATTCGCCGCCCGCGCCGGACGCCCGGCCGCCCGCCCTGTCCCCGCCGCACAGCATGTCGTGGTGCCCCGCGCGCATCTGGTGCAGATTGCTGCGGCGCTCGGCAGCCCAAGGCGGACGGCCCCCGCTCGTCCAAGTCCGACTATAGCAACCAGAAGCTGGGCCCGTTCACGAGCAGCGGGACGGGCGAAAACGCCTGCTCGCCGAGGTGCATGACCCCGCCGGCATCCCCCTGGCGATGCAGAAACTGAACCGCATCCTGCAGCGCTGGGCCTTGCGGCGCTGGAAATGGCGGTTGCTGCAGAGGCTCCAGCAGGCGCTGATGCCCTATATGCTGTCGGACACGATCAAGACCGACCTGTACAATTTTGCGGTGAATGAATTCAAACCGGTCATGGATCTGACGGCCTCCAACAGACCTGGCTCCGCGCTGTCGGCGCGATCGGCAAACAGCTCAAGCTGCAGCTGCAGCCACAGCAGGTCCAGACCAACCCGAACTAACGCCGCCGCCGAAATGCACCCGCGGTCAGCCCGACGCGCGCCATCTTGTCGTAGAAGGTCTTGCGCGGGATCCCGAGTTGCTCGATCGCGCGGGCGACATTGCCCTGTGTCGCCTCCAGCGCCTCGCGCAGCAGCATCGCCTCATAGGCAGCGACCCGGTCGGGCAAAGTCTGGTGCGCATGCGCGTTCGCACTGCCATCGAGCAGGTTGAGCACCGCGCTGAACGCGAAATTGCGCAGCTCGCGCACATTGCCCGGCCAGTCATGGTCGAGCAGATGGCGGCGGATCGCGTCGGTCATGCGGAACCCGGTCTGACCCGTCTGCGCCACCGCATCGGCGACGAAGGCGGCGAACAGCTGCCCGATGTCGGAACGACGTTCGCGCAGCGGCGGGATCGACAGGCGCACCACATTCAGCCGAAAATACAGGTCGCTGCGAAACGCACCCTGCTGCGCCAGCGCCAACAGGTCGCGCTTGGCCGAGGCAATGACGCGCAGGTCGAGCGGGATCGGGCGCTCGGCGCCGACCGGCAGCACTTCCCGCTCTTCCAGCACGCGCAGCAGGCGCGGCTGTACCTCCAGCGGCATGCCGTCGATGTCGTCGAGGAACAGCGTTCCCCGGCTCGACGCCTCGATCCGGCCGCTGCGTTCGAACCGGCCATAGGGCACCGCGTCGGCGGCATGGCCGAACAGCTCGATCTCGGCCTGGGTGTCGGGCAGCGCGGCGCAGTTGACCGCGACAAAGGCGCGCGCGGCGCGCGGCGAGCCCCGGTGAAGCATCGCCGCGACCAGTTCCTTGCCGGTGCCCGTCTCCCCCTCGATCAGCACATCGACCTCGGCGCGCGCGACCTGTGCCACGCTCTCGCGCAGGCGCACCATCGCCGGGCTGTCACCGATCAGCGGGCTGTCCCGGGGGCTGGCCGCTGCGGCACGCAGCGCGCGGTTGTCGAGGATCAGGCGGCGATGCGCGAGCGCACGCCGCACCGCCGCGACGAGATGATCGGCGGCAAATGGCTTGGGCAAGAAATCGAACGCGCCATCGCGCAGCGCGCCGACCGCCATCGGCACATCGGCATGTCCGGTAATCAGGATGACGGGAAGATCGGCATCCATCGCACGCAGCCGCGCGAACAGCTGCAGCCCGTCCATGCCCGGCATGCGGATATCGCTGACCACGACGCCGTCGCAGTCCGGGCCGATCTGGGCCAGCAGCGACGCAGCATCGGCAAAGGCGCGCACGGGCAGCCCGGCAAGGTCGAGCGTCTGGACGTTCGCCTCGCGCAGCGCGGCATCGTCATCGACGAAGAAGACGATCTGGCCGCCCTCGCCCATCATGCGCGCAGCAGCGTCAGTTCGAACTGCGCGCCCTCCCCGCTATCGGCCAGCGTCAGCTCGCCGCCGAAATCCCGGGCGATGTCGCGCGAAATGGCAAGGCCGAGGCCCAGCCCCTCTTCCCGCCCGGTCACGAATGGCGTGAACAGCTGGTCGCGCAGTTCCGACGGCACGCCCGGACCATTGTCCCTGACCATGATGTGCGCACGGTCGCCCTTCGCCTCCACCGCAATGACGATGCGCGGGTCCGGCCCGCCGACGAGCACGTCGAGCGCGTTCTGCACGAGATTGATGAGGATCTGCTCCAGCCGAACGCGATCGGCGATGACGCGCAGAGCCGGATCGCCGCTCCGTTCCAGCCTGACCCCCGCCGCGCGCACGCGGTCACCGATCAACAGCATCACCGAATCGATCGCCGATCCGACCTCGACCGCGCCGATATCGGGCGTGCGCTTGCGCGCAAAGCTGCGCAGTTCGCCGGTGATCGCACCGATCCGCTCGGTCAGTGCGCTGATCCGGCCGAGATTGTCGGCAGCGCGCCCGGCTTCACCCCGGTCGAGCAACTGACGTGCATTGTCGGCAAATGTGCGGATCGCCGCGACCGGCTGGTTGATCTCATGCGCGACCCCGGCGGTGATCTGACCGAGCGAGCCGAGCCGGCTGGCCTGTGCCAGTTCCTCGCGTGCGGCGCGGTAGCGCTGATCGGCGCGCGCGCGCTCGGCGCTTTCGGCCTCGAGCTGGCGGTTGGTCTCGCGCAGCTCGGCGGTGCGCTCGGCGACCTGGGTCTCCAGCGCGGCCCGCGCCGCCGCTTGCAGCAGCTGCCGCTCGCGCGCACGCCACAGCAACAGCAGCGCACCCACGATCAGCACCAGCGCGGCGAGCGTCACCAGCCGCGCATTGGCGTTGGCGCTGGCAAGCGCCGGACGCAGCGGCATCAGCACCTGCAGCCGTGCGCCGGCGAGCGGGGCGGCGACCGACGCGACGCGGCTGTCGCCCGCCGCCTCCCCCGCGCGCGCATCCGCGCCGTCGATGGTCAGCGGCAGCGGGTCGAGCGGCAGGTTGCCATATTGGCGTGTCGTGCGGATCGCCCGACGGCTGGCCGCTGACAGCGGCGCAAGCGCGTGGAACCGCCAGTCGGCGCGGCCGGTGACGATGACCACGCCGTGCCGGTCGGTAACGATCGTCGTTCCCTGCTGCGCTGCCCATTGCGCCTGAACGCGTTCGAATTCGATCTTGACCACGACCACGCCCAGCGGCCGGTCCGGACCGCCGATGCGCTGCGCCAGATACAGCCCTGGCACGCCGCTGACCGTACCGAGCGCGAACAGCTCCGCGCTGCCGTTGCGCAGCGCGTCGCGGAAATAGGGGCGGAAGCCGTAATTCTGGCCGACAAAGCTGGTCGGCAGGCGGTGGTTGCTGGCCGCGACCGTCTTGCCCTGGGCATCGATCACATAGATCGCCGCCGCATCGGTACGCGCGGCGAGCAGCTCCAGCCGGGCATTGACGCGCGCCGCAACGCCCGGCGCGGGCGCATCGAGCAGCGTCGGCACATCGGGATATTCGGTGAGGACGAGCGGAAGGAGGCGGAACTTCTGCAGCTCGCTGGTCAACAACCCGGCATTGGCGCGCGCCAGCTCTGCCGCCGCCGCATCGGTGGCCGCCACCGCCTGCCCACGCGCCCAGCGCGACGCCCCCAGCGCGACCATGGCAACCAGCACAAACCCGATCGCTGCAACCAGTGCCAGGCGGCGCGATAGCCGAGTCGTCCCCATCTCCATTTGCGCGGATTATCACACATTATCGAAATGCACTGCGCGAAATTTCATACATATTCACAGCGGCGCAAGCATTCCCAGCATCTGTAACCTATTGTTTTTAAACAACATGCGCAGCGTCATCGCGTTTCCCCACTGTCGCGATCATACTCCGCGCAACTATAGCCAGACGCGCCAATCAAGGCGCGCATGAGGGGATGGTTGATGGCGGTTGCACTCGAATATGCGGCGGAACCCGCAAAGCCCGGACGCTGGTGGACCCAGCTCTATGTCCAGGTGCTGATCGCGATTGCCGCGGGCATTGCCGTCGGCTTCTTCTGGCCGGGCGTGGGCGAAGCGCTCAAGCCGCTCGGCGACGCCTTCATAAAGCTGGTCAAGATGATCATCGCCCCGGTGATCTTCCTCACCCTCGTCACGGGCATCGCGGGCATGACCGAACTGCGCTCGGTCGGCCGCGTCGCGGGCAAGGCGTTCGCCTATTTCCTGTTCTTCTCGACGCTGGCGCTCGTCGTCGGCCTGATCGTCGCCAATACGGTGCAGCCTGGCGCGGGCATGAATGTCGACCCCGCCACGCTCAATACCGGCGCGGTCGAGGGCTATGTCGCCAAGGCGCATGAAAGCGGCATTGTCGAATTCCTGATGGCGATCATCCCGACGACCCTGGTTTCGGCGCTCACCGGGGATCAGCTGCTCCCGGTGCTGCTCGTCGCGATCCTGTTTGGCATTTCGCTGTCGATGGTCGGCGAGCCAGCGGCACCGGTGCGTGATATGCTCGAGCGGGTCGGCCTGGTGGTGTTCAAGCTGGTCGGCATCCTGATGCGCGCGGCACCGATCGGCGCATTCGGCGCGATGGCCTTCACCATCGGCAAGTACGGCATCGAATCGCTGGCCAACCTCGCCGGGCTGGTGGCAACCTTCTATCTCACCTCGCTGATCTTCGTCGTCGTCGTGCTCGGCATCGTCGCGCGGCTCGCCGGCTTCTCGATCTTCCGGCTGATGCGCTACCTCAAGGCCGAGCTGCTGCTCGTGCTCGGCACCTCCTCGTCCGAAAGCGCCCTGCCCAGCCTGATGGACAAGATGGAGCGTGCCGGGTGCGAAAAGTCGGTGGTCGGGCTGGTCGTCCCGACCGGCTATTCCTTCAACCTCGACGGCACCAATATCTACATGACGCTGGCGGCTCTGTTCATCGCGCAGGCGTGCAATGTCGACCTGACGCTCGGCGACCAGATCGCGCTGCTGCTGATCGCGATGATCTCGTCCAAGGGCGCGGCGGGCGTGACCGGCGCGGGGTTCATCACGCTGGCCGCGACGCTGTCGATCGTGCCGTCGGTGCCGGTCGCGGGCATGGCGCTGATCCTGGGCATCGACCGCTTCATGAGCGAGTGCCGCAGCCTCACCAATTTCATCGGCAACGCCGTGGCGACCGTCGTGGTCGCGCGCTGGGACAAAGCGCTCGACAAGGACGCGCTCGACCGCGCGCTGGCGGGTGACGCGCCGACAGGCCCGGCGCGGCCAGCCAGCGAAACCGATCCGGATTGATCAAGGACATTGGGAAGAGCGGACAGCGAAGCCGCCTTTCCGGGAACAGGGAGAGAAGACCATGACCAACCGCAACCGCCTCCGCGCCCTCGCGACCGGCACCGCGCTCGCCGCACTCGCGATCGCGCTGCCCGCCCACGCCCAGGACGCGCTGCCGACCACGCCGACCGGGGAAGAGGCCGCGCCCGAGCAAGAGGTCGTCGTCGTCGGCACCCAGATCAAGGGCAAGGACATCACCACCGCCCTCCCCGTCAGCGTGATCGACCGCAGCCAGATCGACGCGACCGGCGCGCTGTCGGGTGACGACCTGATCCGCTCGATCCCGCAGGCGGGCGACGTGACCTTCAACGAGGCGAACAACCCGCAAACCAGCAACGCGGCGCGCGGCGACGTCAATTCGATCAACCTGCGCAATCTGGGCGTCGGCAACACGCTGGTGCTGCTCAACGGCCGCCGCATGGTCAGCCACCCGACCAGCCAGGCGGGCGACGGCAACGTGCCCGTCCTCGGCTACAACTCCAACGCGCTGCCCGTCGCGGGGATCGAGCGGCTGGAGATCCTGCGCGATGGCGCCGCCGCCATCTATGGTGCGGATGCCGTAGCGGGCGTGGTCAACACCGTGACGCAGAGCGATTTCGACGGCGCACGGATCGACCTGCGCTATGGCTATGCCGAGGGGACGCACCGCAAGGAGTTCGAGGGCACCGGCCTGATCGGTCACAGCTTCGACCAAGGGCGCGGCAATTTCTCGCTGTTCGTCAACTATGTCCGCCGCACCGCGCAGCTGGCGGAGGACCAGCCCTATACCGCGACCGACAACCTCCTGTCCTTTTTCGCGAATGACCCGGCCTATGCCGGCAACCTGACTGCCGACGGACGCGCGACGCAGAGCCCGTGGGCCAACCTTGCCGTGGTCGGCGGCCCCGGCACGATCCGCCGCAATCCGGGCAATCAGGCGCTGACCTCGTCGGCGGGCGCGTTCCATACCCAGTCGTCGCTGAACCCAGGGTGCGCCGTCACGTTCAACACCGATGTCTGCATCGGCACCGGCACGCGTGCGACCGCGACGACGCTGCGCAGCGAGCGGTTCGACACCCGCCCCGGCACCACGGTCACGCCGTCGTTCAACCGCTACAACGCCTTCTTCACCGGTCGCTACGAGGTCAGCGACGCGGTCGAGCTGTACACTGAGCTCGGTTACTACCTCGCCGATACCCAGCGGATTCAGCCGCCGACGATCAACCTCAACGCGATCGTCATCCCGGCGAGCAATTACTGGAACCCGTTCGGCCCGGTCACCTTCGCCAATGGTCAGACCAACCCCAACCGCATCGCGGGCCTCACCAATGTCCCCGCCGCCGGCCTGCCCGTGCGCCTCACCACCTATCGCTTCGTCGATGCTGGCAATCAGATTGTGAATGTCGAAAACTGGCAGTCGCGCTTCCTGCTCGGCGCGCGGGGCAAGATCGGCAGCTTCGACTATGACACCGGAATCCTCTATTCGGAGGCGCAGGCGCGCGACAGTTCGAACGCGATCGACATGACCGCGCTGCAGCGCAACCTCGCGCTGTCGACCCCGGACGCCTACAACCCGTTCAGCGGCGGCTGCTCCGCCACCCCCTCGGTGGGCGATTGTTCGCCCGCCAGCGCGGCGACGATCGACGCGATCAGCTTCAACCTGGTCCGCAAGTCGAAGACGACGCTGCTGCTCGGCGACTTCAAGCTGTCCAACTCCAGCCTGTTCGACCTGCCCGGCGGCGGGGTCGGCATCGCGTTCGGCGTCGAAGGACGGCGCGAGACGCAGCAGGACATTCGCGATCCCAACCTCAACGGCCAGATCACCTTCACCGACATGGTGACCGGCGAGACCAACCTGTCCAACGTCGCGGCTGTCAGCCCGACCCCGTCGGTGTTCGGCAGCCGCACCGTGCTGTCTGCCTATGCCGAACTCGCCGTGCCGCTGGTGTCGCCCGAGATGGACGTGCCGCTGGTCCACCGCCTCGACCTGCAGATTGCAGGCCGGGTCGAGGAATATTCGGACTTCGGATCGGTCGCCAAGCCCAAGGTCGCGGCGGCATGGGATATCGTCGACGGCCTGCGCCTGCGCGGATCGTGGTCGCAGGGGTTCCGCGCCCCGAACCTGGAGCAGACCAAGACGGTCGCCTATTCGCGGCTCAACTCCAACACCGATTACTACCGCTGCGAGGCGGATCTGCGCGCCGCCCGCATCGCCAATTTCAGCGCGTGCAGCCGCGGGATCAGCTATTCGATCTTCATCAGCGGTAACCCCGACCTTCAGCCGGAGGAAAGCACCAACTGGACGGTCGGCACGGTGATCGAGCCGAAGTTCATCCCCAGCAGCCTGGGTCGTCTGACCCTCACCGCCGATTTCTGGTCGATCCAGCAGACCGGGATCGTCGGGCAGTTCGGCGCGCAGAACGCGCTGGTGCTGGACTATCTGCTGCGCCTGCAGGGGTCGAGCAATCCGAACGTCATCCGCGCCGCGCCCACTGCCGATGATACGCCGGTGTTCACCGGGACCGGGCTGACGGCGGTCGGTGCAGTGACGCGGATCAACGACCAGTTCGTCAACCTGCTGCCCCAGACGGTGCAGGGCGTCGATCTGGCGCTGCTCTACAATGTCCGCACCGATATCGGCCGGTTCGACGTCGCGCTGAATGCCGCGCGCCTGACCAAATTCTCGCGCGAAACGCCGCCGGCGGTACAGGCCTTGTTCGACGCGCGCGCAGCGGGTCAGATCAACGCCGCCACGCCGCTGACCGACGCACGCGACCTGATCGAGGAGCGCGGGCGGCCCAAGTGGCGCGTCACCGGGTCGCTGACCTGGAGCCACAAGGGCTTCCAGATCGGTGCGTTCGGCAACTACATCGGCACAGTGTATGACACCAACTTCCTCGACGCGAACGGCAACCCCTACAAGGTCGAGGGCAAGGCGTTCCTCAACCTCTATGCCCAGTATCGCATCCGCAGCGGGCCGCTGGAGGACACGCGCTTCCGCATCGGCGCGCGCAACGTGTTCGATACCCAGCCGCCGATCACCGCCGATGGCTATCTGGGGTCGCTCTATGTCCCCTATGGCCGCTATCTCTACGCCTCGATCGGCAAGCGGTTCTGAGGTGATGATGACGCGCTGGCTCGCTGCCCTTTTCCTCCTCTGCGTCGCGGCCCCGGCCTCGGCGCGGAGCGAGACGATCAACCTCTGGCCCGGCGCGATGCCGGGAAGCGGCACCGTCACCGGGCCCGAGAAGATCGGCAGCGAGGGCGTAGCGACCGGATCGGTCTCCAACGTCACGGTCCCGCGCATGGTCGTCGTGCGGCCCAGAAAGCCGAATGGCGCTGCAGTGCTCGTGATCGGCGGCGGCGGCTATTTCCGCATCCAGATCGGCAGCGCGGCGATGCCCACCGCGCAATGGCTGGCGCAGCGCGGGGTGACCGCGTTCGTGCTCTATTACCGCCTGCCCGGCGACGGCTGGAGTTCCGAGGTGCCGTTTCAGGACGGGCAGCGCGCGATGCGGCTGCTACGCGGCAACTGGAAGACTTTAGGGATCGACCCCAAGCGGATCGGCATCATCGGTTTTTCGGCGGGTGGCCATCTTGCGGGCATGCTGGCGACGCGCGGGGCGCATGACTTCTACCCAGCGATCGACGCGGTGGACACGGTCAACGCGGTGCCGAACTTTGCCGGGCTAATCTATCCGGTCATCTCGATGCGCGCGCCGATCGATACGACGCGCACCGCGCGCTATGTCAGCAAGCTGCCTGACTGGCGCGACGCCTTTTCGGTCGAGGCCCAGGTGACCGCCACAACCCCGCCGATCTTCCTCGCTCACGCCTATGACGATCCCACCGCCGATGTCGCGCACAGCCTGCGTCTCGCGGCGGCGATGCATGCCGCCAAGCGGCCGGTGGAAATGCACCTGTTCGAGCGTGGCGGGCACAGTTGGGGGCTCGGCAAGCCCGGCGACCCGGTCTCGGCATGGCCGCGGCTGTTTTCCAGCTGGGTCCGGGCGAATGGCTGGTTGCCCGCGCGCAAGGCGACCGAAGCCGCTGACTGAACCCCGGCTCTACGACAAAAGTCGGACTGACCTGATGCTCCCGATACGCTAACGCAGAGACCAAACGCGCGGCGTAAGCAGGAGAGTGAGATGGCCCAGACGATCTTCCCGGTATCCGAACAATGGGCCGCGAACGCGCTGGTCGATGCGGACGGCTATGACGCGATGTATCGCCGCTCGGTCGAGGATCCCGAGGGCTTCTGGCGCGAAGCGGCGCAGCGGATCGACTGGATCACGCCGTTCACGCGGGTCAAGGAAACCAGCTTTGACGAGGCCGATTTCGGCATCGCCTGGTTCGCCGACGGCACGCTCAACATCAGCGCCAATGCGCTCGACCGGCATCTGGCCGAGCGCGGCGACGCGACCGCGATCCTGTGGGAGCCGGACAGTCCGGACGAGCCACACCGCGTCATCACCTATCGCGAGCTTCACGCCGATGTCTGTCGCTTCGCCAATCTGCTGAAGGCGCAGGGGGTGAAGCGCGGCGAGCGGGTGACGCTCTACCTTCCGATGGTGCCGGAGGCCGCGGTAGCGATGCTCGCCTGCGCGCGGATCGGGGCGATCCACTCGATCGTGTTCGCCGGCTTTTCCCCCGACGCGCTCGCCGGGCGCATCCAGGATTGCGACAGCCGCATCGTGCTGACCGCCGACGAAGGGCTGCGCGGCGGCAAGCGCATCCCGCTCAAGGCCAATGTCGATGCGGCCCTTGCCCGCTGCCCCGGCGTCGAGCGCGTGATCATGCTCCGCCGCACCGGTGCCGATGTGCCGATGGTCGCGGGCCGCGACATCGACTGGGCCGATGCCGCCAGTCAGAGCGCCGACTGCGCACCCGAAGCGATGGGCGCGGAGGACCCGCTGTTCATCCTCTACACCTCGGGCTCGACCGGAAAGCCCAAGGGCGTGCTGCACACCACCGGCGGCTATGCGGTGTGGACATCGATGACGCACGAATATGTCTTCGACTACCGCCCCGGCCAGATCTACTGGTGTGCCGCCGATATCGGCTGGGTCACCGGCCATAGCTATGTCGTCTACGGCCCGCTGATGAACGGCGCGACCACGGTGATGTTCGAGGGCGTCCCCAGTTTCCCAGATCACAGCCGCTTCTGGCAGGTGGTCGACAAGTTCAAGGTCGAGATCTTCTACGCCGCCCCCACCGCGCTGCGCGCGCTGATGCGCGAGGGCGATGAGTGGGTGAAGTGCACCAGCCGCAGCAGCCTGCGCCTGCTCGGCAGCGTCGGCGAGCCGATCAATCCCGAGGCATGGGAATGGTATCACCGCGTCGTCGGTGAAGGCCGCTGCCCGATCGTCGACACCTGGTGGCAGACCGAGACCGGCGGCGCGATGATCACCCCCCTGCCCGGCGCAACCGCGCTCAAGCCCGGTTCGGCGACCAAGCCGTTCTTCGGCGTCCAGCCCGCCCTGCTCGACAATGACGGCAAGCTGATCGAGGGCGCGGGCGACGGGTGCCTGGTCATCACCGACAGCTGGCCCGGTCAGATGCGCACGGTGTGGGGCGATCACGACCGCTTCTTCCAGACCTATTTCAGCACCTTCCCCGGCCGCTATTTCACCGGCGACGGCTGCCGCCGCGACGAGGACGGCTATTACTGGATCACCGGCCGCATCGACGACGTCATCAACGTTTCCGGCCACCGCATGGGCACCGCCGAAATCGAGAGCGCACTCGTCGCCCACCACAAGGTCGCGGAAGCTGCAGTGGTCGGAATGCCGCACGACATCAAGGGTCAGGGCATCTACGCCTTCGTCACCACGAACGCCGAGGTCGAGCCAGACGCCGCACTGCGCGCCGAGCTGATCAAATGGGTACGCCAGGAAATCGGCCCGATCGCCACCCCCGACGTGATCCAGTTCGCCCCGGCGCTACCCAAGACGCGCTCCGGCAAGATCATGCGCCGCATCCTGCGCAAGATCGGCGAGAATGATGTCAGCAACCTCGGCGACACCTCGACCCTCGCCGACCCGTCCGTGGTCGATCACCTGCTCGCAAACCGACCGCAGCTGGCAGGAGCCTAAAGCGGCAGCCCCACATAATTCTCCGCAATCGCGGTCTGCATCGCGGTCGAGCTGGCGACATAGTCCAGCTCGGCCTCCTGCATCCGGTGCTCGAACGCGCCATCCTCGGGGAAGCGGTGCATCAGCTTGGTCAAATACCAGCTGAACCGCTCGGCCTTCCAGATCCGCGCCAGCGCGCGCGCCTGATAGCCATCCAGCCCCGCCGCATCGCCCTGCTTCACCGCGCCGACCAGCGCATCGCAGAGATAGGCGACGTCGGAGGCGGCGAGGTTCAGCCCCTTCGCCCCCGTCGGCGGCACGATATGCGCGCTGTCCCCGGCGAGGAACAGCCGGCCATGCCGCATCGTCTCGAACACATAGGAGCGCAGCGGCGCGATCGACATTTCCAGCGCGGGACCGCGCGTCACCTTGTGTTCGCTGATCGGATCGAAACGTGCAGCGAGTTCGTCCCACAAGCGCTCTTCGGTCCAGTCCTCGACTTTGTCGGTCAACGGCACCTGGATGTAATAGCGGCTGCGGGTCTTCGACCGCATCGAGGCGAGCGCGAAGCCGCGCTGTCCATTGGCGTAGATCAGCTCGTCATGGCACGGCGGCACGTCCGCCAGAATGCCGAGCCAGCCGAACGGATAGACCCGCTCGAACTCGCGCGCCGCATGCGCCGGGATCGCCTTGCGCGACGGGCCGTGAAAACCATCGCACCCTGCGATATAGGCGCAATCGATCCGGTGCGTCTCACCGTCCTTCGTGTACGTCACGAACGGCGCATCGCCCTCGATCTCGTGCAGCACGACATCGCCAGCGTCATAGATGACCTCAAGACCGCGCTCGGGCGCCGCGTCCATCAGGTCGCGGGTCAGCTCGGTCTGGCCATAAACCATCACGTTGCGCCCGGTCAGCCCGGCAATGTCGATGCGGATCAGACGGTCGTCGGTCGCAAGGTTGAACCCCGCCTCGACCAGCCCCTCCCGCTTCATCCGCGCGTCGAGGCCGAGCCGCGTCATGAGATCGGTGGTGACCGTCTCCAGCACGCCCGCACGGATGCGGCCGAGCACATAATCGGGCGACGCGCGCTCGATAACGACGCAATCCACCCCCGCCTGACGCAGCAGATGGCCGAGCAACAGGCCCGAAGGCCCTGCCCCGATAATCGCAACCTGGGTCTTCATTTCAGTCTTCCCGAATTGGCCATCCGGCCAGCCAGTCACCCTCACCCTTCCCACTCGCTACACTCGTGGGCCCCTTCCCTCTCCCATTGGGAGAGGGAGGGAGGCGCGAAGCGCCGGAAGGG
>NZ_LSJM01000122.1 GCF_001557215.1 Sphingomonas sp. CCH9-E2 | reverse complement strand
GCTGCGGATTGTCGGCCATAGCCGCCGCCTAGCGTGAAGCGGGAGGCAAGGGAACAGGCTTCGCGGATCGAAAATCGGGTACGCCGCGTTTGCACTGCAGCATGAGCCCGCTATAAACCGATTGAGACCGTTGTCATTGCCCCGCGCGGGGCGGGGATGTTGATTGCCGATGCTGTATAACGCCTATGAACTTCAGCGCTCGATGCTGGCCGGCGCGAGCGCGCTGGCGAATTTCAGCGCGGGCCTGCTCAACAACCCGGCCAATCCCTTCGCCTATTTCGGCGGCGGCCCGATTCTCGCCTCCGCGCTCGAAGTGTTTGCCCATGCCTCGGCGCCGCGCGGCAAGCCCGAATTCGGGCTGGATTTCACCGAAATCGACGGCAAGCAGGTTTCGGTCCATGAGGAGATCGTGCTGCGCAAGCCGTTCGGCCAGCTCAAGCGCTTCGTGCGCGAAGGGGTGGAGGGCGGACCCAAGCTGCTGATCGTCGCACCGATGAGCGGCCATTTCGCCACGCTGCTGCGCGGCACGGTCCAGCGGATGCTGCCGGTCGCCGATGTCTACATCACCGACTGGCGCGACGCGCGACAGGTGCCGCTGAGCGACGGGCGTTTCGATCTCGACGACTATGTCGATTATGTCATCGAATTCCTCGCCACGATCGGCGCGGAGGGCGACGCCCGCCCGCATGTGCTTGCGGTGTGCCAGCCATCGGTGCCGGTCTATGCCGCCGTCGCGCTGATGAACGCCGACAAGCATCCCAACACGCCGCGCACGCTGACCATGATGGGCGGCCCGATCGACACGCGTGAGGCGCCGACCGCGGTCAACACGCTGGCGACCGAACGGCCGCACAGCTGGTTCAAGCAGAATGTGATCGCGACCGTCCCGGCGACCTATCCGGGCGCGGGGCGCACCGTCTATCCGGGCTTCCTCCAGCTCGCCGGGTTCATGACGATGAACCTTGGCAATCACATGATTTCCCACTGGGAAATGTTCAAGCATCTGGTCAAGGGCGACGACGAGAGCGCCGAGGCGACGATGCGCTTCTACGACGAATATCGCGCGGTGTGCGACATGACGTCGGAATTCTACCTGCAGACCATCGACGTCGTGTTCCAGTCGCACGCGTTGCCCAAGGGCGAGATGATGCACCGCGGCCGGCGCGTCGATCCCGCCGCGATCACCGACACCGCGCTGCTGGCGATCGAGGGTGAGAAGGACGATATCTCAGGCCTCGGCCAGACCAAGGCCGCGCTGACCATCGCGACCAAGCTGCCGGCCAAGATGAAGAAATATCACATGGCCCCCGATGTCGGCCATTACGGCATCTTCAACGGCAGCAAATGGCGCAACCGCATCGCCCCGGTGCTGGAAGAATGGATCGCGACGCACAGCTGAGCGGGGTGGGTAGCGGCCATTCTCCAACAGCCGTTTAGCCTGAGCCTGTCGAAGGCCGAGTACTGCCTTCACAGAGCGCAGGGAAGGCGCGTCGACAAGTTCAGCACGGACGGAGCGCGGGACAGGCGGGCAATACCCGGCTTAGTCGTACCCAAGCATCAGGAACTCATAGACGACGAAGGCGATCAGTGCCCATAGCGCGATCACGATGGCAACGCCCCAGCGGCTCACCGGGCGCTGCGACGCGGCTTCGGCGGTCGCGCGGTGTTCGGCCATCAATCCGGCGGGAACCAGTCGCTCGAACAGCCACACGCCCGCCGGGATCAGGATCGCATCGTCAACCAGCCCCAGCACCGGGATGAAATCGGGGATCAGGTCGATCGGCGACAGCGCATAGGCGGCGACCAGCAGCCCGACCAGCTTGGCGAATACCGGCGTGCGTGGATCGCGCACGGCCAGCCACACGGCATGCGCCTCGACCCGGATGCGGTGCGTAAAGGACTGTCGGTTCGCCATGCGTCTGCGATGTGGCAGCGACCGCGCGGCGTCAAGCGCGGCGGATATTTGCGCAGCACCCGACCGAGACGCAAAAAAGCCGGCGGATTGCTCCGCCGGCTTTTCGATTTCAGTCTGGGAAGCCGTCAGAGAACCTCGAACAGCCCCGCAGCGCCCATGCCGCCGCCGACGCACATCGTTACGACGACGTACTTCGCGCCGCGACGCTTGCCTTCGATCAGCGCGTGGCCGGTGCAGCGTGCGCCGGTCATGCCATAGGGGTGGCCGATCGAGATCGAGCCGCCGTTGACGTTGAGCAGCTCGTCCGGAATGCCGAGCTTGTCGCGGCAGTACAGCACCTGCACCGCGAACGCCTCATTCAGCTCCCACAGGCCGATATCGTCCATCTTGAGGTTGAAGCGGTCGAGCAGCGCGGGGATCGCATAGACCGGGCCGATGCCCATTTCGTCGGGCTTGGTGCCCGCGACCGCCATGCCGACATAGCGGCCGAGCGGGGTCAGGCCGCGCTTCTCGGCGACCTTTTCCTCCATCAGCACGCTGGCCGAGGAGCCGTCCGACAGTTGCGACGCGTTACCCGCGGTGACCGTGCCATTCGGGACGACCGGCTGGAGCGACTGCAGCCCCTCCAGCGTGGTCTCGGGGCGGTTGCCCTCGTCCTTGGTCAGCGTCACTTCCTTCTGGGTGACTTCCTTCGTTTCCTTGTTGACGATGTTCATCGTCGCGGTGACGGGGATGATCTCGTCGTCGAACTTGCCGGCGGCCTGGGCAGCGGCGGTGCGCTGCTGCGACTGGAAGCCATAGGCATCCTGCGCGTCGCGACCGATATTGTAGCGCGCGGCGACCACTTCGGCGGTCTGCAGCATAGGCATGTACACGTCATTGTGCATCGCCAGCAGCTCGGGGTCCGGGGCGACGCGCATCTGCGGCGTCTGGACCAGGCTGATGCTCTCGACACCGCCACCGATGGTGATGTCCATGTTGTCGACCACGATCTGCTTGGCGGCGGTGGCGATCGCCATCAGGCCGCTGGCGCACTGGCGGTCGACCGACATGCCCGACACGCTGGTGGGCAGACCCGCACGCAGCAGCGCCTGACGCGCGATGTTACCGGCCTGATGCCCCTGCTGCAGCGCGGCGCCCAAGATCACGTCCTGCACCTCGGCACCATCGATCCCGGCGCGCGCGACCGCAGCCTCGATCGACTTGGCCGCCAGCGTCTGGGACGGAAGCGCGTTGAACGCCCCGCGATAGGCGCGGCCGATCGGGGTGCGGGCAGTGGAAACGATGACGGCAGAACGCATGCGGACGATCCCTTCGGTTTATTGGCTATACAAAAAGCTGGCTGATCCATTCGGCGATCAAAGCGGGCTTGTCCTGCCCCTCGATCTCGATGGAGAATTCAACGGTCTGCTGCCACTGGCCGGGGCGCTTCTCGACCAGTTCGAGCGTTTTGAACCGCCCGCGCACCCGGCTGCCCGACCGTACTGGGGTCAGGAACCGGACTTTGTTGCCGCCATAGTTGACGCCCATTTTCAGCCCCTCGATCCGGGGCTGGGGCGTCTTCTGGCTGAGTAGCGGCATCAGCGACAGGGTCAGGAAGCCGTGCGCGATCGTGCCGCCGAACGGGGTCATCGCGGCCTTGGCCGGATCGACATGGATGAACTGGTGATCGCCGGTCGCGTCCGCGAACTTGTCGATCATCTCCTGCGACACGGTGACCCAGTCCGACACGCGCTCATCGCCAGCCTGCGCGGCAAGCTGCTGGATCGTGACGCTGTCCTGCGTGTCGGTATCGGCCATGACAAATCCCTGCGCCAAGCTGGCTCCCGCATCTAGGGGCAAGCGCGGCGTGGGGCAAGTGGGGCCTACTGGAAATGCGAAACGAAGCACTTCCGTAAGGGAAGGTGGGCCAATGGAGCCAAACCCGATCTTCTAAAACGGTGTAGGGGTTGCCGAATCAGCGTTCATCCGCGTCCTTGTCGACGCGCCGGACCGGCTGGACGTCGGGATAGGGCATGATCAGCTTGCCGCTCGGATCGGCGGTGTAGGTCGTCTGGGTCGGATATGGGATCGAAATGCCCTCGGCGGCGAAACGCTGAAGGATGCCGATGATCACCTTGTCGCGCACCTTGTGCGCGGTCGGCCAGTCGTCGCCCGGGATGTCGAACCACAGCGCAAAATCCACCGAACTCGCACCCAGCGTCTCGAAACTCGCGCGCGCGACCGTCGCGCCTGCCGCTTCGACGATGCCGGTCAGCATGTCGGGCAGCGCCTCGAGCTGTTCGGGCGGGGTCTCATACGCGACGCCGACTGGCAGTTTGATGCGGATATGGTCTCGGTTGGAGATGTTCTGGATCTCCTTGTCGAGCAGCTGCTTGTTGGCGATGATCCGCACCTCGCCGTCGAACGATCGCACGCGGGTCGATTTGAGCCCGATCTGCTCGACCACGCCGGTGGTCTGATCGTACGTCACCTTGTCCCCGCGCCGGAACGGCTTGTCGAAGATGATCGCGAGCGCGGCGAACAGGTCGGCAAAGATGCCCTGCGCCGCCAAACCGATGGCGATGCCGCCGACGCCCAGACCCGCGACCAGACCGGTGACGTTGACGCCCAGATTGTCGAGGACCACCACCAAGGCGATCGCGAACAGCGCTACCGTCACCAGCAGCCGGATCAGGCCCAGTGCCGACAGCAGCGCCTCGCCATGGTAATTCTCGGCTTCGGTTTTCTTCTCGATCGCGCCCAAAATGATCTCGCGCGCCCAAATCGCCGCCTGGAACACCGCTGCAACGGTGAACAGGAAGTTGATCGTCCGCGCGACCATCTCCGGCGGCATGGCATAGCCCGACACCAGCTTGGCGGAGGTCATGATGATGAAGAAATTGCCGGTGCGCGACACCGCGCGCCCGATGATCGTGCCCCAGCCGGCCGGTCCGGTCGACCGGTCGCACAGCTTCATCCCCCAACGGCGAAGACCATGGAGCAGGAAGAAAATGCCCGCCGCAATCGCAGCGGCGACCAGGATCTGCAGCCAGTGCGTCTGTACCCACCAGATGGCGTCGGTAAAGAAGGCGCGGGTCTGCGCTTCCAGCGCGTCGCTGCTGTTGGATGCGGCCTGCTCGGCCGCGGCGGCGGTATTGGCAACGGTCATTGAAATCCCTCAGGCAGCTTGTGCTGTGATCCCGCCGCGCTCGAGAAAGGCGATGAGACCGCGTTCGGCGCGCGACAGGTAGCGCGTGGTGCGCGGCAGCGCGAGGCCGTCGCGAAACGCGGCCTGCGCATCGCGATCCTTGGCGAGTTCGATCAGGTCGGGGTGGACATAGGATTTGCGCGCGATGCTCGGCGTATTGCCCAGCGCCGCCGTCACCGGCTCCAGCAATGTCTTCAGCCCGACATGGCCGGGCGCGGTCGCCAGCGTCTCGAACGCGATCACGCTCGCGCCCCAGGTGCGGAAATGCTTGGCGGTGAAATCGTCGCCCATCGCGTCGCGGATATAGGCGTTGACGTCGCTCGAGGTCACGGGATGCGCCTCGCCCGCATCGTCGAGCCAGCCGAACAGATGCTGGCCGGGCAGATCCTGGCACTTCTTCACGAAGCCGATCAGGCTGCCGTCGGTGATCCGCAGTATGCGGATGCGCCCGGACTTGGCGCGATATTGCAGCTTGAGGCTGCGGCCCTCGAGCTTGGCGTGGCGGCGGCGCAGCGTCGTCGCGCCGAAACTCTTGTTCGCCTTGGCATAGCCCTCATTGCCGACGCGGACATGGCCAAGGTCGAGCAGGCGCACCACCGCGGCGACGGCGCGGTCGCGGCTCAGCGCGCGCGTGCGCAGGTCGCTTTCGATCGTTGCGCGCAGCCGGGGCAGGCGGTTACCGAAACTGGCACAGCGGTCATATTTCGCCGCTTCCTGCGCCGCACGGAAATCGGGGTGATAGCGATATTGCTTGCGCCCGCGCGCATCGATCCCGGTCGCCTGCAGATGTCCGTCGGCGTGGGGGCAGTACCAGGCGTCGATATAGGCAGGGGGGCAGGGCGATCGCGTTCAGCCGGTCGATCTCGTCGCGATCGGTGATGCGGTTGCCGTCCGCGTCCCAATAGCCCCAGCCGCCGCGCACCGCCTTTCGCGTAATGCCGGGTTGCCGATCGTCGCAATAGCGCAGCGCGCCGCTCATCCTGCCCTCGTCATGCCCGCTCAATGCGCATTCCGCCGCATCGTTCCGGAACCCGCGCGCAACTGACCTGTTGAGGGGACAACCCCCATGAGGAGAATGAAGATGGCCGAGCTTTCCCAGGCACGCGTGCTGATGATCGCAACCGACGGGTTCGAAACGTCCGAACTGATGAAGCCGCGTCAGGCGCTGCTCGACGCGGGCGTTCAGGTGACGCTGGCGTCGCTGAAGATGGACCCGATTACCGGCGAAAGCGGTGGTGAGAAGGGTGAGAGCATCACCCCCGACACGCTGGTCAGCGATGTCGACAGCGAGGATTTCGACGCGCTCGTCCTGCCCGGCGGCGTCCACAACCCCGACACGCTGCGCATGGACGACACCACCATCGGGCTGATCCAGGAGTTTTTCGACGACGGCAAGACCGTCGCCGCGATCTGCCACGCCCCGTGGCTGCTGATCGAGGCGGACATCGTCGACGGCAAGCGCGCGACCAGCTGGCCCAGCCTGCGCACCGATCTCGAGAATGCCGGCGCGACCGTGGTGGACGAAGAGGTCGTGGTCGATGAAAACCTGATCACCAGCCGCAACCCCGACGACATCCCCGCCTTCATCGACGCGATCAAGACCGCGTTGACGAAAGAGACGGCGGACGCCTGACCCATCCAAGCCCCTTCCGCACGTGGGAGGGGCTTTTTAACATTCCGCGCGCATACCCTCCGGCAAACCGCCGGAGCCATCCCCATGCGCCTGTTCACGCTCGCCGCCGCCCTGCTCGCCACCACCGCCCCCGCGCTGCCACAGGGGCAGGACGCACCCTTCACCATCGAAGAGACCGGCCAATCCTTCGCCAGCCTGCAGGAAGCGGTCACTGCAATCGGCGAGCGCCGCGGCACGATCCGCATCGCGCCCGGCCGCTATGGCGAATGCGCGGTGCAGGAAGCGGGCGATATCACCTATGTCGCACAAGTGCCCGGCAAGGCGGTGTTCGACCGAGCAATCTGTGAGGGCAAGGCGACCCTGGTCCTGCGCGGGCGGACCGCCAAGGTCGATGGCATCGTGTTCATGCGCACGCTGGTCGAAGACGGCAACGGTGCCGGCATCCGGCTCGAAACCGGCAATCTCTTCGTCACCAACGCCATGTTCATCGACGGCCAGTGCGGCATCCTCACCGCCAGCGATCCGCGCGGATCGATCACCATCGAACGCTCGACCTTCGCCGGCCTCGGGAAGGATCCGACCGGCAATGGCGCGCACGCCATCTATGTCGGCAATTACGGCAGCCTGCGCGTGTTCGAATCCCGCTTCGAACGCGGCACCGGCGGCCATTATGTGAAGGTCCGCGCGCCGCGCGTCGAAATCCTCAACTCCAGTTTCGACGACAGCCTTGGCCGCAACACCAATTACGCGATCGACCTGTCCAATGGCGCATCGGGCCGGATCGCGGGCAATGCGTTCGAACAGGGGCCGGCCAAGGACAATTACGGCACGATCATCGCCGTCGCGCCGGAAGGGGCGAAGCACAGCTCCGCAGGCCTGGTGATCGAGGGCAACAAGGTGTGGCTGTCGCCGCGCTTTACGGAGTCGACGACCTTTGTCGGCAACTGGTCGCGCGACGCGGTGACGGTGCGCAACAACGACCTCGCCGCTCGTATCGCGGTGATCGCGCGGCGTTAGGGGTCAGCCCCGGCAGACGATCCGGAACGCCGGGTCCTTGGCCGGATTGGCGATCTTTTGACGCGGGCGCTTGCCGACCGGAAACACACGCTCACGCACGACCCGGCCGCGTGCCAGCAGGCGTTGGCCGCGCAGTTCGGTGATCCCGGCGGCGCAGTCCATCGCGGCCGTGCCGATGATCGTTCCCTCCACGCCAAGCGACGTGGTGCGCGTGCGGAACACCCGCCACTTGCCCTCGCGCTTGATGCTCGCGGTGTCGATCGCGAAGGCCACGTTCGCCGCCCCCGGCACCGGCTTCCAGTTCTGCGCGGTGGCGGGTAGCGCTGCCAGCGCGACACAGACAGCAAGCAACGCCAGTCTCACAGGCCCATCCCCCCGATCACGCGTGTCTTCACCATGGTGTCAAATCCGGCGATCAGCGGGCGTGCCCTGGCGATCGCAGTGCGCACTTGTGGCAATTGGAGCGAGGCGGCGTGGCTTGCCTCATTGTCCCATACTTCGGTGATCCAGATCGCGTCGGGATCTTCGCGATCCTCGGCGACAATATAGCTTTTGCAGCCCGGCATCGCGTTGGTGCCTTCAAGCAGGATGGCGACGAGTTCCGCGCGCTGACCGGGCTGCGCCTTCATCTTGCCCAGCACGCCGAACAGTGGCGCGGCGCTGGCCCGCGCCGGAAACGCCAGCGCGGCACCCGCGACCCCAAGCAGTGTGCGGCGCGTCGTGGTCATCGCAGCGGCTTTCCTTCGCACACGAACGCGATCAGCTGATGCATCGATGGGTGCCCCGGATCGGCGGGCTTGCGGTCGGCGGGGGCAATGTCCTGCGCCTGGCCCGATCGGGCGTCGGTGAAGCGGATGATTACGGCCTCCCGCTTGGCGCAGGAGATCGACAGGTCGATATAGATATCGCGCGTCGCTGGGCTCTCGGCGGTATCGAGCAGGCGGATGATCTTCTCCTGGCCCGCGTCCCTCACGCTGGTCGGATCGACGTACACCGGCCCCTGGCCCTTCGCCTGCAAGCGGATCCATGGCGCCCCCGGCTCACGGTCGAGGCAAAGCCCGGCCGTGAGCAGCGGGAGCGCCATGCAGATCATGCGGCGAGCTTGCGCAGCACGTACTGCAGGATGCCGCCGTTGAGGAAGTATTCCAGCTCGTTGACGGTATCGATGCGGCAACGGGTCAGGAAGGTTTCGGTGCTGCCATCGGCGCGGGTCAGCTTGACCTCGACATCCTGACGCGGGCGCAGGGCCGACACGCCGGTGATGGTGAAGGTCTCGTCGCCCTTGAGGCCCAGCGTTTCGCGGGTCACGCCCTCGGCGAACTGGAGCGGAAGGACGCCCATGCCGACCAGATTCGAGCGGTGGATACGCTCGAAGCTCTCGACGATAACCGCCCGGACTCCAAGGAGATTTGTGCCCTTCGCCGCCCAGTCGCGCGACGATCCGGTGCCATATTCCTTGCCGCCGATGACGACGAGCGGGGTGCCGTCGGCCTTGTGGCGCATGGCGGCGTCGTAGATCGGCATGACTTCGCCGTGATAGTGGGTCATGCCGCCTTCGATGCCGTCAAGCATCTGATTTTTAATGCGGATATTGGCGAAGGTGCCGCGCATCATGACTTCGTGATGGCCACGACGCGCGCCGTAGCTGTTGAAGTCGGCCTTGCTAACCTGATGTTCTTGCAGCCACTTTCCGGCCGGGCTGTCCGCCTTGATCGAGCCGGCAGGCGAGATGTGGTCGGTGGTGATCGAATCGCCGAAGATCGCCAGCGGCTTGGCTTCGATGATGTCGGTCACCGGCTTCGGGTCCATCGTAAGCCCCTCGAAATACGGGGGATTTGCGACGTAGGTCGACCCGGCGCGCCAGCTGTAGGTGTCGGATCCGGTGACGTCGATCGCCTGCCAGCGCGCATCGCCGGAAAAAACGGTCGAATATCTCGAAACGAACATGTCGCGGGTTAGTGCGCCATCCATCACCGCGCGGATTTCGTCATTCGTGGGCCAGATGTCCTTCAAGTAGACGGGACCGTCCGTCCCCTCGCCTATGGGCGTGGAAATGAAGTCCTGAACCACCGTGCCCTTGAGCGCATAGGCGACGACCAGCGGGGGCGAGGCGAGGAAGTTGGCGCGCACGTCGGGCGACACGCGGCCTTCGAAGTTGCGGTTGCCCGACAGGACCGACGCGGCGACGATGTCGTTGCCGTTGATCGCGGCGCTGATCGGCTCGGCCAGCGGGCCGCTGTTGCCGATGCAGGTGGTGCAGCCATAGCCGACCAGGTTGAAGCCGACCTGGTTCAGATAATCCTGCAGACCGGCCTTCTCCAGATAGTCGGTCACGACCTGCGAGCCGGGAGCGAGCGAGGTCTTGACCCACGGCTTGGGCTTCAGGCCCTTTTCGACCGCCTTCTTGGCGACGAGGCCCGCGGCGACCAGCACGCTGGGGTTCGAGGTGTTGGTGCAGCTGGTGATCGCGGCGATGACGACGTCGCCGTCGCCGATGTCGTGGTCCTTGCCCGCGACGGGCACGCGGACGGCCTCGTCCTTCTTGTAGACCGAGGTCAGGTCGGCGTTGAACACGTCGTCGACGCTGCCGAGCAGCACCTTGTCCTGCGGGCGCTTGGGGCCGGCGAGCGAGGGCTGGACGCTGCCCAGATCGAGTTCGAGCACGTCGGTGAACACCGGCTCCGCATTCGGGTCGAGCCAGAAGCCCTGAGCCTTGGCATAGGCCTCGACCAGCGCGACATTCTCTTCGCTGCGGCCGGTCAGGCGCATGTAATCGAGCGTCTTGTCATCGATGCCGAAGAAGCCGCAGGTCGCGCCGTACTCGGGCGCCATGTTGGCGAGCGTCGCGCGGTCGGCCAGCGACAGCGAGGCGAGGCCCGGGCCGAAATATTCGACGAAGCGGCCGACCACGCCGCGCGCGCGCAGCATCTGGGTGCAGGTGAGCACGAGGTCGGTCGCGGTGATCCCCTCGGCCAGTTCGCCGGTGAACTTGAAGCCGACGACTTCGGGGATCAGCATCGACACCGGCTGGCCGAGCATCGCGGCCTCAGCCTCGATCCCGCCGACGCCCCAGCCGAGCACGCCCAGGCCGTTGATCATCGTGGTGTGGCTGTCGGTGCCGACGCAGGTGTCGGGATAGGCGACCAGTTCGCCGTCCGGCGTGGTCGACGACCACACCGCCTGCGCGATATTTTCAAGGTTCACCTGGTGGCAGATGCCGGTGCCGGGGGGGACGACCTTGAAATTGTCGAGGCTCTTGCTGCCCCACTTGAGGAAGTCGTAGCGCTCCATGTTGCGCTGATATTCCAGCTCGACGTTATCTTCGAACGCCTGGGGCGTGCCGAATTCGTCGACCATGACCGAGTGGTCGATGACGAGGTGGACCGGCACCTGCGGATTGATCTTCGACGCGTCCGCGCCGAGCGCGTTCATCGCGTCGCGCATCGCGGCAAGATCGACCACGCAGGGAACGCCGGTGAAATCCTGCATCAGCACGCGCGCGGGGCGATACTGGATCTCGCGCTCAGGCGCCTTCGGGTTGTTCTGCCAGTCGACGATCGCCTGGGCATCCTCCGTGCTGACGGTCACGCCGTCTTCGAAGCGGAGCATGTTTTCCAGCAGCACCTTCATGCTGAACGGCAGACGGCTGACATCGCCCAGCTTCTCGGCCGCCTTGGCAAAGCTGAAATAGGTGTAGCTCTTGCCACCCACGGTAAGCGTGTCGCGCGTCCCGAGGCTGTCCTGACCGATGGCTGTCATGTGCGGGTCCCTTTCCCTGTCGTGTTGACGCCGGGCGTCACGGGGAGGCGGCAAATGCCGCGCGAGCGCGCCGGTGTGCGAATGCGAAGATTCGCGTGGCCGATAGCAGGGAGGGGGCGTGGGG
>NZ_LSJM01000121.1 GCF_001557215.1 Sphingomonas sp. CCH9-E2 | reverse complement strand
CCCATGGGGTCACCCGCCAATTTCGAAGCCGCACTCGCCCGTATTGCGGAGGTGATGGACGAGCAGGAGGATGTGCTGGTCCTCTACACCACCAGCCACGGCGCGCCGTTCGGCGTGGTGTATAATGACGGCAATGAAGGGTTCGGCGCGATCTCGCCCCGCCGCCTCGCCGCACTGCTGCGTGCGCACGGGATCGAGCGGCGGCTGCTGATCATCAGCGCCTGTTATTCGGGCGTGTTCGTCCCGCCGCTGTCCGGGCCGCA
Organism: Sphingomonas sp. CCH9-E2; assembly: GCF_001557215.1. Taxonomy (GTDB): domain Bacteria; phylum Pseudomonadota; class Alphaproteobacteria; order Sphingomonadales; family Sphingomonadaceae; genus Sphingomonas. The sequence goes on along the minus strand of NZ_LSJM01000121.1, from coordinate 278 downwards.
AAGCGCGGTGGTCAGTGCGGCAGCGTCGGACCGGTCGTCCTTCGGCTGTGCGGCGGAGAATGACTGGACCTTTTTCGGCGACGCGCTGGTCAATCGCGCGCTGCGCAAGCCGCAGCCGCTGGAGACCGCCGTGAATGCTGCCATTGCCGAAATCGCGGCGTGGGAGACGCGCGGCAGGCTCAAGCCGTCGCTGCCGCAGCAGAGCATCGGGGTCGAGGTGCAGGCATGGCTGAAGCCGCTCGAGGCGCGCATGCCCAAGGTCGCGACCCCGCCGGTGG
>NZ_LSJM01000120.1 GCF_001557215.1 Sphingomonas sp. CCH9-E2 | reverse complement strand
CCTCAAGGCCGCCGACGGCGCGGTGATCGGCATCCACAATGTCGGCGTCCGCGTCGCCAGCCCGGAGGTGACCGACAAGATCGCACGCGGCGAGAAGGTCGATTCCGGAAGCTATTATTTCCGCTCCGCCGCGAGCTTCGACCCGCCACCCGGCGCGCACCAATGGCTGCGCAGCAAGGTGCTGGTTGGACGCGGCATCCGCATGCCCGATCACGTGGTGATCGATTTCTACATCGTCGAATAGGCGCGCCCGCGCCCAACAGGGAACATGATATGACGGAACTGAGTGCCAACGGCGTCGTCGCCTATAGCGTCGAAAACGGCATTGCCTGGGTCAAATATAACCGCCCGGACAAGCGCAACGCGCAGAGCCCGACGCTGAACCGCGACATGATGGCAGTGCTCGACGCGCTCGAGTTCCGCGACGATGTCGGCGTGCTGGTGCTGACCGGCGAGGGCGAGGCGTTCTGCGCCGGCATGGACCTGAAGGAATATTTTCGCGAAACCGAGGCGCAGGGCCTGGGCGCGACGCGCCAGGTGCAGCGCGAAGCCTATGGCTGGTGGCGCCGCCTGCGCTGGTATCAGAAGCCGACGATCGCGATGGTCAATGGCTGGTGCTTCGGCGGCGCCTATGGCCCGCTGTTCGCCTGCGACCTCGCCTTTGCCGCCGATGAAGCGCAGTTCGGTCTGTCGGAGATCAACTGGGGCATCCTGCCCGGCGGCGGCGCGACCAAGGTCGCGACCGAACTGATGCCGTTCCGCAAGGCGATGTATCACGCGATGATGGGCGAGAATATCGACGGCAAGACCGCCGCTGATTGGGGGCTGGTCAATGAATCGCTTCCGCTCGCCCAGCTCAAGGAGCGGGTGACCGAAGTCGCCAACGTCCTGCTCAAAAAGAACCCGGTGGCGCTGAAAGCGACCAAGGATGCGGTGCGCCGCGTCGGCATCATGAGCTATGACGATGCCGAGGATTATCTGATCCGCGCGCAGGAAGCGGCCAACAGCTACGACAATGACGGCCGCAAGGAAGGCATCAAGCAGTTCATCGACGAGAAGAGCTACAAGCCGGGCCTGGGCGCGTATGACAAGGACCGCGTGAAGGCGTGAACCGACGACACTGACGTCACCCTCACCCTTCCCACTCGCTGCGCTCGCGGGCCCCTTCCCTCTCCCATTGGGAGAGGGAGGGAGGCGCGAAGCGCCGGAAGGG
>NZ_LSJM01000012.1 GCF_001557215.1 Sphingomonas sp. CCH9-E2 | reverse complement strand
GGCGGGCACGCCGGTCACCTTCCGCCGCTTCACCCGCCGGGTCGACTCGGCCTATGCCGAATTGCTGGTGCCGGTTTTCGGCGCGGGCAATGCAACGCCCGGGTTCGAGCGGCTCGAAATCAATGCCGCGATCCGTTACGACAAATATTCGGACGTGGGCGACACTACCAATCCCAAGTTCGGCGTGAACTGGTCGCCGCTCCCCGGGCTGGTGCTGCGCGGCAGCTATGGCACGTCGTTCCGTGCGCCGCTGATCTCGCAGATTTACGGCAACAGCAACAACCTGTTCGGGCAAAGCTACCAGAACCCGGCGGGCGGTGCGCCGCTGACCGGCTTCGCCTATTCGGGGCCCAACACCAATCTGCAGCCCGAGGAAGCGACCACCTGGTCGGTCGGCGCAGACTGGGACGTCACCTCCAACCTGCGGGTCAGCGCGACCTATTGGGACGTGAAGTACATCAATCAGGTCGACAGCTATCTCGCTGACCTCGCCATCCTGGCGCGCGAGTCCGAATTTGCCGGGACCGGCATCATCCTGCGCGGCACCGCGGCGCGCGATCGCGTGCTGCAATTGCTGTCACAGGGCGTGACGCTGGCGCGCGGCACCTTCCCCGGCGGCGACCCCAACAATGTCACGCTGTTCGTCGATGGGCGCAACAACAACCTTGGCCAGTCGACGACGCGCGGCATGGACTTCGTGATCAACTGGCGGGTGCCGACCGAGAAGGCGGGCACGTTCAACTTCAACGCGTCGGGCGCCTATCTCTTCCACTACGAGACTGCGGTGTCGCCCGCCGGCACGCCGCGTAGCCGCCTCAACACCATCTACAACCCGCTCAAATTCAAGGCACGCGGCAGCGTGGTGTGGGATTATGAGCCGATGCGGGTGCAGCTGACCGCGACCCATGTCGGCGGCTATACCAACACCGCGATCACCCCGAACCAGAAGGTCAAGAGCTATACGCCGATCGACCTCGCCGTGAGCTGGAACCTGGGTGAGATGGGCGCGACGTCGCTGCTCGGCGGGGTCGAGCTGGGGCTGGAGGTGCGCAACCTGTTCGACCTGCAGCCGCCCTATGTGAACGTTGCGCCGGGCCTGAATGGCGGCGGCGGCTACGATCCGTCGGCAGCGAACCCGATCGGGCGCGTGCTTGCCGCATCGCTGCGGTTCCGCATGTAAAAGGGGGCACCGGGGGCAGGTCGCGCTGCCCCCGGACGTCCGGCCTTCAGCGATGAAAGACGGCGTACATCCGGTCGAGCGCGGCGTCGAAGATCGGGCGTTCTTCGGGGCTGAGCTGCGCCAGCACCTCGGCCTCGACCCCTTTCATGATGTTGAACAGATCGTCGAGCGTCTTCTTCCCCTCGGGCAGGATCGTCAGCGCGTGGCGGCGGCGATCGACGGTCGAGCGTTCGCGCTTGGCCCAGCCGCGCTTCTCCAGCTCGTCGACGATCTGCACGGTGATCGATTTGTCGAGACCGACGGTACTCGACAATTGCTGTTGCGACAGGCCGGGATTGGCCTCGATCAGCGCGAGCGAGGAGAACAGGCCGGCGCGGATGCCGTAATGCGCCGTCGCAGCGGCGAAATCGGCCGACAGCTGGTTCTGGACGCGGCGCATGCGAAAGCCGACATAATCGCCCAGCCGGCCGAGCTTCAGCCCGTTCTCGTTGACCTCGTCCGGCACTTTCGACCGCAGCTGCGTCACATACGTCCCCTTGTCGCACCCGGCAATTCGTGCAATTGACAGATGGTTGAAAATATCTACGGTTTTGATCCTACCATTCAGTTAGACCGCCCCAGCGAGAGGCTGTCAATCAGGAGAGGCAGAGCGTGTCCGACCCGGTGACCGAAGCAGCAGCGCCGCTGCACGACGAGGAGCCGCCCCCCGCCCCGGTTACGGGTATTGCCGGCAAGACCGCATTCTATATCGGGTCGGCGGGCCTGTTGCTCGCGACCGCTGCGGATTCGATCGCGGTGCTGGGCCGCCATACCGGCTTCGCGCTGCTCGGCGCGATCGAGATCGTGCAGGCGGCGATCGTGTTCATCGCCGCATCGTCGATGGTCGCGGTGACGCTGTCGCGCGGCCATGCGGCGGTGCATATCCTGACCGACCGCCTCTCCCCTTCCCGCCGCGCGACGCTGGCGCGCGTTGCGAACCTGCTTGGCGCTGTTGCCGTCCTGCTGCTGGCGGCGGGATCGGTGATCCTGCTGGGCGATCTTTGGGACGGGCATGAGCGGTCGGAGCTGCTGCACATTCCGTTGCGCTGGTTCCGGCTGCTGATGATTGTGGCGCTGGTATTCGTCGCGATCCTGTTCGTCCGCCATGCCTTCACCCGTGACACGCCGGAGGGTAGTCATGGCACCTGAACTGATCGGCCTGATCGGCATCCTTGCGCTGCTCGGCCTGCTCACACTGGGCGTGCCGATCGGCGTCAGTCTGGCGCTGACCGGCGTCGTCGGGCTGATGGTGATGCTCTCGCCCGAGGCCGCGCTGGTGAAGGCGGGCGTGGTGGTGTTCGAGGTCGCGAACAAATACGAACTCGGCGTCCTGCCGCTGTTCCTGCTGATGGCGCATCTCTGCTTCGCCGCCGGGGCGAGCCGCGACTTTTTCGACGTCGCCGCGCGCTTTGTCGGGCATCGGCGCGGGGGTCTCGGCCTCGCCTCGATCGCGGGGTGCGCGGGGTTCGGGTCGATCAGCGGGTCGAGCCTCGCCACCGTCGCCACGGTCGGCTCCGCCGCGCTGCCCGAGATGCGGCGTGCGGGCTACAACCCCGGGTTCGCCGCCGGAGCGCTCGCCGCAGGCGGCACGCTCGGCGCGCTGATCCCGCCTTCGGGCGCGCTGATCGTGTTCGGGATCATCGCCGAAGTCTCGATCGGGCGGCTGTTCACCGCCGCGATCATCCCCGGGTTCAGCCAGGCTTTGTTCTACATGATCGCGATCGCGATCCTGTGCTGGTTCAAGCCTGAACTGGGCCCGCCCTCCGCCCGCGTCGGTTGGCGCGACCGCATGCGCGGATTGCTCGGCATCATCGACATTCTCATTCTGGTGGTGTTTGTCATCGGCGGGCTGATGATCGGGTGGTTCACCCCGACCGAGGCAGCGTCGGTCGGCGTCATCGTCGCCTTCATTCTGATGGGCATTCGTGGCGCATTCAACCGCGCGGCGATCGCCGACAGCTTCGCCAAGACGCTGTCGACGACCGGCATGATCTATCTGATCATCTTCGGCGCGATCCTGTTCGCGACCTTCATCAGCGTCACGGGTATCGCCGACCTGATGTCGACCACGGTGCGCGATCTGGACGCGAGCCCGATCGTCGTGGTCATCGTCATCGCGCTGATGCTGCTGGTGCTGGGGTCGTTCCTCGATGGCCTGGCGCTGATGCTGCTGACCACGCCGATCTTTCTGCCGATCGTGCTGGAGCTGGGCTACAGCCCGATCTGGTTCGGCATCTTCCTTGTCCGCACGATGGAGATCGGGTTCGTCCACCCGCCACTTGGCCTCAACGTCTATGTCATCCAGGCCATCGGCAAGGACATTCCATTGGGCCAGATTTTCCGCGGGATCGTGCCGTTCCTGATCGCCGATTTCTTCCACCTCGCCATGATCATCGCCTTCCCGGTGGTGACCTTGTGGCTGCCCAGCGTGATGGGGGCCTGACCGATGCGTTTGCCAGTGATCCTCGCCGCGCTCGCGCTCGCCGGATGCAGCGTCGCGCCGCAACCGACTGCCGAGCATGTACTGAGCTATGCCAGCCCCTATCCTCCGACCCACCCGTTCGGCCTCGCCGATCAGGAATGGATGAAGTGGGTCGAGGCGAAGAGCGGCGGGCGCATCGCCTTCAAGCCATTCTGGTCAGGGGCGCTGATCTCGTCCGACATGAGCATGGAGGAGGTGCGCCACGGCGTTGCCGATATCGGGCTGATCACGCCGATCTATTCCAAGGGCGGCGCGCATCTGCTGCGTGGGCAGGCGGCCTATTATGGCGGGGTGCGCACGATCACCGATCAGGTCGCAGTGTATGATTGCCTGGCCGACCGTTTCCCGCATTTCGAGAACGAGCTGCACGGCCTGCATGTGCTGGCGGTG
>NZ_LSJM01000119.1 GCF_001557215.1 Sphingomonas sp. CCH9-E2 | reverse complement strand
CCCCCGGGCCCGCCACCGAAGCCGCCAAAGCCACCGCCGCCCGGGCCACGTCCGCCGCCACCGCCGCCAAAGCGCGGACCGCCACCGCCGGGTCCGGCGCCCGGGGCACCTTCGCCGCGCGGCGGACGTACACCCTCGGGCGGTGTTTGCGGCGCCGCTCCGCCGGGCTGACCCGGCTGCGACTGACCCTGTTGCTGCTGGCGCTCGCGCGCGGCGATCATCGCCTCGCGCCGCGCGCGGAACTCTTCCGCCGCCTTGCGCGCCAGCGGCGAGGCGATCGGGGCGGAGAAGTTGATGCCCCAGCGAATCTGCTCGCGCTCGCTGCGCGCGAAATTGACCGGGCGATTGTCGATGCGGATCAGGCGCCCGCTGCCATCGCGCACGAAGCGGTCGGGGAACGCCGCCTCGATCTCGGCCGTCGCGGTCGGGAAGGACGCGATCGGATCGCGGATAATGCTCTTGGTGTAATCAACGTTGAAGCTCAGATCGAGCTTCTGCACCGGCTGATAGTTCAACCCCAGCTTCATCACGCTGCGATTGTCAGCAGACAGGCCCGGATTGCCGCCGTCGAGCCGGGTGATATCGACCGTCTGACCACGCACGAAATCGAACACGCGCACATTCGGGGTCGCCACCACCGGGTTGCCGAGCTGCTGCGCCGAGGGTGCGCCCTCCTCCTCGGTGAACGAGGCGAGCATGCGCAGCCCCTCGACCGGCGACCAGTTCGCGCCATAGCCATAGGTGACCAGCGTGCCGAAGTCCGACAGCTGTTCGACCTCCGCATTGGCGTTGAGCGACAGATTGCCGAGCGGGCTCAGCACATCCTTGCCCCGGCTCGAGATCGGCAGATCGATATTGGCGCGCGCGCTGCCGCTGGTGCGCCCGATATCGGTCGCGACATATTGGCCCGAACGCCGCGATTGCGCGTCGAGGTCGCTGGTCCGTCCGGACAGGCGCAGGCTGGTGTTGATCGCGCCCGCCGGCAACTCGGCGATCGGCCCGTTGACCAGGCCGTCGACCGATCCGACGTTCGACACCGACTGCGCCCAATCGGTCAGCCCCGTGTCGCGATCGGTCAAGGTGCGGCTTTCGATCCGGTCCCAATTGGCGGTCAGCGACCAGCGCCACTTGGTCGAAATATCGCCGTTGAACGAGACGCCGCCCTGCAGCGTATTGGTCGCGCTGCTGCGCTCCAGCGGGTCGGTGCCGCCGGTCGGCAGGCCCAGTAGCGAATCGCTCCAGTTCTGCTCCATCCGCAGATTGGCGGTGGCGACCGTCTTGCCGATATTGCGGCTGAGCACGCCGTTCAGCGTCAGGCTGTCCGTCGCCGGGCGCAGCGAGCGGAACTGCGTGTCCGATCGCGGCGCGGCCGGATCCTGAATGATATCGCGCTCGCTCTCCAGCAGCGCGGTGTCGCGCTCATATTCAAGGTCGAGGTTGAGGCGGCCATTGGGGTTGAGCCGGAGCAGGCTCAGCTCGACATCCTGCCCACCGGTCCCGCCGTCAGTGGCGG
>NZ_LSJM01000118.1 GCF_001557215.1 Sphingomonas sp. CCH9-E2 | reverse complement strand
GATCTACCGTCTCAATCCTCCCCCGCCCAGGGGGAGGATTGGCGAACGGAGGAGTGGGCTTAGCCCCCGATCCCCACTTCCCCCGGCGCGGGCGTGTTGACGTGGCTCCAGATCGCGCTGACCACGACAGATCCTTCGCCGACGCTGCTGGCGACGCGCTTGACCGAGCCGGAGCGGACGTCGCCCACCGCGAAGATGCCGGGGCACGAGGTGGCGTAGCTGGACGCTGCGCCGACTTCCGCGCCGGTGCGGACGAAGCCGTGGCTGTCGAGTTCGACCAGGCCGGACAGCCAGTCGGTGTTGGGCGCGGCGCCGATCATGATGAACAGCGCGCGGCAATCCACCGCGTGGCTGCCCGCGGGTCCGGTGAACACGACGCGCTCGAGATGATCGTCGCCGTCGAGCCGTTCGAGCTGGCTATGCGTGTGGATGACGATGCGCGGGTCGGCTTCGAGCCGGTCGCGCAGGTAGGCGCTCATCGTGTCGGCCAGACTGGCACCGCGCACGACGACATGGACGCGTTTGGCGACGCGCGAGAGATACATCGCCGCCTGCCCCGCGCTGTTGCCGCCACCGACGACGACCGCTTCGGTCTGCGCGCAGAGGCGCGCCTCCATCTCGGTCGCGGCGTAATAGATGCCGGCGCCTTCGAACGTTTCGAGCCGGTCGAGCGGGAGGCGGCGATATTGCACGCCGGTGGCGACCAGCACCGCGCGGGCGCACAGCTCCTCGCCCCCGTCGAGCGTCGCGCAGAAGCCGTCGTCGCGGCGGGCGAGGGCCTCGACCCGGCGCGGCATGGCGAAGCAGGTGCCGAACTTCATCGCCTGAACCTGTCCGCGAAACGTCAGGTCCGCGCCGGAAATGCCGGTGGGAAAGCCCATATAGTTTTCGATGCGCGAGCTGGTCCCGGCCTGTCCGCCGATCGCGCAATCCTCGATCACCAACGCACGCAGCCCTTCCGACCCGGCATAGACGGCGGCGGCGACCCCGGCCGGGCCGGCACCGACGATCAGCAGGTCGAACGGTTCGGTCGAGCTGGCGGTGAGATCGAGGCCGAGATGGCCGGCGACCGCGCGTGGTGTCGGATCGGGGATCGGATGACCCGACCAGCTGACCTGCGGCTCGCCCTCCGCCTCTTCATGGAACGGGATGCGGTTGCGGTGGAGGAAGCTGGCGACGCGCGCGACGGCGGGGTCGCGATCGGCGCCGCGCACGACGAGGCTGCTGTCGCCCGCCTCGAAGATGCGGCGGCGGCGCGCAGAGAAGACGGTGAGGATATGGTCGCCGATTTCGGGGACCGCGCTCATCAGGCGGAGCATGTCCGTGCGCGGAGCTTCGAGCGTGCGGGTGGCGACGCTGGCGCGCATCGTCAGCGTGAGCGGGCCGCCGTTGAGGAAGGCGAGTTCGCCCATGAACTGGCCGGCGCGCAGGCTGCCCGGGCGGAGGCGTTCACCCGTGGCTGGGTCGGCGATCTCGATCTCGCCCTCTTCGACCAGCACGAAGCGGTCCTGCGGCGCGCCGGCCGGCAGCACGATGTCGCCCGGTTGATAATGGCGGGTGGTGGAGATCGCCCGGATGGCGGCGAGATGGGCGTCCGCAAAGGGACGCGGGGCCATGGTGCTGAGGTCGCCGCCGATCGATTCCATGGGGGGAGTGTATCGGGGCGCGGCGGGGGTGCCAACG
>NZ_LSJM01000117.1 GCF_001557215.1 Sphingomonas sp. CCH9-E2 | reverse complement strand
GGCAAGCCCGCCGATCAGCGTCGGGCCGCCGACGATCGGTGCGCCCAGCACCAGTGCAGAGACCGAGATGGTCAGGATGCGACGAAGGTTCATGGCTCTGTGTCCCCCTGGATCAGCGCGCCTTGCCCGCCGGGAGCCGGTCAACCAGCGCCCCCAGTTCGGGCAAAGATTCGAGAAATGCGTCGAGCGCCTCGGTCACGATGACCTGCGCCGAACGACCGGTCACCGCCGAGGCGAGGCGCAGCTTGAGATGACGGTCGTGATCGAGCCGCAGCGTGAACGCGGCCTTGCCCTTGCGCGCGCCGACTTCGCGCCCGATCCGGGCGGCGGTGGCGGTCGATACCGGGCGCGCAGGCACCTCCGGCTCGGGAGCAGGCGCCGGCGCAAATTCCTCGACCAGCGTCTGGCGCTGCGCCAGCACCGGCGGGACCGGCTCGAACGCCGGCGGCGGCAGATCGCTGCCCATGTCGTTCCAGCCGAGATCGTCGAGCGACGTGCCCGGATCGAGTCCGACAAAGCCTTGCGGACGCATGGCGGGGCGCGCCTGTCCCTTGCGGGCGAGCAGGCCCGAGGAGAGCGACGCGGCGGGCTTGGCGGAACCGAACATCAGCTCACCACCCGGCGGCCAAAGCCACCCTGCGGCCGCCCGGCAAAGGCGGCATGCGGTGCCGCCGCGACGGCGGGCGCGCTGAACACGGTGCGGCGGAAGTTCTTCTCCAGCCGGTCGTTGATATAGGCCCAGAGCGCCGTCACCTCGGCGGCGGACTTCCCGTTGGGGTCCACCTCCATCACTGTGCGGCCGTCGATCATCGACGCGGCGAAGTCGGTGCGGTGGTGCAGCGTCACCGGCGCAACGGTGCCGTGCTGCGACAGCGCGACCGCGGCTTCGCTGGTGATCTTGGCCTTGGGCGTCGCGGCATTGACGACGAACAGCAACGGCTTGCCCGCACGGTCGCACAGATCGACCGTCGCACCCACGGCGCGCAGATCGTGCGGCGACGGGCGGGTCGGGATGACGATCAGCTCGGCGACCTGGATCACGCTCTGGATCGCCATGGTGATGGCGGGCGGGGTATCGATCACCGCGAGGCGGAACCCCTGCTGGCGCAACACCTCGAGATCGGCGGCGAGCCGGGCGACCGTGGTCTGCGCAAAGGCCGGAAAATCAGTCTCGCGCTCATTCCACCAATCGGACAGCGACCCTTGCGGATCGATGTCGATCAGGACGACCGGGCCATGGCCAGCCCGCTGCGCCTGCACCGCCAAGTGCCCGCTCAGCGTGGTCTTGCCCGAACCACCTTTCTGTGATGCCATCGCAAGTACGCGCATCGACCCCTCGAAAAAATCCCGGTTACCCAGACTTGGGGATGCCATCGGGAAGCTAAGAAGGGGTTAATACGGTAGTGATGCGCGGGATTGTCCCATGTCGGGCTTAACCAAAGCGCAAGCATATCTGGCCATGTCATGGTTAACTGGCATTATCCATGTGTGGCGGGATCGGGAATCTGACGGAATGAAGCACTTGATCTGGGCGGCGGCAGCGGCCGGCGCGATGCTGGTCGGCGTGCCGGCGCTGGCGCAAGCCGATGTAAAGGCCGGAGTCGATGCATGGCAGCGCGGCGATTATCGCGCGGCGGTCGCGATCTGGCGTGGCCCCGCAGTCGCCGGCGATGCCGATGCGCAGTTCAACATGGGTCAGGCGTACAAGTTCGGGCGCGGCGTCCCCGCCGATCTCGCCCAGGCCGAAGAATGGTATCGCAAGGCCGCGCTGCAGGGGCATCCGCAGGCGGAAGAGAATTACGGCCTGGCCCTGTTCGAAAACGGCAAGCGGCTGCAGGCCGCCGAGTGGCTGGAAAAGGCGGCGGCGCGTGGCGCGCCGCGTGCGCAATATGTGCTGGGCACGATGTTGTTCAACGGCGACGCGGTGGCCAAGGATTGGGTCCGCGCCTATGCCCTGATCGTCCGCGCATCGGCACAGGGGCTGCCCCAGGCCGCAACGTCGCAGGCGCAGATGGACGGCTATATCTCGCTGGCCGACCGGCAAAAGGGGCTCGAGCTTGCGCGCGTCTATGAGCGCGACGCCGGACGCCCGAGCATCGCTGCGGTACAGCCGCCGCGCGGCACGCAGCCGCCCGCCACGATCGGGCGGACGCAGCTGCCGCCCTCGACCGCCTATCAGCCGCGCGACCCGATCCCGGCACCGACGCCTGCGCCGACCCAGAGCGCGGACGCACGTCCAACGCCGCCGATCGTCCGTCCCACACCGAAACCGACGCCGAAGCCGACGACGCCGCCCCCCGCAACCGCCACCGCGGCGATCCGCGATGGCGGGTGGAAGCTTCAGCTGGGCGCGTTCGGCGAGCCGGGCAATGCGCAGAAGCTGTGGTCGCAGGTCGGCAGCCGTTTCCCCGGCCGCAAGGTCAGCTATGTGAAGTCCGGCCGCCTGACCAAGGTGCTGGTCGGCCCCTTTGCCTCCAGCGCCGAAGCCGGCGCCGCGTGTCGCGGCCTCAGCCCCTGCGTGCCAGTGCGGGAGTAGTCCCAAAATCCTCCCCTGAAAGGGGAGGTGGCATCGCGCAGCGATGACGGAGGGGTGTCGCGGGTCAAGACGGCACGCGACCATTCAAGCGGGGACACCCCTCCACCACCGCTTCGCGGCGGTCCCCCTCCCCCTGGCGGGGGAGGATCAGTTGGCTCACTCCACCCAATCCCCCCGCGCAATCCCCTGCGCGTAGAGCAACGCGGTCAGATCGCCGTGATCGATCCGCGCCCCCGCCGCGGCGGCAACGATCGGCTTGGCATGATAAGCCACGCCCAGCCCCGCCTTGCGGATCATCGCGAGGTCATTCGCGCCGTCGCCGACCGCCATCGTAGCGGAAGCGTCCAGCCCCAGTTCCGCCATCGCGCCCAGCAGCGTCACTTCCTTGGTCGATGAATCGACGATCGGCTTGGTCACCGCGCCGGTCAGCACGTCGTCCGCGATCAGCAATTCATTGGCGATCACCCGATCGAAACCGATCTGCGCACCCACCGGCTCGGCAAAGCGCGTAAAACCGCCCGACACCAGGATCGCGGTCGCCCCGCGCACCTTCATCGTCTGCACCAATGTCCGCGCGCCCGGCATCAACTTCACGCGCTCGGCAAGGCAACGGTCGATCGCATCCGCGCCCAGCCCCTTGAGCAACGCCACCCGCGCATCCAGCGCCGCGGCAAAGTCCAGTTCGCCACGCATTGCCGCTTCGGTCACCTCGGCAATCTGTGCCTTGATCCCGGCATAATCGGCCAGTTCGTCGATGCATTCGACGGTGATCATGGTCGAGTCCATGTCGGCGACGATCAGCGCCTTCTCGCGACCTTGGGCAGGCTGAACGACCACGTCGACCCGATCGAAGACCCCCTCCAGCGCCGCACGCGCTGCATCCGGGGCAGCGTTGAAGAACAGGTCGCTCGCCTTGTCCTCATCCAGCGTCTCGACGCCGCGCGGACCGCACCCGGCATCGCTCAGCTTGTCCAGCGCGGAGGAAATATCCCCCGCGTCGAGCCGATCCGCTGCTATCAGCGTCGCGATGAACATGCCGAACTCCTCCAGGCCAAGGGTCGCGCTCATTGCAGGACCGACCGCCAGCGGCAAGTCCGCATTGGCGATCGCGCTCGCTCAGGCGACCGGCGGTACGGTGATCAACGCGGATTCGGCGCAGGTCTATGCCGAGCTGCGCATCCTCAGCGCGCGTCCCTCGCCCGAGGACGAGGCACAGGCCCCGCACCGGCTGTTCGGCCACGTCACCGGCACCGACGATTATTCCGCCGCGCGCTGGGCGGCCGAGGCCAAGGCGGAGATCGCGGCGGCGCAGGAGCGCGGCAGTCTTCCGATCCTGGTCGGCGGCACGGGCATGTACATCCGCACCCTGCTCGACGGCATCGCCCCGGTACCCGGCATCGACCCGGCGATCCGCGCAGAGGTGCGCGCCCTGCCCGTCGCCGAGGCCCATGCGCTGCTGACCGAACGCGACCCCGAAGCCGCCACGCGCCTCGCCCCCACCGACACCACCCGTGTCGCCCGCGCGCTGGAGGTCGTGACCGCCACCGGTCGCACGCTTGCCGACTGGCAGCAGGCCAAGGTCGGCGGCATCGGTGACCAGATCGACCTCGCCCCGCTGATCCTGCTCCCCGACCGCGCCTGGCTGATTCAACGCTGCGACCGCCGCCTCGCCGCCATGTTCGACGAAGGGGCGATCGAAGAAGTTTCCGCCCTGCTCGCCCGCGACGACATCCCTCCCGAGGCCCCGGTGCGCAAGGCGATCGGCGTGCCCGAGATCGCCGCGCTGCTCGCCGGGGAAATCGGGCGGGCCGAGGCACTGGAGCGCGCCCAGGCGGCGACGCGGCAATATGCCAAGCGGCAATATACGTGGTTGCGCCACCAGCCGCCGCCCGACTGGCTGCGCACCACCGAGACAGATATTATCAATCGAATGCCACATTTCGCACGAATCGTATAAAATGAATACTTGACACGCATCTTTCATACGCATAGCAGCGCGCTTCGCCCAATGCATTGCACTGCGGCAAACAAGGAGATTCATCGTGGCCGAGAAAAGCGGAGCAGACATTCTGATCGAGGCGCTGGTCGACCTCGGTGTGGAGGTCGTGTTCGGCTATCCCGGTGGCGCGGTGCTCCCGATCTACGACGCAATCTTCAAGCAGAAGCGGATTCGCCACATCCTCGTCCGCCACGAACAGGCGGCGACGCATGCAGCCGAGGGCTATGCCCGCTCGACCGGCAAGCCCGGCGTCGTGCTCGTCACCTCCGGCCCCGGCGCGACCAACGCGGTCACCGGGATCACCGATGCGCTGATGGATTCGATCCCGATGGTGGTCATTACCGGGCAGGTGCCGACACACCTGATCGGCAGCGACGCGTTCCAGGAAGCGGACACCGTCGGCATCACCCGCCACTGCACCAAGCATAATTATCTGGTGAAGGACCCCGCCCAGCTCGGCGCGGTGGTGCATGAGGCGTTTCATATCGCGACCTCGGGCCGCCCCGGTCCGGTCGTGATCGACATCCCCAAGGACGTGCAGATCGCGACCGCACGCTACAGCAAGCCAGGCCCGATCCAGCACAAGACCTACCGCCCGCAGGTCAAGGCGGACAAGGGGTTGATCGAGGCGGCCGTGGAGATGCTCGCGGCGGCGGAGCGGCCGATCTTCTACACCGGCGGCGGCGTCATCAACTCCGGCCCCGGCGCGTCGCAGCTGCTGCGCGAGCTGGCGAAGATCACCGGCGCGCCGGTCACCTCGACGCTGATGGGCCTGGGCGCGTTTCCCGCCTCGTCCGATCAGTGGCTGGGCATGTTGGGCATGCACGGCACCTATGAAGCCAATTACGCGATGAATCAGGCCGACCTGATCATCGCGGTCGGCGCGCGCTTCGACGATCGGGTGACCGGGCGGCTCGACGCCTTCGCGCCGCATGCGAAGAAGATCCATATCGATATCGACCGCTCGTCGATGAACAAGACGGTGCGGGTCGACCTCCCCATCGTCGCCGATGTCGGCCACGCGCTCGAGGACATGCTGCGTATCTGGAAAGCGCGTCAGCACCCCAAGCCCGACCTGTCCGAATGGTGGCGGCGGATCGAAGGATGGCGCGCGGTCAAGTGCCTCGACTATCCGGAGGAAGGCCCCGGCATCGACGCCAGCACGATCATGCCGCAGCGCGCGATCCAGGCGCTGTGGGAGGCGACGCGCGACCAGGCCCCGATCATCACGACCGAGGTCGGCCAGCACCAGATGTGGGCGGCGCAGCACTTCCACTTCGAAGCGCCCAACAAGTGGCTGACCAGCGGCGGCCTCGGCACGATGGGCTATGGCCTGCCCGCCGCGATCGGCGCGCAGCTGGGCAACCCCAATGCGCTGGTGATCGACATCGCCGGCGAAGCGTCGATCCAGATGAACATCCAGGAGCTGGCAACCGCGACCCAGTATCGCCTGCCGGTCAAGATCTTCATCCTCAACAACGAATATATGGGGATGGTCCGCCAGTGGCAGGAACTGACCTATTCCAGCCGCTATTCGGAGAGTTACAGCGACTCGCTGCCCGATTTCGTGAAGCTTGCCGAAGCCTATGGCTGGAAGGGGATCCTGATCGAGCATCGCAGCGATCTGAAAAGCGGGATCCAGGACATGCTGGCCTATGACGGCCCGGTGATCGTCGACTGCCGCGTGGCCAAGCTCGCCAACTGCTTCCCGATGATCCCATCGGGCGCCGCCCATACCGACATGCTCCTCCAGGCCGCCGAAGTCTCCGGCGAAATGGACGACGAAGCCAAGGCGCTGGTCTGAACTCATGCACATCAAGGAAGAAAAGGCCGAGCGGCACACGCTCGCCGTCATCGTCGACAACGAGCCGGGCATCCTCGCCCGGATCGCCGGCCTGTTCACCGCGCGCGGATACAATATCGAGAGCCTGACGGTGAGCGAGATTACCGACGACAAATCGGTCAGCCGCATCACCATCGTCACCAGCGCCAGCCCGCATGTGCTGGAGCAGATCGTGTCGCAGCTCGATCGCCTCGTGCCGGTCCACAAGGTGCGCGACCTCACCGCCGAGGGCGACCATGTCGAGCGCGAGCTGGCGCTCGTCAAGGTCGCGGGCACCGGCGATCACCGGATCGAAGCGCTGCGCCTCGCCGATGTCTATCGCGCGCGGGTCGTCGATGCGACCACGTCCAGCTTCGTGTTCGAAGTGACGGGCAGCACCGAAAAGATCGACAAGTTCATCGAACTGATGAGCGAAGTCGGCCTGATCGAAGTCGCCCGCACCGGCATCGTCGCCATCGCACGAGGGCGCGAGGCGGCCTGAACCAAATCCGTCGCCCCGGCGCAGGCCGGGGCCGGCCCGAGAGGGCGCACAACATAGCGGCCCCGGCCTTCGCCGGGGCGACGAAATTTCAAAGGGGAACCTAGAACATGCGTGTCTATTACGATCGTGACGCCGACCTGAACCTGATCACGGGCAAGAAAATCGCCATTGTCGGCTATGGCAGCCAGGGCCATGCCCATGCCCAGAACCTGCGCGACAGCGGCGTGGCCGAGGTGGCGATCGCGCTGCGTGCCGGCTCCGCGACCGCCAAGAAGGCCGAAGGCGCGGGCTTCAAGGTCCTGTCGACGACCGAAGCCGCGCAGTGGGCCGACATCGTGATGATCCTCGCCCCCGACGAGCATCAGGCCGCGATCTGGGAACATGACATCAAGGGTCATATGAAGCCGGGCGCCGCGCTCGCCTTTGCCCACGGCCTCAACGTCCATTTCGGCCTGATCGAGCCGCCGGCGGACATCGACGTCATCATGATCGCGCCCAAGGGCCCGGGCCACACCGTGCGCAGCGAATATGTCCGCGGCGGCGGCGTCCCCTGTCTGATCGCGGTGCATCAGGACGCCACCGGCAACGCACATGACGTCGCGCTCGCCTATGCCAGCGGCGTCGGCGGTGGCCGCTCGGGCATCATCGAAACCAACTTCAAGGAAGAGTGCGAGACCGACCTGTTCGGCGAGCAGGCGGTGCTGTGCGGCGGCATCACCCATCTGATCCAGGCTGGCTTCGAGACGCTCGTCGAGGCGGGCTATGCCCCCGAAATGGCCTATTTCGAGTGCCTGCATGAGACGAAGCTGATCGTCGACCTGCTCTATGAAGGCGGCATCGCCAACATGCGCTACTCGATCTCGAACACCGCCGAATATGGTGACATCAAGACCGGTCCGCGCATCATCACCGACGAGACCAAGGCCGAGATGAAGCGCGTGCTCGCCGACATTCAGTCGGGCCGCTTCGTTAAGGATTTCGTGCTCGACAACCGCGCGGGCCAGCCCGAGCTGAAGGCCAGCCGCAAGGCCGCCGCCGCGCATCCGATCGAAAAGGTCGGCAGCGAGCTGCGCGCGATGATGCCGTGGATCGGCGCGAACAAGCTGGTGGACAAGGAAAAGAACTGAGTTCGGGCCGGGGCGGGGTTGGCTTCCC
>NZ_LSJM01000116.1 GCF_001557215.1 Sphingomonas sp. CCH9-E2 | reverse complement strand
GCCGCGAACGAACGCGCCACCTGATCGAGCTGGGCGGCCTCGTCCAGAAAGCCGGCCTGGTCGAACTGGCCGACGACGATCGTGCCACGCTCTACGGCGCGCTGCTCGATCTCGCCGGACGCGCGCGCGGTGATGATGCCGGGGACGTGCTGGCGCTGTGGAAGCGGCGCGGCAAACGCGCGTTCGATGCCGAAAGCGATGCCAAGGAGGCGCGCTGATGAGCGCCAGCGATTATCGTGTCGCGCAACGCCCTGAACCGAAATTGGACGGCGCTTGGGGTCTCTGGTCTGCGGTTGAGGCCCGCTGGCTTGATCTCCTCTTTGCTACCGAGCGCGATGCGGTGGATGCACTGAATTATCTGCTCTTGCAAAACGGTGAGGAGGGGTAGTTGATGATCACATTCGATATCGAGGCGATCCGCGCCGAAGTGCGCGCGATGGATTTTACGCGCGGCACGCCGGCGGAAGTCGCCATGTGGCGTGAGGACATGGCGGAGTCGCGCGCCAACCTGGTTATCGAGGACATGATCCCGACGCCGAACGACGATGCGTTTTTCGACATGCTGCTGGACGAAGGCGTGTCCCCTCCCCTCGTGTCGCAAATCCTGCTGCGGCTGCTCGATCATCCCGACGCGATCTGAGTGGGGCTTTCCTGCGAGCAATCGTATCACTGACGCGCTCATCCGCTTGCGGTCGCCACACCAATGTCACGGTCACCGCCTAAAAAGCGAACAGGAGACCGAAGGATGCGCTCGCTAAGCCCGATGTTCGATGATGCGGTGATCAACTGCGTCGCAAGCGACCGCGCATCCACCGTCCAGAAACTCTTCCATGTCGCGGAAC
>NZ_LSJM01000115.1 GCF_001557215.1 Sphingomonas sp. CCH9-E2 | reverse complement strand
GTGTTCTCTCGATCGTCGTGCATCCTCCCCCTCCGTCACGCTGCGCGTGCCACCTTCCCCTGGCGGGGGAGGATCAAGAGGCTCACCCCTTCGCGTAGCTCTCCAAAAACCCGCAACGCTGGCAGCGCCATGTCGTCACCTCGACATAGGTCTTGGGCAGTTTCAGCCCGAACCAGCCCTTGACCGCCGCGCCGCGATACCAGCGGCCCAGGCCCGGCATGTTGCTGCGCTCATAGGGCACGAAGCCTTCGGCCATCGAACCCTGACATTTGGGGCAGCTGTTCGAACGCATCCTAGTCCTCCTTGGGCGGCCGCCCGCGCTTGGCGCGCACCGGGTCGGCCAGTTTCACGCCGCGCTTCGCCAGCGCCTCGCGCAGCAGGCATTCGACCTGCGCGTTGACGCTGCGCAGGTCGGTCGCCGCGCTCCGCTCAATCGCCGCATAGAGCGCGGGGTCGAGGCGGAGCGGGAACGCCTTCTTGGGTGGGGCGGCCATGCGCCTTCCGCTCCGGTTACTGGTACAGCGACCCGGCGTTCACCACCGGCTGGGTATCGCGTTCGGAGCAGAGCACGACCATCAGGTTCGACACCATCGCCGCGCGCCGCTCATCGTCCAGCTCGACGACATTCTTGTCGCTAAGCTGTTCCAGCGCCAGTTCGACCATGCCGACCGCACCCTCGACCAACGTCTTGCGCGCCGCGACCACCGCCTCGGCCTGTTGCCGGCGCAGCATCGCCTGGGCGATCTCCTGCGCATAGGCGAGGTGGGTGAGACGGCACTCGTCGATATGCACGCCCGCGGCGAGCACGCGTTCCTGCAGCTCGACGCGCAGCTCCTCGCTGACATGCTCGGCATTGCCGCGCAGCGTCATCTCCTCATGCGTGAAGTCGTCATAGGGGTAGCGCGACCCGATCGCGCGTACCGCGCTCTCGATCTGGATGTGGACGAACTCGCGATAGTCATCGACGTCGAACAGCGCCTGCGCGGTATCCGCGACGCGCCACACCACGTTCGACGCGATCTCGATGGGATTGCCGCGCAGGTCGTTCACCTTCAGCCGTTCCGACGTGATGTTGTGGATGCGGACCGAGATCTTCTTCTTGATCATCCACGGCCATGTCCAGCGCAGGCCGGTGGTGCGATCGGTGCCCTTATACTCTCCGAACAACAGGATCGCCGTCGCCTGATTGGGCTGCAGCAGGTAGAAACCCGGCGCGACGAAGGCGAGGACCAGCACGCCCAGCACCAGTGCGAACGGCGCCCACGTCGCCTCGCCGATCTGTGGCGCCGACGCGATGATGCCGATCAATGCGGCAAGTGCGACCAGCAGCATGGCATAGCCGCTGGCGGTGCTGGCAGGCCGCTCAGCACTGGAGCGAAGCGCGCGCGAATCGAAGTCGGACATGTTTGCCTCCCTGAAAAGATGATATCATATTTATATCGAATCGGGTGGCGTACAAGCGGAATCGGACATGCCCCCGTCAGGCGCGCCGACGGGGGCCGTCACGTCACTTCGCGCCGACCTCCCATGCGAGCCAGCAGATCGCGAGGAAGGGCAGGACGATCGCTACCGCCACCAACAGCTGGCGCGCGATGCCAAGGCGGAACTGCTCGGGATGGTCCGCCTCGACCCGGCGGATCGCGGCGGCATGGGTCGGATCGCCCTTCAGCATTCCGCGGTCGATCGCGGGGCCGGATTTGATGAAGGCGATCAGCTCCGCGCGCTCGCTCGGCTCGAGCGCGGGATAGCGGTTGAGGAGCCCCGCGACATGGTCGCGCAGGCTGGTGTCGGTCATAGTCTCGTTCATGCTGAATTCCCGTTGCGGGGCGCGCGCACGCGCACGCCAGCCGCCCGCAGGCGGCGTGTTTGATCGATCAGGTTTCGGGCTTCAGGCGGTGAGCGGCGGTGCGCGGGCGCGATAGCGCGATGCCGGCGCTCGAGTCGGGGCGGCATCCGCCCGCGGCGTGACGGCGCGAAGCGGCGCCGCGGAGTAGGGTGGGACGACGGCAGCATGATGCAGCGGCAGCGGCGGATCGCCATCGGGGCGATCCTGTGCCTTCAGCGCCCGTTGCGCTGCCGTCTTGATGAGCGACGCCGGGTCGCGAAACTGGGCATGGGCCGGGACGGGTGCGGTGAGCGCGGCCGCGCGCAGCCCGACACTGTCCAGCCGCTGCGGCGTCGGGGTTCCGGCGACCGCATTGAACGCCAGCAACAGCCCGGCCAGCCACAGCCACAAATGGCGCGGCGCGCGGGTCGGCGCGGGGCTGGCAGGTTCAGGCGTCATGCGTAACGGGGATATAGGAAAGGCAGCTGAAATTGCCCGTAAAAACAAAAGGGGCGCGACCATCGCCGCGCCCCTTCGTCGATACGGGTTGAACCGATCAGTTGATGACGATGGTCACCGCGCGACGGTTCTGCGCCCAGCTGGCTTCGTCGGAACCCAGCGCGATCGGGCGTTCCTTGCCATAGCTGATCGTGGTGATCCGCGTCGGCGAAACCCCACGCGCGGCGAGATAGTTCTTCGCCGCATTGGCACGACGGTCGCCCAGAGCGAGGTTATATTCACGCGTGCCGCGCTCGTCGGCGTGACCTTCCAGCGTGATGCGCGTGTTGGGATATTGCGTCAGCCACTGCGCCTGGCTGTCCAGGATCTGCCGCGCGCGCGCGTCGATGTCATACTGGTCGAAATCGAAATTGATCGTGTCGCTGACGACATTCTGCTTGAAATGTTCGGCAGTGCCGGGCTGCGCGCCGCCGCCGCCCGGTCCGGGACCAGGGCCGGGTTCGACCGGGCCGCCGGGGCCCGGGGGCAAGGTTTCGGGCCGCTTTTTCTGGCAGCCGACAACGGCAAGCGCCATCGTCGCAACGATCAGGGCGGTCTTTACTTTCGCCATTGGTCCTATCTCCCTTGGCTATCGTGAATTTCGATACCCCTGCGTAACGGACAGGGTGCGGGTGAGTTCCCGCGACGTCAACCCGCTTACGGTCGTAACGGTCCCCAGGACGGATCGGAACCGTCCAATTGGGTCGGAATCCGTCGCGAGGTGCTGCCGGTCAGGTCCACCGACCAGATGTCGGACTTGCCCGACGGGCCCTGTGCCCCGCGCGAAAACAGCAGCACGCGGCCATTGGGGGACCAGCTCGGTCCCTCATCGCCCCACGCATCGGTCAGCAGCTTCTCGCCCCCGCCCGACGGGTTCATCACGCCGATGCGGAATCCGCCGCCCATGCGCGTGAATGCGATCAGATCGCCGCGCGGGCTCCACGCCGGGGTGGCATAGCGCCCGCCGCCAAAGCTGATCCGCTGCTGGTTCGATCCGTCGGCGTTCATGACGTACAGTTGCTGCGTGCCCGATCGATCGCTTTCGAAGACGATCTTGCTGCCATCGGGCGAGTAGCTGCCGCCGGTATCGATGCCCGGCGCCGTGGTCAGCCGCTGCGGCGTGCCTCCGCTCGCGGCGATGCGATAGACATCGGCATTGCCCGCCACCGACATGGTGAACAGGATCCAGCGCCCATCCGGCGAGAAGCGCGGCGCGAACGCCAGGCTGACATTGGTCACCAGCAACCGCTGCGTGCCGTTCGACAGGTCATAGACATACAGCGACGGCTTGTCGTTCTGATAGCTCATATAGGCGATGCGCCGCTCGTCCGGCGAGAAGCGCGGGGTCAGCACGATCGACTGGCCGTTGGTCAGGAAGCGGTGGTTCGCGCCGTCCTGATCCATGATCGCCAGCCGCTTGATGCGGCGGTTCTTCGGCCCGGTCTCGCTGACATAGATCACGCGGCTGTCGAAATACGGTCCCTCGCCGGTCAGGCGGGTGTAGATCGCGTCGGAACATTTATGCGCCGCGCGCCGCCAGTCCGCGGGCCGAACCACGAACCCCTCACGCGCCAGCTCGGTGCCGAGCGCAACGTCGTAAAGGTAGCAGCCGACGGTCAGATTGCCGTCGCCATTGGCGCGCACGAACCCCTGCACCAGCGCCTGCGCGGTCGCGCCGCGCCAGTAACCGAAGTCCGGCGCGCTCACCTCGCTCACCGGGATCGCGCGGACCCCTGTGGGGCCGAGCGGCTTGAACAGGCCGGTGTTGCGCAGATTGTCGGCAATGATCTGCGACACCTGCCGCCCCAGCGCATCGGTGCTGCCCGCAGCCGTGCTCACCACCTGCTGCGTCGGCATTGGCGGGATGATGATGGTGAGATCCTGCGCGCTCTCATCGGTGACGTCGATGGTCGGCAGCTCCTGGCTCTCGCCCGCCGGGGCCGCAGGCTGGGCGGTCGGCTGCTCCTGAGCGTGACCAGGGAAAGCGACGAACAACGCCGTGGTCGCGGCAAAAAGGGTGCGCAACTTCATTTACAGTCTCCTGTCGAAGGACAGTCGGAAGGCTTTCCAGCCGTCATAATATTCCTCGGGCAAGCCCCTGAAGGGTGCGGCGAGACGGATCGCGGCCAGAGCGCGCTCCTTGTGCAATTCCTGCTGCGGGCGGTTGCTTGCGGTTTGTCCGTTCTGCTGGACCACCCGCGGCTGCCCCGCGAGCGATCCATCGCGGTTCAGCCGCACCTCGACGATCGTAGCGAGCAGATTCACGTCCGCCCCGGTCGGCGCCCGCCAATGCGGCTTCACCTGTCGCCGTATCAACCCGAACACTGACGAGCGCACTTCTGGCCCCATCTGCGCGGCCTGCGGCGTCGTCGCCTTGCCCTTGCTCGCCTGATCGGTCAGCCCGTCGGTGATGCCGGTCAGGCGGCCGGTCGGGCGCACCGCCTGTCGTTCGGTCTTTTGCTGCGCCTTGGCCGGGGCAGGGTTGGACTTCTTTGCCTCGGCCTTGGGCTGCGGCTTGGGCGCGGGGGCCGGCGCGGCTTTCGGCGGGGTCGGGTCGGGCTTGCGC
>NZ_LSJM01000114.1 GCF_001557215.1 Sphingomonas sp. CCH9-E2 | reverse complement strand
GTGCGCGCCGGCACTCATGCGGAACTGTTTGAATAGCCATGCGCGTAATCTTCATTCGCCACGGCGAATCTACCGGCAACGCCGGCGTGCCCTGCCACGATCTCGGCGCGATCGAGCTGACGGAGCTGGGCCAGGAACAGGCACGCGAAGTCGCGGCGAGCTGGATAGAAGCGCCCGCGCTCATCGTCACGTCGCCCTATACCCGCACGCAGCAGACGGCTGCGCCAACGATCGCGCGCTTTCCCGGCGTGCCGGTGGAAGTGTGGCCGATAGAGGAGTTCACCTATCTGCAACCGGCGCGCTGGAACGGCACGCGCAGCGCGGAGCGGATGCCGCACCTCGAACGCTATTGGAGCGCGGCCGATCCTGATT
>NZ_LSJM01000113.1 GCF_001557215.1 Sphingomonas sp. CCH9-E2 | reverse complement strand
CATCAGCGCGACCGACCTCAAGATCGACGGCGAGCCGATGCCGGTCGAAGATCGCGGTCCGCCGCGTGAGCGTGGCGATCGCCCCGAGCGCGGCCCTGGTGGCGGCATGGGCGGCCCGCAGCGTCAGCTGACGGGTGAGAAGGCGACCGGCACGGTCAAGTTCTTCAACGCCATGAAGGGCTTCGGCTTCATCCAGCGGGATGACGGCCAGCCCGATGCGTTCGTGCACATCAGTGCGGTCGAGCGCGCCGGCATGCCGACGCTCAACGAGGGCGACCGGCTCGAATTCGAGCTGGAAGTGGACCGTCGCGGCAAGTACGCCGCGGTGAACCTGACGCCCGGCTCGTAAAGCGCTTCCCATGTTCCGGCTCACCATTGCCGGACGCGGGATGATTGCGGGGGCTGCCCTGGCCATCACGGCCACGGCAGCCCCTGTCGTATCG
>NZ_LSJM01000112.1 GCF_001557215.1 Sphingomonas sp. CCH9-E2 | reverse complement strand
CCTTGGGGACGACACTCTACGGCCTGCTGCTGCTCGCCAAACTGGTCTTGTTCGCCGGGATGCTGGGGCTCGCTTCCCTCAATCGGTTTCGCCTCACGCCGGCCTTTGAGCGCTCGATTGCCATGAACGACCATCGCGGGGCGCTTAGGGCGCTGCGGGTCAGCCTCGCGATCGAGACAGCCTGCGTGATCGGCATTCTGGCGCTCGTGGCATGGCTAGGCACCCTCGCGCCACCCGCGTCGGGCATGTAAACGCTATGGACCATCCGCCCACACAAGCGCCGCCCAGGCCTTCCACCTTCTTTTACCCACTTGCGCGGCTTAACCCTCGCCTCCCAAGATACCCCCCGCTTGGACTGAGCTTACGTGTCCGACGCCCTAAGTCGCCCACAGGTGCTTGCGGGACTGTCGCCTCGCGCTGCAAAGCTGAGTGTACGAGAGGATTGGTCCGGGATGGTCATTACGTTGAGTGCGCGGGACAAAAAGCATGCCTGTCGCGAGGCAAGCTCTTGATGATCCTTCATCCAAATGTTGGATTTTGAATGAACAAGCCGCGTTGACTGAGGGAACAAGGAGCGGCGATGGCCATGAACGAAAGATTGCATTTCTGGGCACCGCGAATGCTGAGTGCCCTTCGGATCGTTGCCGGTCTCGTCTTCCTTGAGCACGGGACGCAGAAGTTCCTGTCCTTCCCGCTTGGCCAAGCGGCAGGTAGTGGCTTTGCATTCGACAACCCTGGGGCATACGCGGGCTTGGTCGAGCTGGCGGCCGGGCTTCTGATCGCGCTGGGCCTGTTCACCCGTCCAGCCGCTTTCCTGGCTTCCGGCACGATGGCCGTCGCCTACTGGATCGCGCACGCGCCGCAGAACGCATTCCCGGTCAACAACGGGGGCGATGCAGCGATCCTCTACTGCTTCGCGTTCCTCTATCTCGTGTTCGCGGGGCCAGGACCTTGGAGCCTGGACGCTTCCCTCCAGCGTCGCGGGGAAGGGGCATGATGGTCGCCGGGCGGATGCCTGCACTGTTCATCGGCCACGGTAGCCCGATGAACACGCTGGAGCGGAACGGCTTCACCGACGCCTGGAAGTCGCTCGGGCGAACACTGCCCCGTCCCCGTGCACTGCTGGTCGTCTCGGCCCATTGGTATTTCGGTGCGACCGCGGTGACGGCCATGCCGAGACCTCGAACGATCCACGATTTCTACGGCTTCCCGCAGGCGCTGTTCGACTTCGACTATCCGGCACCCGGCGCGCCGGACGTGGCGCAGGAGATTGCGGAAGTGGTGAAACCGGAATGGGTTGGTCTCGACCGCGATCAGTGGGGGCTCGATCACGGCACCTGGTCCGTGCTCGCGCACCTCTACCCGCAAGCCGACGTGCCCGTGGTGCAACTTTCGATCAATGCGCTGCGCCCGCTCGAATACCATGTGGACATCGCCGCGCGGCTCGCCGCGTTGCGCGACAGCGGCGTGGCGATCCTCGCCAGCGGCAACGTCGTCCATAACCTACGAGAAATCCAGTGGGACCAGCCTAACACAGCATTCGATTGGGCAGAGCGGTTCGACGACGCCGTGGTAGCGCAGCTCGCCGACGCGCCAAGCGACATTCTGAGGGTGCGCGAGCATCCCGACTACGCGCGCGCCGTGCCTACGCCCGACCACTTCGTTCCGCTCCTCTACCTGGCAGGCCTGGCGGCCGCTGAGGACGCCCGGCCGGAACCGATCGTGCGCGGCTTTTCGATGGGTTCGATCTCGATGACATGCCACGCACTCGGCGCGAACCTACCGGTCGAGACGGACGCAGAGGACGCCGCGACGCTGCCGCGCGACGTTCCCGCCGATCAGACGAATATCTGACCTACGCGGCTACGAAGTGATGGATTCATTGTCATGAGCTCTCCGCCTCCAGAGCGACCGCTGCCCTATAAATGCACCCCTGTGTTCGACGAGAACACGCTTCCGGCCGGGCTGCAAAAAGAGCATCGCACTAAGCCTGGGGTGTGGGCGCCATTCGAGTGCGCGCCGGGCGATTGCGCTATCATGTTCTCGACCCGGCCTCGGAAACCATACTCGATCCCGATTGTCCTGGCTTGGTGCTCCCGGACCAACCACATTTTGTCGAACCGTTCGGACCGATGCGAATGCAGGTCGAGTTCTATGACCGGATGCCCGCACACGCCGCGGGTTAAGGCTGAAAAGCTGGCCTGTTAACGTTTTCAGAGACAAACGAACGAGGGTAGCAAGTCATGATCGATGGCAAAAGCAGTGAAGCCGGCAGCGGCCAGGGTGGCGGCGGCGTCGTTCTGATCACGGGTGCGAGCGGTTTCATCGCCGCCGCGCTAATTGCCCGGCTCGGCGAACGCTACACGGTTGTCGGCCTTGATCGTGCCGGTCCTCCAGACCCGCCGCCGCCCGCGGCGGCAATCGACTTCGATCTCGGCTCTGACGAGGCGGTGGGCGCCGCGCTCGAAGAGGTGCGCGCGCGGTACGGCAACCGCATCGCCTCTGTGATCCACCTAGCCGCCTATTACGATATTACGGGCGATCCCAATCCGCTCTATGACAAGGTCACCGTGCAGGGCACCCGCCGGCTGATTGACGGGCTGCAATCGTTCGAGGTCGAGCAATTCGTCTTCGCCAGCACGATGCTGGTTCATAAGCCGACTTCCACACCCGACGAGCGCATCAACGAGGACTCCCCGATCGGTGCGTCCTGGGCGTACCCACAGTCCAAAGTCGATGGCGAGGCGTTGCTGCATGAGCATCACGGGAACATCCCGGTCGTCTATATGCGCGCCGCCGGAGTTTACGACGACGACGGACGCTCGGCGTTTCTTGCGCAGCAGATATCGCAGATTTACGAGCACCGTCTGATCTCGCACTTTTATCCCGGCATGCTGTGTGCGGCACAGTCATCGGTGCACCGCGACGATTTGGCCGATGCCGTGCTTCGCCTGGTCGATCGGCGGCACGAACTTCCGGCGGAGCTGCCACTGCTCATCGGCGAGCCCGACGCGCCCGGCTATGCCGAGATCCAGGACATCGTCGGCGAGGCGCTCCACGGCGAGGGCTGGAAGACGATCCGGATTCCGCAGCCGCTCGCGAAAGCCGGGATCATCCTACAGAACGAAGCGCTCGGCAGCGACGACTTCATCCAGCCCTGGATGATCGACAGCAGCAACGACCACTATATCCTCGATATCTCCCGCGCGCGTTCGCTGCTCGGATGGGAGCCGAAACATAGTCTCCGCGACACGCTGCCCGCGATCGTTGCGGCGTTGAAGCGCCATCCGCGGGCCTGGTATCGGAACAACAAGCTCAACGAGAACCTGGTTGCCTGGCACGATAAGCCAGAGGCCGAACCTGTAGCGCCGAGCCATCAACCTACGGCGGCAGGCGCCGGGATGGCCGGTATGGATCACGGGGCTGTGGACCATAGTAGCATGGACCATGCAGCCATGGGGCACGGCCCTGGCGCGGCGGACATGGCGATGTCCGGCCACGGTGCACACGGCGATCACATGGCCATAATGGACCGGGACGAGCGCCGTGCGCGCTGGGCTCTTTACGCGAACATCGGTCTTGGGCTGTGGCTCGCCTCCAGCCCGCTCATATACGACTCCGTGACCACGCAGAGCGTCGGCGAGGCCGCGCGCTTCGTAACGATTGATCGCGGGTTGCCGTCGATTGAGTGGCGGGCGAACGCGCTGGCCATTAGCGATGTCGTCAGCGGCCTCGCCATCGCGCTGTTCGGTGCGCTGTCGCTGTCGGCCAGGACCAAGACCTGGGCGCAATGGGCGGTGGCGTTCGTCGGCATTTGGCTGTTCTTCGCCCCGCTAATCTTCTGGAGCCCGAGCGCTGCTCAGTACAACAACAACCTGCTCATCGGCTCGGCCGTGATTGCCCTGTCGGTGCTCGTGCCGATGATGCCGGGCATGAGCATGGCGGGCATGATGGACCCCAAGAACATCCCGCCTGGCTGGACCTATTCGCCGTCCACTG